>CAZEWA010000060.1:21188-26402 GCA_964515685.1 uncultured Polyangiales bacterium | reverse complement strand
TTGCGCTTTTTTGGTACCCGTGCGCCTTCTTTGCGCGCCTCGCTCAAGCCGATGGCCACCGCTTGCTTGCGGCTTTTCACGGGCTTTCCCGAGCTGCCCGACTTGAGCTTGCCGCGCTTCATCTCGTGAACCGCGCGCTCCACTTTTTCCGCGGCTTTCGGAGAATACTTGCGCTGTGAAGGCTTCTTCTTGGTTGGCATGGACACGCAGAATGCAGCGTCCATGCCAGAAGCTGCCCGGAAGTTGCCCGAGCGCTCAGCGACCTCCCGGCAGCATGGGCGCGCGCGAAAGTGGGGCAAGCTTCATGAAGGTCAGGCGCTTGAGTGTGTACTTCAAGAAGCCCCACAAAACGCGTGGGGTCATCAGCTCGGTGGGCTGCGTCTTGAGCAAATGCACGTTCTGCAGCACGGCCATGAACAGGTCGTCATCGTATTGAGCAGCGGTCCAGGCAAAGTCGAGCAGCCGATGCGTGATGGCCATGTGCCAGGGGCGCTTGCCGTGCGTCTGGGGCCAGCGCATGTCGAGCAGCGCTGTCGATTCCCATGCCGGATACGAAAACTTCTTGGCCGGTGGATAGAACCTGCGATCGAGCCCGTCGAGGCTAGGGTTCTTGTCGAGCAAGTCGCGCAGGATTCGGGCACAAGTGATGCCGATGGACATGCCCTGCCCGTAGAGCGGATTGTAGGCCCAGGCGGAATCGCCGATGACCAAAAACCTGTCCAGGGCCACGCCCACGCGCTCAAAGTGGTTCCAGCGCATCTCCATGCGGCGGAAGGTGCGGACGGGTGTCAGGGGCTCGGCCTCTGCCAGCGCCTCTGCGTAGAGCGGCGTGAGCAAGCTCTTGGCGCAGTTGAAGAAGCCTTCCTCGTCGCCTGGGGGATAGTTCTCGCCGATGCCACCTATCGTCACCACCCAGTCGTTGTTTTCGAGCGGGACGATCACGCCCCAGTACGGGTGGTTCGGGAAGGTGCCGTCCACGACCATACCCTTCCACTGATATTTCTCGGGGTTTTTGGGGCGCATGAAGCGCGAGCTGTAGCCGCAGCGCGAGTCCACCACCGTCTCGGGTGGAAGCGGCAGGCTGCGCTCCTCGAACCACTTTTTCCACTTGGTACTGCGTCCGCTGCAGTCGACCACGAAGTCGGCAGGGATGCGTTCTTCGCCTTCTTTGTCGGTGACGACGCCGGCGGCGCGCTGGTTTTTCCCTTCACCCTCGGTGATCAGGTTGAGCACGCGCGTGTCTTCGATGACGCGGATGTTGGTGTTGAGCGCCCTGAAGCGCTGGCGCTCCGCGAACTCCATCAAGATGCGCGTGGCCGACAGGGCGATGAGGCCGCTGTCGAACTGCTTTTGCCAGCCGAGCGCGGAGCAGCGCGCCACGTCGCGGCCGTAGTCGATGGGCATGGCGCCGAGCTTGATGGCTTCTTCTCGGAAGCCGGGGAACAGATCCTCGAGCTCCCTCTGGCCGCGCAGCGTCAGATTGTGGATGTGGTAGCTCTGGGGGACGCCGATGCGGTGGGCGGGCTCGTCCACAGGGAAGGTGTCCCTGTCGATGAGAATCACCTCGCGAAAGTGCCCACTCAAGGCGCGGGCTGTGGCGAGTCCAACCATGCTGCCGCCGATAACGACGGCGCGACCGTGTGAAGGAGTGCGCGCACTCATCCTTGATTTACCTCAACTGTGGGGCTCGGCACGAAACCCGGGTTGCGGGCCGCGCGCTCAGATCGGGGAAGGGAGCCTGGTTCCCGCGAGTACGAGTAAGTGGGGGACTCGAGCATAAGGATCACAACGACTGCCTATTCTGGGACGCGACGGTAACACAGCGGAACAAAATTTTGATCGGGGGAGCGCGCAGGGATGCCGGAAAGACGTGCTGTCCTTCGTTTTAGAGCGATTTTCGCAAACTTGAATGACCAGGATTGCAACCGCGCAGGACCATGCAGGCAAGCTCACACAAAAACCTCCGTCGTTTCGTGCAAGCTGGCTTGGCACGGACTTCGCTATGCTTTCCTGTACATAGAAAGTGCGACCGCACTTGCGGGGTCCCCCTCCGCACGCAGTTGCCAGGCAGCTCGGCCGTCCCCCCCTCGTGCGAGCTGCCTTTTTTTATTCCGTCGCAGACAGTTGCAGCCTTGTCCGAATCGAGCGCTGTCCTCGAAACGAAGACCGATTCACGAGAGGAATAAGGCTTCTGCTCCCACGTAGTTCTTGGTACGCATGCTCGTTGGCTTTTGGTCTCTGAGTAGGTGTCATGCGATTGCTTAAGCTTGGGCTGTCTGAAGACCGCGGTTTTGGAGGCGGATTCCGGCGTGTGGCGGGACTTGGTTTGCTGCCGGCGCTCACGCTCTTTGCGGGCGCGGCGCAAGCCAGCGGTCCGGTGGAAGCGCTGGTCGGCGTGCAGGTCGACCCCGAAAACGCGCAGCGCCTCGTGCTGCGTTACGACAACACCGGCACCAAAACAGGCCTAATTTACAGTGCCGATGGCGGGAAGAGCTTCGACCTCTTGTGCACGTCGGCCATGGCGGAAGATGCTATCCGGGCGCTCGACATGCCGTCCAAGGCCCATGTCGCAGACATCCGTGCCAGTCTGACCCGCGCCCGCAACGTGCTCGTGCTCGGCGGAGGGCGCACGCTGGTGGGGACGACGGGTGGGCTGTTCGTCGACAATGGCAAGGGCTGCGCGTTTCGGGATGTGCCCGAGTTGTCGACGTTCTGGATCGCTGGCATGGCCACGAGCGCTCAGGCACCCAAGGTGAGCTACGTCATCACCAACGGCACCACCGGGCATCCGAACGAAGGCCTGTGGCGCCGCGATGAAAGCGGTGCCCTCACGCAGCTGTGGCAAAGCCCCGAAGTCCCGACCGGCGAGAACTGGTCAAATGCGGGTCTCGTGGTGGGCGAAAAGCCGGGAGGCGGCCTGCGCCTTATCACCAGCACCTCGCGCCTGCGTAAAGTGGGCGACACCTACGTGTACTCGATATTCGCGCTGAAGTCGGACGATGGCGGTGAAAGCTTCGAGGAGCGGGCCATCACGGTGCCCGAGCGAGCAGCCTTTACTTTGCTTGGTATCGACCCCACGAATGGAGACCGCGTGCTGGGGTTGTTTGAGCGCGTGCGCGAAGGGGGGAGTCTCGATGAAAATCGGGACACGCTGCTGTTGAGCACCGACGGAGGCCTGTCGTTCTCGACGCTGTATGAGGAGGTTTCGTCGTTCGCGTCCGCTGTGTTCGCGCCGGATGGCACGCTGTGGGTTGCCGATAACGGGAGCAAATCGAGTGAGGCCGATGCGCTGCCCGGGCTTTTAAGGTTCGAAAAAGGCCTCGAGCAAGCTCCCACGCGCGTACTCGATAGCGCTGTGGCGTGTATCGGGCTGACGGCGGATCCGAACGAGCTTCTGTTGTGCAAGCGGCTCGAGTTGGGGCGCTTCGATGTCGCGGCGGCCGAGTTTACTGCGCTGGTCGACATGAGTTCTGTGGATCGCATCCAGGCCTGTCCGGGGCAGGACGTGGTAGCGGATTGCCACGATCAGCTTTGTGCGCCGGGTTGGTGTGGCCCGGGACACTTTGCGTCAGCACCTTTGTGCTCTGCGTACGACGAGCCGTTCTGCGGCAACGACGCTGACAACTACAACTCGCGCCGCGATGCGGGTACTACTGGCAGTGATGCGGGAGCCGATGGCGGCACCGAAGATGCCGGCAAGCCGGACCAGTGCGATGCAGATGCAGGACCCTGCGATGGCTCGGACGCGGGCGTAGCGCCGCGCGCGAAAAAGAAGGACGATTGTTCGATTCATCCAGGATCGGACGAGAGCGGCCACTCGCCTGCGGCGTGGCTGCTCACTTCCATTGTGGGTGCGCTGGCGATCCGGCGCGGCAACCGAAAGAGGGCGTGATGAGCATGGAGTCGAAAAACCTACTGGGCGCTTGTGTTCTAGGCTTGTGGGTGGCTGCCTGCGGGGAGGACAAACCCGTTGCGCACGGTGACCACCATGACGCTGGGCACGTGCATGATCGCGATGCGGCCCATCACGCTCACGATTCAGGCCACATTCATCCAGAACCCGACGGCGGCTTCCCCGAAGCTCCCTGTGATCCCAAGTTGCCTGCCTTGGCCGTTGGTAGCGAGGCCGAGGGCGATTCCAAGTTCATCTACGCCAAGGTCGTGAAGGTGGATCCCTTGCCGTTGCTCAAGGGCACATCCGATTGGGAGCTTCACTTTCAAAACAAGGACGGCGATCCGATCACTGACATCGGTGTGAAGCGTGCGTACACCTATATGCCCGTCCACGCGCACCATGGAACCTTCGAACCCAAGTTCTCTGCCCTGGCGGAGCCGGGAAACTACGAGTTCGATGGCTTCAACTTTACGATGCGAGGGCCCTGGCAGGTTCGGCTTGAGCTCACCTCGGAATCAGCCGGCGATGACTTTGTGATGTTCGACGTATGCGTTGAGCCTGAGTGAGAGCACGGAGCGGACGGAGTAAGGCGTGGGAGTTCTCGCAAGATATCTAGGTTCGTTTGGCTTGTGGGCCTGTTTGGCCGCAGCGTGCGGTGGCGAAAAAACGCCGGCGCGAAAGATTGAACCTGGGGATGCCGGGGCGGACGCTGGCGACAGGGACGGCGGCGGCCCCGTGCGGCTCTCACGTGAAGCGCTGATGGATCCCCAGACGTGTGTGAGTTGCCATCCGCGCCACTACCGCGAGTGGGCCAGCAGTATGCACGCGTACGCGTCGAAGGACCCCGTGTTCTTGGCGATGAATCGCCGTGGTCAGCGCGAGACGAATCATGAGCTCGGCGACTTTTGCGTGAACTGCCACGCGCCGATGGCAGTGCGCGAAGGCTTTACCACCAACGGACTCAACATCGAAGAAGTGCCCGATGCCTATCAGGGCGTGACTTGCTACTTCTGCCACAACGCGACGGGTCTCGAGGCGGACCACAACGGTAAGGTTACGCTCGCGAACGACCAGACCATGCGCGGCTCCTTGCGCAACCCGGTGGACCCCGGCGCACACGCGGTGGCGTACTCGAGCCTGCACGACCGCAACAGCCCCAAGAGCTCGGAGCTCTGCGGAAGCTGTCACGATGTGGTCACGCCCAAGGGCATCAAGCTCGAGCGAACCTACGTGGAGTATCTGCAGAGTGGCTACAGTAAGGTCGGCTCGCCCGCCTTCGAGACCTGTGGCGGATGTCACATGGACGTGTCGCGCAGCGA
>CAZEWA010000060.1:5567-21088 GCA_964515685.1 uncultured Polyangiales bacterium | reverse complement strand
AAGGACGACCCGGCGTACGATCCGAACTTCTACATGTTCCGCGACCGCATCTACGATGCTGCGGGCAAAGAGGTGCACATGTTCTGGGACGCCGAGCGCTCGGAGGCCTATCCTGACGGCTACGTAAGCGACGTCTTGCCGTTGACGATCGAAGTGCCTGGGCCGCCCCACGTGCGCACGATGACCGTGGTGTTGCCGAATACGGTACCCGAAATACCGGCTCGCGTGACAGCACGGTTGCGCATGCGTCCCGTCGGTATGGACATCTTGCAAGACCTGGTTGCGTCGGGCGACCTGGACGTCGAAGTGCTGGCGCGTATGCCCACCTTCACGCTCCACGGCACCGCGATGGAGTGGACACGCGGCGATGGCCGAGTGCCTGTCATCTCCGTAAGCGAGCGCCCGCTCGATTGCCCAGATGCATACCTGAAGCTGCTCGAGGACTAACGCGGAGCGGTTCGTGGGCTACGCCGCTTGCATCGCATCCGTGGTCGACGCAAGCGGTATGCTCGGCGAATCAGGACTTTTTCTTGATCTTCACGAACTTGAGCGTCATGCGATCGCTCTCGCCAATGGCCTCGTACTTTGCCTTGTCTTGCTCGCCTTCACGCAGGTTCGGTGGCAAGGACCAGACGCCAGACGGGTGATCCTTGGTGTCGCGAGGATTGGCATTGATCTCGCTCTTGCCAGCGAGCTTGAACCCGGCCGCTTCGACCTGCTCGATGACCCATTTTTCCGGCAAGTACCCGGCCTTGACGGTCTCCTCGAAGATCGCATCGGGCTTGCCGCGGTGCTGCTCGATGCCGAGCACACCGTTGTCCTTGAGGGCGGTGTGGAAGGCCTCGAGCCACGCATTGAGCGTGCCTGCGTTGACCATGCCGTGCAGCGTGCGGAACGCGAGCACCATGTCAACACTGCCGGCCGGCACCTCTAGTGCTGGCGTCTTGTCGATGGTCACGGTTTCGACCTTGCCGTACAGCTCTGGCGAGGTCTCCAGGAAGAGCTTGAAGCGCTCGCCGTAGTAAGAGCTGCGGTCGGTGAGCGGGCCGTTCGGGTCGGTGTTCGTGGCGAGAAGCTTGCCGCGCTTCGCCAGAGAAGGCGCAAGGATTTCCGTGTACCAGCCTCCGCCAGGGCCGTATTCGAGCACGGTGAGCGTGGGCTTGAAGCCGAAGAATTCCAAGGTCTCGATCGGGTGGCGGTCTTTGTCACGCGCCACATTGGCAGGCGCGCGGTGGCTGCCTGCCGTGCTGGCCTTGAGTGCTGCCTTGCCGCTTGCAAACGAGGTCTCGACGAGCTTTTGGGCCTGCTCACGCAGCTCGGGTGTGAGCCGCTCTGCGGCGGCTTTTTGATCTGCGCGCAGTTGTTCGCGCTCGTCTTGTGCCTTCTTTTCAGCGGCGAGCCGCTCTTGTTCGGCCTGGGCCGCGGCGAGCTCTTCAGCAGTCGGTGCCGGCGCTGCTTCTTCAGCGGGCGGAGGAACGACTTCTGCCACTTCTTCAGCAGGCGGCGGAGCAGGATTCTCGACCTTCGGTGCAGGCGCCGAGGCGCAGCCAACCGCGAATGACAAGAGGGCGAATGGAATGCGAGAAGTTGCCATGCAGGGTTCCTAGTGCGTTCTGGCCGATGTCACAAGCTTTTGCGCGTATCTGTGCCTGCATTTGCGCGAAGGGCTTTCAGTGTTTGATAAGTGTGCGCGGCGCAGGCAAGATGCCGAGACGCCGATAGACGGGTCGCAAAATCTTGCGCAAATCTGGCAAAATTCGGGCAAAAAAGCATGCCGCAATTAGGCTGAGCGCACCGCCCAACATCAGGGTTTTCGGGGCGCCAAGTTTTTCGGCGAATGCACCCGAGAATAAACTGCCTATCGGCACGGTTCCAAAAACGGCCATGGTGTAGAAGCTCATGACGCGGCCGCGTTTGTCTTCGTCGACTACGGTTTGCAAGATCGTGTTGGACGCGGCCATCTGCAGCATCATGCACGAGCCTGCGATAAACATGAGGGCGATGGATGGGTACAAGTGGGTCGACAATCCAAGGCCAAATATGCAGACGCCGAAGAGCGCCGCAGAACCTGCGATGATTTTTCCGAGTCCTAAGATCGTAGCGCGCGAGGCCAAATAGAGCGCAGCCATGAGAGCGCCCAAGCCCGAGCTTGCCATCAGCACGCCGAGTGTGGTGGCTTCAGCGTGCAACACTTCGCGAACGATGACTGGCATGAGCACCGTATAGGGTGCGCCGAGGATGCTGGTGACGGTGAGCAGCAAGAGCATCGCGCGAATTGGCGAAAATCCGTTTACGTAGCGGAAGCCTTCCACGAGTTGAGCGAGCATTTTGGGGTGCTGTTTCGGTTGAGGGCGGACGAGCACGCGCATGGCGAGCAGCGAGGCGATGACCGCGATGTAGCTCACGGAGTCGATGAGGAAACACATGCCCTCGCCGACCGTCGCTATCATCACGCCGGCGATGGAAGGGCCCAGCAGACGCGCCATGTTCACCATGGAAGAGTTGAGGGCGACGGCGTTGGGTAGGTCGTCACGGTCTTCCACAATCTCGACCAAAAAACTTTGACGCGTCGGCATGTCGACTGCGTTGATGAAGCCTTGAAATAGATTGAGCGCGAGAATGTGAGGCACATCGATCTCGCCGCTCAGCGCAAAATACGCCAGCAGGCCAGATTGCAGCATCGCCAAAACCTGGGTGATGAGCAGCAGACGATGGCGATTTACACGGTCGACCCAAACGCCCGCGATGGGCGAGAACAGGAGCGAGGGAGCTTGACTGACGAACGTAACCACCCCTAGAAGCCAAGGGGAGTCGGTGAGGCGATACACGAGCCAACTGGTGGCTATCCGCGTGATCCATGTACCTACGAGGGAGATGGTTTGGCCGGCGAAAAACAGCCGATAGTTGCGCGAGCGGAGCGCACGCGAAAGCGTGGCAAGGCGTTGGTCAATGGCCACTCCTTAGCTTGTGCCGGTGTTCTCTGCGTCACCAGCCCCAAAAATCCACGGCGCTGAGGTAGGGTTTGGGGCGGTCTTCTTGCAAAGCCGCGCGCAGGCGCGCAGGCTTCTGGCAACAATCTCGAAGGAGAAAACATGGCGATGCACACAGCTCAGGGGCCACGCGCGAAATCCACGATGCCTGCGCCTTTCCGCTGGTCCTCCGAGCGCGAAGAGCACTTGCCCGTGCGTGTCGAGGGCACGTTGCCAGAGTGGCTCAAAGGTCAGCTCGTGCGTTTGTGTCCTGCCGTGTTCGATCATGGCGCGTTTCGAGCAGGGCACTGGTTTGACGGTCTGGCTCTCGCTTACGCATTCGAATTCGGCGCCAAGCCAAGCTATCGCCAGCACCTGCTTGAATCGGCCGTGCTGAGCGCGAGTGAGCAAGGACGTACCGATATCGGTAGTTTTGATACGCGAACAAATCGTTCACTATTGTCGAGACTGTTCAAGCCGGTGGGTGAGATCACCGACAATGCCAACGTGAACGTAATCCCCTGGCAAGGGGATTGGCTCGCGATGACCGAGAGCCCGCACCAGCATCTGCTGGACGGAGAGACCCTGCACACCCGCGGAGAGTATGCCTACGATGACGAGCTTTCGCGCAACCTCATCATGACGGCTCATCCGCACTTCGACAGGGAGCGCAATGCGCTCGTCAATCTCGGCTCGGAGTACGGCCCGCGCAGCGCGCTGGTGGTGTACAGGCAAAGTTGGGCGAGTCATGCACGCGAAGAGGAAGGCAGGCTACAGCTCAAAGAGATGCCGTATGTGCACTCGTTTGGTTTCACGCAAAACCACGTAGTGATCATCGACCATCCGTTCCGCGTGAACCCGCTGCGTATGTTGTTCTCGAATCGCGGCTTCATCGAGCACTTCCGGTATCAGCCGAAGCAGGGCATGCGCCTGTGGAAGTTCGACCGCAGTGCGCGTACGTTTGCAGCGTACGAGACCGATGCGCGTTTCTGTTTCCACACGGTCAATACCTTCGAGGACAAGGGCGGCGTGGTGATGGACTTCCTCTGCTACGACGACCCGAGCATCGTGAGCAGGCTCCGGAGAGCGCAGCTTGCCCTAGAAACGCCAGACCTCATGCCGCGCTTGCTGCGTGCACGTTTGGTGCCTGGGAAAAAGCATGTGACCCTCGAAGAGCTTTCCACCGAGGGATTCGATTTCCCGCAGGTGAATTACCGAATGGTGAACGGTAAGGCCTACGAGCACGTGTGGGGCACGGCGTTCAAGCGAGGTATGCGCGGGCCCGCTTCCGGTGATACCGAGGTCGTGCATGTGGAGCTGGCTCGGGACCGCGTGACGCGCTTTTCTGACGCGGACTACGTGCTGTCGGAGCCCGTGATGGTCGCGCGACCTGGCGCTACTAGTGAGGCGGATGGTGTGCTGCTCTCGCTCGGTTCCCACCGCACCAAGGACCAAGCCACGCTGTTCGTGCTCGACGCAGCCACGCTCGAACCCTTGGCCCGATGCCAGGTCGACACGGCGATACCACTCGGTTTCCACGGCAACTTTGGCTTTTCCATCTGAACCATGCGCACGGCTTGTGGGCTCGCGCTACGCGAGCGCGCTATCGCACATGCTGCGCAGCTTGGTCCACGCCTTCTGCTGCTGCGCTTCCGAGCTTGTCCGCGTAGTCGCGCGCTCTGCGCTCGGAATAGTGGTCGATGGTGAACTGCGCTGCGGCCAGCAGAAACACGCCCGCTGCGGCGCCTTTGACCCAGCCGGCGTCTATGAGCAGAACCGCGATGCCCGCAATGAGTGCAAGCGCCAGAGCGGCGTAGCGATAGCTGGGATAGTAAGGCACGAAGGCCGCAATACGTGCGCTCTCCTGCTCCAGTGCCTGCTGCGCTTCGGGGCCTTGCAACGAAGCGAGAAGAGCTACCTCGTGGGGCGGGTCCCTGCGCAGTAAGGACACGGCGATCGATGAGAGACCGAGTGCTGATACCAATACGGCCACCGCAAAGCCTTTCGCGAAGCCGTCGCGCGCCAGTACGTAGAGTAGGCCGGAAGCGCAAATTAAGATGAGCGAGCAGGCGAGGATGGCGAACATCTCGTGCCGCTCACCCCGAAAGTACGACGAGATCGTGACATTCAGGTCTTCGATGCGCATGGAGTCTCCTAGTCGACACAACGTTAGGTCTTCTGGAATCAGAGGCGACCCGAAAAGTGCGCTGCTACGGCTCCGCGCCCGGAAAAGACATGGAAGCGAGTTCGGTTCCGGGACCCTGGTGCGGACGGGGAGCCCAAAACGTGGGACCTGTGGCCCGATTTTGGGTCTTGCGTCTATCACGCATGCGGTCCGCCTTGCACCGTGTTTGTGTGTCGCGAATACAAGGCCCGTTATGCCGGACAAGAATCGAGAGGTCGCACCCGGGCCACGGGCAGGAACGGTGCGCGATGCAGGTGTGGTGCTCCATGTGCCTGCGGGCTGGGAGCTGCTTTCGCCTGGAGATCCAGGCCTTACGCGCCGCGTGAAGAAGGCCGGCCCGAGCTGGGTCGTGCAGGAGAAGCGGGGCAGAAAGACCTTTTCGCTTGGCGTATATGCGCCAAAGCAGCGCATTGAAGCCTTGCGCGCTGAGCTCGAGAAGGAACGCGAGAATCCAAGTTACGCGCGCAAGCTCGAGCAGGCGCGCGAGAAGCGCGGGCGCGAACAGGAAGCCTACGAAGAAGACTTTCGTGCTGCGGTGTTTCAGTTTTTAGGTTTCGCTCCCGTGCACGCGGGACTCGGTCAGAGTCTGGCGCAGGCCATCGCCGATCACGCGGTGCCCGTGGGAAGCGGCACGGTCGCGCGCACCAAGCGCATTCCCATCGAGCGTCGCGCTGAGGCCGCTACCATCGCCTGGCTGCGGCACGCCACCACGGGTTACGACAACATGAGTATCCCGCGCGTGAAGGGCATGCGGCGCGAGGTCAGGCGTATGCTTGCGGAGCGTTCGCGGGAGCTGCTAGGCCGCTATCGGCGCGGCGAAGCCATCGCGCTCGACAGATGTCTGCTGCACAAGGGGCTTTCTGCTAGATCGAAGGAGGCTTGAGCATGGCAGCGGCGTCTCTGGTAGCAGCAGCGAGACCTAGCTCGCTGCGGTAGCTACCCGGTGTCTTTTGCGTCCAGCGCTTGAATCCGCGATGGAACGTGGTGACATCGGAGAACCCGAGCAAGCACGCGATCTCGGGTGTGGATACATCGCCGCGTCCGAGGTGATGCAGCGCAAGCTTGTGGCGGACCTCATCGAGTAGCGCCTTGTAGCTTGTGTCTTCGGCCTCGAGGCGACGCACGAGGGTGCGCCGGCTCATGTGAAGCTTGCGCGCCATGGATGCGGAATCGGTGCGCCCCTGCGACAGCTCGGCTGGCAGCAGGCGGCGTATCTCGTCGCTCAGCGTTACCTGCACTTGCGGCAAGTCTCGAAGCGCAAGGTCTGCGTACTTTTTGGCCATGTGGTGCAGGCGCGGATCTGCTGTCTTCATCGACTCCGAAAGCGCTTCACTCGGAAAGGCAAAGCCGTAGGCTTGTACGTCGAATACGAGGTGTGCACCGCCAAACGTGCGCTCGTACTCCAGGCGATTTTCGGGAGCCGGGTGAGCAAAGTGGCAGCGCAGCTCTGACGGCGAGCGCTGCCAGGCCTGCACGTGGCAGGAGAAGAAGCTGGCCATCATGAACTCGGCCGAGGCGCGAGCTAAGGGCATGGCGCTCGACAGGTGCACGAATGCCTCGCCCGATCTTTCCTCGAGGTCGAGGCGCAGTGCGTCGTTCGCCACGCGCGCATACTTGATGGCCGTGTGCACAGCTTCTCGCACGCACGCTGCGGTGCTTGTGGCGTAGTCGAGGGCCGGACAGTCGCCGGTAGTCATGCTGCGGCCCGCTAGCAGACCCAGATGCGCCTCGTGCGTGATTTCGATCGCGGTGAGCAAGTAGCGCTCGGCGATGGCAATCGGCACGCGCATGTCCGGGTCTAGGGCGCGAAATCGCGCCACGAAATCAGGCGCGATGGCCCCGCGTTCGGCGAGTAGCTCGATAAAGGGGTGCACCAGGCGCGCTGAATAGCAAAAAGGTTTGGCCGATGCGTCGGACACGACCCCTTAGTTTACCAGAACAGGCCCGCTTTTGCTACGCCACATCCAGTCGTGATTACACGTGACTCCGCGTGCTGCTAAGCTCAGAGCGACTCGAGCATGCTGTGCAGGCGCAGTGCGAGCTTCTTCACAGCCGCCCGTGAGCTCTCACTTACACCCACCATATTGATGAACCCGTGGAGCAGGCTCGGCTCTCGATACATATCCACGCGGTTACCTGCCTCACGCAATGCGTGCGCATAGGCTTCGCCCTCGTCGCGCAGGGGATCGAAACCGGCGGTTACGACCAGAGCAGGGCTTAGCTCAGACAGGTTTTCGGCCAGCGCCGGAGAGACGCGCGGATCGCGATACAAGGCTTCACTGCGGCCCATGTAGTGGCCATCGAAGCAGTGCATGTCCGCGCGCGTGAGGTAGTAGCCGTCGCCGAAGAGCTCGAGCGAAGGGCGCGGCGTAACGCGGCAGGTGCCGGGGTAGATCAACAGTTGCAGGCACGGAGCACGCCCTTCCCGGGCTGCACGTTGGGTGACGCCAGCAGACAGGTTGCCGCCTGCGCTGTCGCCTCCTATCGCCACGCGCGCGGGGTCTGCGCCCAGCTCCTCGGCGTGTTCCTGGGCCCAACATAGCGCGCTGTAGGCGTCGTTTGGTGCGGCAGGAAACGGATGCTCCGGCGCCAGGCGGTACTCTACCGACAGCACGTGTACGCGCGCGTCGCGACACAGCATGCGGCATGGCGCGTCGTGGGTGTCGAGGTCGCCGAGTACGAAACCTCCGCCGTGCAGGAACACGAGCAACGGGCGCTTCTCGCCGCGCGTCTCGGGCGTGTAGAGACGGGCGCGAAGGGGCCCTGCCGCGCCTTGTACGCTCAGCTCTCGCACTGCCTGCACACGGATTTCTGGGCCACCAAACGCGAGAATGTCGCGCCGCATGGCAGTGCGGGCTTGCTGCACGCTGCCCGCGGTCAGGCCGTGATTGCCTGGGCGCAGGCGCTGACCCGCGAGTAGGAGCTGCAGCTCCGGCGCGAGCGTCTGGCCATCAACATGCGCTTTGTGCGGGTCGTACAGCAGCGGCAGCGCCCATGCAGGTACGCGAAACAATAGGGAGGCTACGTGCTTTTCGACTGCTTGAATCCACGGCATGACCATACCCCTCGCGTATCACAGCGCGGGCATGTGTGGCTTGGCTTTAGGTGCCAACTCGCTTGGCCGAGCGCGCCAGGGGAAAGCGAGAACTGGGTCGTGCAGGAGAAGAACCTGCGCTAGCCCGATTTCTCAGAATACTAAAATGTCGGCGGGCAGGCGGAAAATCAGAAACGCTTGCGTCCGATTTTCTGCGTTGCCGACGAAGGCGGACCGCCCATCTTCAGGGTCAAACCACATCCAGCGCGCCTCGGCATCAATGCCTTGCGTGCCTTCGTCATCGAGCTGGCACACAATCGGGAAGTCGCCACCGGCTTCGTCGTTGGCTTCGCCGATGGCGAGCTTGCCGCGTGCGCCTTCGGTGATGGCGCCGTCGACGCTGACCCAACCCTTGCTAAACGTGTCGCCGCTGCTGCCCACGTTGCACGCGCTGAGGTACTCGTTGACCGTGCTGGCATCGGGGCCAGGCCCCGCGTTGGGCTCGTATTCCTTGCCCGTGGCGCACACTTCCCACGCACCGTTGCCGCTGTAGATGGGGAAGCCGCCCTTGCGCTTGAACTGCGCGAGAGCGCCCTGCGTGTAGTCCCTGTCTGCCCAGGAGATGATGTACAAGTACGCATGGTCTGGAGCGTCGGCTCCGGGCACTAAGTAAGGTTGGGGCCCGAAACCGACCGGACAGTTGAAGATGCCTTCCGCGTCGGAGGGTACACCTTCGACGAAGGTCTGAACTTGTTGCGCATCGCCATAACCAAAGCTGAAAGCATTGTCCGAGGTGATGACAACTTCTACATCGGCCCTAGGAGCGGGCGGAGGAATGGGTGTCGCTGCAGCATCTTCATCGCTCGCGTCAGGCGTTTCTGTCGAGCCTGCGTCGCGCTCTTGTGGCGTTTTGTCGATGTCCGTGCCGGCGGTGCTTGTTGCCCACTTCGGCAACGAGGAATCGGTGCATCCCAGTGCCTGTGCAGCGAACAACGAGGAGAGAAGCAGTGCGTGTGGCTTGCGCATGGAGCCCATAATCTTGAAGCCGCAGGTCTCATGCAACGAAATGAAATGGCGACCATGGCGGGCGAAGCAGCGCGTGGGCCTACGTGTCGGCCCCGCAAACTGAGCAGATATTTGCAAAATGCGGCGCCGCGGGCGTGCGAAATCGTGCGCTTTGTAGCGCGTGTTCGTTAGTTTCTGTGCGATGCGTGCGTTGCTAAAAAATGCGTGCGCCCGTGCCGAGAGCTGCTTCGGGTGGGAACGAGCGTTGCTTCTTCGAGCGGCAGCGCCTGCGCCAGCACATGAACATGATAGGCTCACCTGCGAGTGGGAGGTCTGGTACATGTTGACTCGCATGTTGGGGATGATGGTCGCTCTTTCTGGCTTGCTGCTGGCTTGCGAACGCGCGCCCGAGGAAGCGCCTCCAAAGCCCCAGGCCCCGGTGCAGCAGCATGAGGCCAAAACCGAGCGCGTGGCGAGCGTGGGAGAATCCGCGCCAGAGTTTTCGTTGCGCGATACGGAGGGAAATACGCACGCTCTGCGCGAACTGCGCGGCAAGACGGTGGTGCTCGAGTGGTTCAATCCCGACTGCCCTTTCGTAAAAAGTGCACACACTCAGGGCCCACTCGTGGACCTTGCCAAGCGTGTCGCGGACGACAAGCTCGTCTGGCTTGCCATCAACTCGAACGCACCTGGTAAACAGGGCCATGGTGCTGCACGCAACGCGGACGCGCGCCGTGACTTTGGTCTATTGCATCCCGTTTTGCTCGATGAGAATGGCGATGTCGGCCGTGCGTACGGCGCGACCAAGACGCCACATATGTTCGTGATCGATGCGAGGGGCGTGCTCGTGTACCGGGGTGGCCTCGACAATGCGCCGATGGGCGTGGTCGACGATGCGCGTCCCCGAGCGAGCGACACGGCACAGGGCGAGCGTTCGCCTTATCTCGAGCGTGCGCTTGCCGATCTTACGAGCTCTCGCAGCGTCGCGCTTTCCGATACGCCCGCCTACGGCTGCAGCGTCAAGTATGCAGACTAGTAAGTGAGGGCGGTGCGTCGCGTGCGCTCGACTCTCAGGCGCGTGCGCGTGCAGTTTGCGGTCCGTAGCGAAAATCTGCGGGCGTCTGGCCTTGGGACCAACGCTTGAACGCGCGGTAAAATGGGCTCATCTCTGAGAACCCGAGCCGGTCTGAGACTTCCTTGAGGGGTATGCGCGTTTCGGAGACCAAGTGAAAGGCGTGCTCCTTTCGCACTTCGTCACGCACCGCGCGAAAGGGCACGCCTTCGAGGACCAGGCGCCGGCGCAGACTTCGTGCCGACAGCCCAAGGACTTTGCCGAGCATCTCCAAGTCGCCCTCGGCCAGCAAAGTATGATCCTGTTTGAGTAGCGACCGCACCTTGTGGTGCCAAGGCTGTGTAGCTTCGCGTTGCGCGAGCATCGCCTCGGCTTGTTCGCGAAGGACATGGAGCAGCGTGCCGCCGGCCGACGGATTTTGCACATCCAAAAATGCGCGGTCGAAGCAAATCTTCGCCTGTTCTGCGTCGAACACGACGGAGCAGCGCATGACGTTCGCGTATTCGGCAGCGTAGCTAGGAGCCGTGTAAGGTAGGTGCACTTCGAGGGCGCTGGTGCGCATGCCGACGAAAGCCCGACCCGTCGACAAGATCCACGAGAAGCTGAACTCGAGTATGAAACGCAGCGTTTCGGGGTTGGTGATGGCAGAATGGAAGGTGAGCTCAGCCGTGGCTTCGCTTTCCTCGAAGGTCAAGCTGACTTCTGAGGCAAGCAGGGGAAAGTAGCGCTGGGTCTCTTGGATGACGACGCGTAAGGATGCGCAGTTGAGTAAGAGCGGCTGCAGTACCAGCGCTGTTTGCTGCGACATGCTCGCTCCGAAATGCAGACCTAAGGCTGCGTCTTGGCTTACGGCCAGGGCGGCCTCGGCGAGCATGACCATGCGTTCGAGCGGGATGAAGCCCTGCGTTTCTTGCAATTCATCCCACGAAAAACCAGCGTCCGCTAGAAACGCATCGAGAGCGCAGTGGTGGTCACGCATATAGGTGCAGAGTGCACGCATGATGAAGGGCGAAACGTCCATGAGCTTGCGTTCACGTTAGACGGCATCCGCGAAAGCGTGTTGACCCAGCGGACTCCCTGTGTTGACAGGTGCGCGTAGTTTTTTGCTTACCGGGAAGGTATGAGTGCATCGAATCAAAGGTTGAGCGAGCGGGACAAGCTCTCGAACTAGGGCGCGAGGTCGGGCGCGTAGCGATTGTTGCCGTAGGCATCGCAGAACGCGGCCTCGTCGCCCTGGAAACTTGGGTCCGCGCCTATCACTGCAGGCATGAGTGCGCGCCAGAGCTTGCCCGGTGCGTCGAGGTTCGTGTCCAGCGTGAGGTCCATACCGACCACCACCAGATCGAGTCCCGGATGGCCTTGGATAATCTGTCCGAGCATGCCCACCGCTTGCCACACGCCCACGTCGTATTCCTGGTCGCAGGAGTAAGGTGCGTCGTAGTTGCAGTCGCTGGCTGAAGACAGACCGTGAGGGTGTTCGCGATAGATCGAAACGGGCGCGCAAGGTCCGGGCATGATGGGGCCCTCCGGCAAGCCCTGGGCGAACATCGTTCCACCGAGCGAGTAGTTCGACGCGGAGTTGACCCACGTCAGATAGCCGTAGCCGGTGTTCGCATCTTCAAAGGAAGGATGTGTCATGCGGTAGACCCATTCTTCGTCGAGCACGCGCTCGCCTCGCCACAGGCCGCGTTGCAGCATGAGCTGTCCGACCTTGGCCATGTCGAAGATATCGGTTGCCCAGCCGAAACCCAGTATTTTCTCGGCCTTTCCGTCGATCCAGGTCGAGTTGGCGAGCCCGAGTTTCTCGAACAGAAAGCTCTGTACGAAGGCATCGAGGTCGGCTCCGAGCCGAGTCGGGTCCTGTTTGATCGCGAGGTTGAGCACTTCGCTCAGGGAGTTGATTTGCTCGACGCCCGCGAGGTCGTAGACCATTTCTCGCTCGTTCGGCACAAGGCTCGCGTTGTGCGCGATCATAGCGAGCACGTGTGCAATCTGTGCGTCGGGGTTGTAGGTAAAGCTATCGAGCCAATGGTCCACGCGGTCGCTGTCGCTGAGCGGACCGGTTTTGCGTCCCGTGCGCGCGAGGTCTCGTGTCTCGTAGGCGACCATGCCGGTCACGAGGGCGCCCAGGGTTTTGGTGGCCGACCACGCGGACCTAGGCTTCATGCCGTCGCCCATGAACTGGTGGCAGAGCTTACCGTAGCGAACCACGGCCCACGGTGTGTTGAGGAGGGCATCCGCTGCGCGCAGGGCCTCAGGATCGAGCTTGCAGATCGCGAGCACGTCTTCTGCGGGCACGCGCTCCCAGGGCTGCGCACCTTCGTCCCATGGGACTTCGGGCAGGGCTGCGTCGGCTTCCAGGCCGCCGTCGTCTACAGGCTGATCAGGGGGCGTGCCACCGTCGCGCATTGTCTCTGGACCGGGCGGCTCTGGGTCCGATGCATCTGCGTCCGCATCCTCCAGGCCTGCGTCGTGGGCGGCGTCGGCCCTGTCGCCTGCGTCGTTGAGTTTCGGATCGTGATGCTCAGTTGTCGAGCAGCCGATAAGTAGCGTGCTGCAGACTCCGAGTACGGAGAGTGTGTGGTGGAGGGGGGACGAGCGAGGAGGGCAGAGCGCTGGCATAGGCAGCTTCGGACCCTACCATGAGGTTCCTTCGCCGTGCGCTACCGAGCAGCTGTGCGGCCATTTCTGTGAGCCACCTCGCAGGCTGCCAGCACGCGGGCAGGCGGCGCTAGGGGGCCGTCGTCTGTAGATTGCCTTCGCAGCTGGTTTTAGGCGCCGTGGCGCGGCGCTGCCCGAGCATCCACGAGTAGAGCTCGAGATTGTCGTAGGTGCGGGTCCAGCAGTCGTGGCCCAGGTCTTCGTAGAGCGTGAAGCGGACGGGTGCGCCCACTTGTTGCAGAGCCGAGACCATGCGCTTGGATTCATCGCTCGGTACGCGCGTATCCTTGGCGCCGTGAAAGACCCAGCTCGGTAGCTCTTTCAGGCGCTCGGCCCAGGTCGGATCGCCGCCTCCGCAGATCGGGGCCATGGCAGCAAAACGTTGCGGAGCGGTAGCTGCAAGCTGGAAGGTTCCAAACCCTCCCATGCTGATGCCGGTCACGTACAGGCGCTCTGGATGGATGGATGCTTGGGGCACCACGTGGTCGAGCAGATCGAGCAGTCCGCCCGTGAGCTGGCCCCACATGCGACCTTCGGGACACTGGGGCGCAATGGTGACGAACGGGAGGTTTCTGCCGCGCTCAATCAACGCTGGGATGCCGGTCTGCGTAAGCGCATGCAGGTTTGAGCCACGCTCTTGACTGCCGTGCAAATACAGCAGACCTGGCCGCAGATCATGCGCAAACCCAGGCGGTTCGTGGATTAAGTAGGCAAGGCGCCCGGCGCTCGTCTCGACGTGACGTGCCCGCTGAAGCTTGAAGTGAGCCATGGTCCCTCGCTCTGGGGAACATCCCCCGAAGGAGAGCAACTGCACTCAGCGTGCCACAGCGCGCGCTAAAATAAGCCCGGCTGACGGGAAGGTTTGGGAAGCTTCAAGTGCTCGTAGGCGCGGTCGGTTGCCACGCGTCCGCGCGCGGTGCGGGCTAAAAGCCCCTGCTGAATCAGGAACGGTTCGTACACATCTTCCAATGTGTCACGCGGTTCACTGAGGGCTGCGGCCAAAGTCTCGATGCCGACAGGTCCTCCCTTGTAGAAGTCGATGATGACCGTCAAAAAGCGACGATCCATTTCATCGAGGCCCGCTCTGTCGACATCGAGACGGTCGAGCGCTTCTTCCGCGACCTTGGAGGACAGCGTGCCGTCGCTGAGCACTTCAGCGAAGTCACGGGCGCGGCGCAGCAATCGATTGGCGATACGCGGCGTGCCGCGTGCACGGCGGGCGATTTCAAACGCGGCGCCTTCGTCGATGGGGATGTCGAGTAGGCGTGCGCTGCGGCCGACCACATGTGCAAGTTGCTCGGCGGGATAGTAGTCGAGTCGAGCGACGTAGCCGAAGCGCGATAGAAGCGGCGCCGTGAGCAGGCCCGTGCGCGTGGTGGCAGCAACGAGCGTGAACGGACGCAGGGGAAGCTGGAGGGTCTGCGCGTAAGGGCCGTCGCCCGTGACGACCTCGATGCGAAAGTCTTCGATGGCTGTGTAGAGATTTTCTTCGATCACCGGCGACAAGCGATGAATCTCATCAATGAAGAGCACATCGCGCTCGTTCAGCTTGGTGACGAGTGAGGCGAGCTGCCCCTTGTGCTCAATCGCCGGCCCAGAAGCGAGCACGAGGTTGACGTTGAGCTCCTCGGCCAAGATGTTGGCCAAGGTGGTCTTGCCGAGGCCCGGAGGACCGCAAAAAAGCACGTGATCCAAAGGTTCGCGGCGCTGCAACGCGGCCTGCACGAAGACTTTGAGGTTGTCTTTGACCTTGTCTTGGCCGACGAAATCGTCGAAGCGCGACGGGCGTAAGGTGATATCGAATTTTCGATCCTCTTCGCGCGGTTCAGCTTCGACCAATTCGTTCATACGCTCGCTCATACGGCTCTTTCCTTACGCGAGCGAAGCCAAAGCTTCGCGCAGGAGCTCCTCGGCAGGCTTGCCTTCGGCCGTTGCCTGCAGCTTCTGCAGGGCGGTCTCTGCTTCGAAGGGCTTGAATCCCATCTGCACCAAGGCGCTGTGCACGGTGGCGAGTGTGCCCGTGAACGCGCTCAGCGGGCTCTTGGATGGCGTTTGGGCGGGCATGCCTACACTACCGCTAGAGAAATGCAGCTTGTCTTTGAGCTCGAGCACCAGGCGTTCGACGATTTTCGGCCCCACGCCGCTGATGCCCTTGAAGCGGGCCTTGTCGCCGCGATTGAGGGCGGACGCGAGCTCGCTCGCACTCAAGCTGCTCATGATGCCGAGCGCAAGCTTGGGCCCCACGCCGTTGACCCCGAGCAAGGTGCGGAACGCAATGCGGTCGTCGAGCGAAGCGAAGCCGTACAGGGTGAGCGCGTCTTCTCGCATTTGCGTGTGCACGTGGAGCGTCGTGACCGCAGGGGGGCGCGGCAAGCGACCCAGAGTCCCCAGCGGTACGTACACCTCGTAGCCCACGCCGGAGACATCCACGACGCAGGCCCCATCGGGCGTTTGATCCACAATGATACCGGTTAGGCGGCCTATCACGTTGGCCGGAACCTACCACTAACCTGAACAAGCATCCAGATATTCGCGCGCCATCCCGAGTGTGTCGAAGCGCGCCGGTTCGCGCGCGAGCTAAACGTCGAAGCGCGC
>CAZEWA010000060.1:0-5467 GCA_964515685.1 uncultured Polyangiales bacterium | reverse complement strand
GAGCTAAACGTCGAAGCGCGCGGGGTTCGCACGCGAGCAAAGCAGGGAATCGGCGGGACGTGCAAAGTACTTTCAACGACTTCAGCGCTTCTTTGGGCGCTTCACTACGTGCGTGCGTTTGAAAACTAGCAGCCGGCTGGCGACGAAGTTGAAGCCTGTAGCTGCGATGACGCCGCAGGTCGCCGCGAGCTGAGGCTGCGGCACGTAGCGGAGCAAAAAGAACGTGACGGCCGAGTTGACGAGTGCGCCGACGGAGCAGGCGGAAACGAAGCTCAGAAATTGCCTGAAGCCGTTCTCTCGGTTGGCGTCGCCGAAGCTAAAACGTCGATTGAGGAAGAAGTTGCTCACCATCGACAGGAAGATGGCGAGCGGCACAGCGAGCTTTACACCGAGGCCTGCGTGCAAGAGCAGCGTGAGGCACAGCAGATTCACGCCGAGCCCGATGGCGCCCACGCCCAAGAACTGCACGAGCTCCGACCAAAAGCGGAAGCGATGGATGTACAGCCGGCGGATGTGCTGCAGGTAGCGCAGCTGTTCCCGTACGGAGAGCTTGCTCTTGCCGAACTGGCGGTCCGTGAAATGAATCGGGATCTCTGCGGGCAAACGGCAGTCGCACTTGACGAGTAGCTCGAGCCCGATTTTGTAGCCGATGGGGTTGTAGCTCTGGGTCGACTCGAAGGTCTCGCGGTGCAGCATGAAAAACCCGCTCATGGGGTCTTTGATGCGTGTGAGCGGGAAGGCGAGCAGGGTGGCCGCGCGCGAGTTGAGCCAGCGAAACACCCCCCAGTTATCGTCCGTGGTGCCGCCATCGACGAAGCGCGAGCCTACCGCGAAGTCGGCGCCGTTCTGAAGCGCTGCGACCATGTGGGGTAGCGCTTCGGGTGGATGCGACAGGTCGCAGTCCATGACAGCCAGCAGGTCTCCGCGCGCCCTGCGCAGACCGTCGAGCACGGCTTCACTCAACCCGCGATTTTGCATGCGTGTGATGAACTTGATCCAAGGCAGGCCCAGCCGCTCTACACACTCTCGGCTTCCATCGCGGCTGTCGTCGTCCATGAACAACACATCGAGCTTCACGCCGAGCTTCTCACGAACCTGAGAAAGACGCTCGATGATGAGTGGAATGTTCTCGATTTCCCGGTACGTGGGAATGACAACCGTGAGGCTCGAAATGGGCTTAGAAGCAACTAGCTTCAAGGTCACGGGCGCCGCCTGGAAAAGCGTGGAGGACGCCTGCCTACCATGAGGGCCGAAGCCCGCCAACTCGAGCCTCGTTTAAGCCTGGGGATCTCATGCTGGGGGCGATTCGGGATATTTGAAGCCAGGTTGTTTCCAGGCTCCGACTTCCCAGTCCGTCAGTGTCCGCGCAAGCGTCTGCAGCTGCAAGCGCTCGTTGTGCTCGCCGCGCATGCCAGGCACGGGAAAGGGCTCACCCACTTCGCGGAAACCAAGCTTCTTCACCATGGTGAGGATCGGCTTGTTGGAGGCCTGCACCGAGCCGTGCATCCCCACCGAGCCGCGCGACACGATGTGGTCGAAAACGCGGTAGAACATCTCGGTGGCAGCGCCGCCTCGCCTTGCTGGCGCCAGCAGGTTGATGTGCGGCGAAGAAGGGTAGCGGTCGTAGTCGATCTTGGGCGCACCGCCGCCTTTTCGGAGATCGGCAAACATATCCAACGCGCTGCGCACGTAGAAACGAAACGTGCCCGGGCGAAAGCATGCGCCACGCAACAGCGCGTGCTTCAGCATGTAGTAGAGCGGCCCGCGCGCTTTGCGTTCATCGAGGCTGCACAGCATGTAGCCCGCGACGCTGCCGTTCACTTCCGTCACCACGCTGTTTTCAGGTTCGACGTCGGTGTAATAGGCCGTGAACATGTCAGCAAAGCTCTCGAAGTCGCTGTACTGAGGGGCGATGGGGCTCCCCATGAGACCGGTGTCGAAGCAGATCTTGCGGACCGCTGCGCGATCTTTTGGGGAGTAGTTGCGGATGCTCAAAGAATCCAAAGGCGCGGCCCTCCAGGCAAGACGTGTCGAGCATAGTGAAATCTCTGCGACACCGGAAGGCTTAGAGCACCGAACGGTACGCTAGGCGCCCTCGCGAGCCGCGTCGTCTTCTTCCTTGAGACGGGGCACGGCGAAGTTCTCGGGAAACTTGCCCTGCATCGAACCGTAAAAGGCGCGAATCTTATCCATGTCGGCTCGCAGATTGCCGCTGGGAGTGATGAGGGGACCTATGCCTCCCACGCGGCGCTCGTAGTCGAGAAAGCCCAAGGCGATGGGCACATTGGCGGCCTGCGCGATGCGATAGAAACCAGATCGCCAGTAGGGCGCGCGGCTGCGCGTGGCCTCTGGTGGAATCGCGATTACGAGCTCGTCCGACTTCTCGAACCAATCGGCGGTCGATTCCACGACGCCGACATGCCTGTGGCGCTCGATGGGCAGCCCGCCGAGCATGCGCATGAAAGGCCCGAAGGGAGGCGCAAACAACGTGTGCTTGCCCATCCAGCGTACGCGCAAGCCGTAGACCAAAGTGATGGCGAGCATCACGGGTAGGTCCCAGTTCGAGGTATGCGGTGCCGCCAGTAAAACATAGCGCTTCGCAAGCGGGGGTGGGCCGCCAATGGTCCAACCGGAAGCCTTGAGCATCGCGTGTCCGAGCTGCTTCTGCAGCGCCGAACTCACCTGTTCTGAGAACGCTTGGGCTTTGCGTGCTGCCATCGAGGATCCCCTGTCAGCAGGGTCCCACGTCGGCGCAGCTTTTCCAAACAAGCGCGAAGGCCCGTGGCTAGACCGCAGCCGCCGGTTTGGGAGCCGACGTGCGGCAGGTGACTTCGAGGATGCTGCGGGCCACAGCTTCCGGGTCGTCGTACATCGGCACGTGGCCCACGCCGTCGAGTAGCACCCACTCGGCCTGAGGTAGGACTGCGCGATAGCGTTCGGAGTAGCCCCGCATGGGCAGCAGTCGATCCTTGGTGCCCCACACCACACGAATCGGGCACGGCATCGGGTCGAGTAGCTCCGGCAGGGCTTGGGTGGCCATGCACTTGAGCACGTCGAAGTAGGTGGTGCAGCGCCACGCCGACTGGATGAACATCTTGGCGTCGTGGGGCGCGAGGAGGCCCGGCCGCGCGACGGCGTGACCCAAGGTGGCGCGCCGTAGCATCGCGTAGCGGCTGAGTATGCCGGCCGTGGGACCGCCCACTGTGAGCAGGGTCCCAGTAAGCCTGATGCGCCGCATCAATCTGCGATGGGCCGGACCGCCCAATTCCCAGCCGCCGCCTGGAGCGAGCGCGACCACCGACAGCGCGCGTTGTCTGCGCGCGAGCTCGATGGCGAACCAACCTCCCAGCGAGTTGCCGACGATGTGCGCCTTCTGAAGGCCGAGCGCATCGAGCTTGCGTTCGAGTAGGTCGACGGCTGCTTCGACCGAGTGGCAGAAGCGAGGCGGCAAGGGATCGCCACCCGAGTGACCGGGCATGCTCAACGCAAACACCTCGTGTTCACGCGACAGCAGTGGCAAAATAGGCCGCCAGACGTCTGAGCACATCGAAAAGGGATGCAGCAGTACAAGGGGTGCACCCGCCGCTGCGCTGCGTGGCGTGGAGAAAAGGTGAGGTCGCTGATTGGATGAGGCTTCGTCAAACTCGCGAGCGACCAATGCGAGCTCTCGGCGCAAGGTTTTCACGTCCGCATTCCGCATGGGGGAAAGCCGTCGCAAGAGCCGTTCCAGATGCGTGCTTACACTTCGGAAAAACTAGGTTTTATGCCAAGTTGATAGTGCTTTTCCCTGGCGGCGCCGGCCACGCGTGGCCCGTTTGCGCGATCTGTCTCTAGCCAAAATGCCCCAACGCCTCGTGCGTTTATGACGAAACGTTCAGCACAAGTTTGCGCAATCACTCAGAATCCTCGCAGCTGTGCGTCCACCTCAATCTAAGGACAGGGGCTTGCCGCGTTCCCTCTTGCTTCGCCAGAAACAGACTGATACTTCAACGGGTTCGGGTATAAACATCGTGACCGCATCAAATCTGGTTCCAGTGCACGAGCGTGCCGTTGTCGTAGGCGCCAGCATGGTCGGAATGGCCGTTGCGCGAGCCCTTTCCGAGCGCTTCCGCGAGGTCGTCGTCATCGAGCGCGACACGCTTCCCCGAGAAGAGCCGTCGCACCGCCGTGGGGTGCAGCAAAGTCACCATATCCACAATCTAACCTTGCGTGGCCAGCGGGAGCTCGACGCGCTCTTTCCCGGCTTCACGGAGGAGGCGCTGCGCCTAGGCGCGGTTGCGCTCGACCACGGGCGCGATGTGGCCCGCTGCACGGATGTGGGGTTTTGCCCGCTCTTCGAGACGGGGTTCGTGGCCCTGTCCGGGACGCGCATTTTGCTCGAATTCGTCGAACGAAAGCGGTTTTTGGAGCTTTCGACCAACGTCACGCTGCTCGAGAATACGAAGGTAAGTGAGCTCATCACGGAGGGGGAGGGGAGCTGTGTGCGCGCTGTCGGTGTGCGCACAGATCACGCCGAACACGCTGAAATCCGTGGCCAGCTCGTGGTCGATTGTTCAGGTCGGGCGTCGCTCTGGCGCGGCTGGTTTGCGGAGCGCAATCTGCCCATGCCCAAGGAGACCATCGTCGACTCGCGTTGCGGCTACGCCTCGCGCTTTTATCGGGTGCGCGACGACAGCCCCTATCTGAAAAAGGCGATGACGGTCGATCAGCTCTTTCCCCATCGGCCGCAGTGGGGCGTGATCACGCCTGCCGAGCAGAACCAGTGGGTCGTGACCATCGGCGGCTTCAACGAGCAATATCCGCCGGGTGATGAACCGGGCTTCGAGTCCTTTGGCGAGCGCTTTCAGACGCCGCTCTTTCAAGAGTGGCTCAAGCATGCAGACCCCATCTCGTCGGTGCGCACGTTCCGCAAGATGGAGATGCGCTGGAATCACTTCGAGAAGGATGGCGGTGCGCTCAAGGGGTTCCTGGCTGTGGGGGATTCGGTATGGGCCTATAACCCGCTGTACGGGCAGGGTATGTCCATCGGTGTTACCTGTGCGCGCATTCTGCGCGACGTGGTGCGCAAGGACGCAAACATCGACACCTTGGCGATCCGCTACTATCGCGAAGCCAAGAAGTTTGCCTTCCCTGCCTGGCAGTCCACGGCGCTGCTCGACTTGGCGTGGCCCGGGACGCAGGGCTCGCGGCCTTGGTACACTGAGCTGAGCCGACGCATGGGCCACACGTTCCTGCGCGCCTGCCAATACGAAGACGACGTGTTCTTCGCGCTGCTGCAGGGCCTGCACATGGTGAAGCAGCCCCACCAGTTGCTGACGCCGAAGGTTATCGTGGGCATCGCGCGCTACTACTTCCGGCGCCTCACCGCGAGCCTACCTCCGATGGACCTGACCCGGCTGCCCGAGCGCAAGGACCCTCCAAAGCCAGCGCTCCCGGAGAATACGAGCCGCGCGGCCTAACTGTCGGC
>CAZEWA010000059.1:0-26580 GCA_964515685.1 uncultured Polyangiales bacterium | reverse complement strand
GGAGCCCTCGCACGAATCAAAGCGCAGTTCCTGCTCTCTCTGACCGCCCGCTGCGTCGCGGGAGGGAATGATTAGCAGCGTGCGTTTCGGAGTCAAATCCGTTGGATGTTTTTTGATCCATTTCGTGTGATGCGCTCGCCCGGCAGGACTTACGCGCGCGACAACCTCCGGATCTAATCCCGCGAGCGACGTCTCTATAGAGCTGTGAGCCGACCGCGAAGCAAGGTGCGTAAGCACGGGCAGCGGCCGACCGATTTTAAGAGCCCGCGAGGATGATGGGCCGCGCGGCCGTCACTACAATCCCACGGTCTCTCCCACCTCACCTGTGCAAGGCCGCGCTGGTTGATGCGCGTCGCGCTGGCCTCGTCGACTGGTAGCGCGAGGGGTTCAGCTGCTTCTCAATTGTCGACCGCTTCTCTCCTGTAATGGAGAGCGGCTCCTTTTAGAAGAAGTGGACGTGTGGATCACCGTGCAGTGTACAGCTATGTTGGAAAGCAGACACGCCGGAATCCGTAGCGACTGGATTCCGATGTGCGAGCTCGTTCCAGAGGCGAACTGTTCGTGGGCCTTACGAGGAATAGGCGCGCAAGACATAGCTCATATTGAGCAATCGGTATCCGCACCTGTCGCCGCAGAGGCTCGTTCAGCCAAGCGGTGACTGACCTCATGCGGAGGCTGGCCGTCCGTACATGCGAGGACACCTGCAGGGGCCCCTCGCAACAGCAAGTATCACGCTTGGGCTCTGCGCCCCAGGTCGTGCCGACCGCAGTTGGACGCATCTCGCCTCTGCCTCGAGCGTGGCTTCCGACATGGCCGATTACCGCGCGCAGCCCGGCTCCGCGACATAGCAGCCGGCCATGCTCCTTCCACTCGGAACGGGCCTGGTATCGCGCACTTCGCGGGCTCTGAGAACGTCTGCAAACACGAAACCTTACCCTTCTGCCGTACAGCCTCCTAGCTGTGTTCCTAAATGCTAACCGTCCCCCCGGGAGCTGCCACCGCCAAGGTTCGATGCCTTCTGCAACGAGCGACCTCGAGCATATAATCTGCAACAGGAAATCACGTTCTCGTAACGAGTCATACATTTGCATGAAACACGAAGAAAATGAGCCTTCTGCTCGCTCAGCCGATTGGGCCTTACTTACCCGACTGACGAATATGGCGGCACCGTAAATCTGCGTGTCGCGGCGCTAGCGAGCACGGCCCCACTCGCGATACGCATGGCCTGACGGTTCACCCGTAGATTGACACCGATAAACGAATTATCGGCTCCATCGGGCTTAAGTCCGCGTACGGTTTGCACTGTTAGAAGGCTCATTGAAACAGCTACTGCGCCTCGCTAGATGGTCGAAAAACCTCGTCATCCCGCGTTTTTCATTGACGGTCCGTCGGGTCCGCGCTAACGGATGCATATGAGGCGAGAATGCTCCCCGGTTCCTACTTGCCTCGGTTTGCCCGACTTCTTCTAACGTAACCGGTACATGCTCGCAGCATCGCGTGCTGATCCCCTCGCTCTTTCGAGCGCAGACGTTCGTACCCTGCGGCGGCCCGCCCCGCGGAATCTTTGAGACGGAGTTCAGAGCGATGAAGACGCTACTCTTGATTCCAAGCCGTGCGAAGTCTGGACTGGAGGCCGAGATTGCGGCGGATCGGCACCCGACGATGGACTATCACGCGCTGGCCGGCGCGCTGAGTTCCATCCCCGGAGACGAGGTTGAGCTACTGGACCACGCAGCCGTGGAGTCTGACTCACATCCGCTGGTGCAGTTGCTTCGCAAGGTCGCCGGGCTGAATGCGGCGCTCGCGCTGATGGGTTTCCTGCGCCGCGATGAACACGACGCCATATTCACCAACGCCGAGAGCGTTGCGGTGCCCCTGGCCCTGCTGTTAAAAACCGTAGCGAAGCGGCCGCGCCACGTGACGATAGCCCACCGGCTGTCGCCGAAGAAAAAGCAGGTCCTGTATCGCTGGTTTAAGCTCCATCGCCAGATGGACACGGTTTTCGTCTATTCTTCCGCGCAACGCGATGTCGCCCGCTCAGCGCTCGGAATCCCGGACAGAGTCTTGCGCTTGATTCCCTTCCATGCCGACCATCGCTTCTACCGGCCGTTCTTCGAGGCTCCGGTGCGAGAGGAGCAGATCTGCGCGGCCGGACTCGAATGGCGCGACTATCCCACTCTGATCGAGGCGGTGACCGACCAGCCCAACCTCAGCGTGAGACTGGCCGCGGCCTCTCCGTGGTCGGCCCATACCAACGAGACCGAATCCCGCGCTCTGCCCGCGCACGTGGACGCGCGTCGTTACGATTACCATGGACTGCGCAAGCTGTACGCGGAGTCCTCGGTCGTCGTGGTGCCCTTGTATCAGAACGACTTTCAAGCTGGCATCACGACCATGCTCGAAGGTATGGCGATGGGTAAGCCTGTCGTCGTCACAGGCACGATCGGCCAAACCGATGTCATCATCCACGAGCAGAATGGCCTCTACGTCGCGCCGGGAGGAGTCGACGGCTGGCGCAAAGCGATCGAGCGCCTGCGCGGAGACCACGCATTGCGCGCGCGTCTGGGACGTAACGCACGGCGCTGGGTCGAGGAGAACGCGACCCTAGATCATTGGGTGGAGGAGCTGATGGCGGCCGTACACAACACGAACCGGTCCACCGTTCGGGAGAAGGCGGCTGCATGGGCCTCCGTTTCTGCACGTGATCCGTTTCTCAGATCACGGGAATCCGGCGTCCAGCTCCGAACTGTCTCGACTGACGAGCAGGTGCGCGCTGCAGAAGCGTGAGCCTTCGCCTTCGAGACAGTCTCCCAGCCCACATATACGAGCGCTTGATACCTCGAGTTTTCTGAAGATCGAACATGCGCCGGAGCAGTAGCCGCCCACAGCGCACTGTCGCAGGCTGGATTCGACTTGTTTTTGCGACGTGTACGAGGCGCTTGTTTCTCGAGAAGGCCCCCAGGTGTACGGCTTTTCGCGTAGCAACGTCGCTTCCACTGAGTACACTCTTGCCGCCGAACCAGGCTTTTCGGCCGTAACTCGGATAAGGCTGAATGTCGGAAACAGGCGGCGAAGTTAGAAGTTCTAGGCCGCCTGTCCCCGTTTCCGCGCAGCCTGGCGTGACGAGCGAAAGCAATCGCACTCACGAGATCACGATTGCAATTCGCAACGGTCTACGCCTTGGCGCGTCGCTGATTCTCACCTGGGGCGTCGCGATGATCGTCAAGCTGCAGATTCCTGCACAGCTTGGCCCTATTCACCAAGGCCACTTCGCGTTTGCCGAGAGCTTCGCGATGCTCTTCTTCTCGGTCATCAGCCTGGGAATCGATACACACGTGGTCAAAGAGGTCCCCGTACGCCCTGCGTACGCGTCGGACTTCGTGGGAGGCGTGTTCGCGCTTCGAACCGTGCTCGCGGTGGGCCTACTGCTCGTCATGGCGATGACGCTCGCTCTGACGGGACGCTCGGCCGAAATACTGAGCACAGCGCTGGTCTTCGGTGTTAGCCAGCTGCTCCTAAGCATCAACAGCACGCTCGCAGCTGTACTCCAGGCGGTGTCCCACGTGGGACGTCTGGCTCTGGCCAACATTACGGCCAAGATCATCTGGGGCGCAGGGCTGTTGGCCGGGCTCTATTATCACGTTCCCATGTGGGCGCTGGCGCTGCCGATGGCAGGGGCAGAGCTACTAAAAACGCTCGTACTCGTTCCGACGGCCGCCGCGGCCGCCTCGCTGCGCTACCGTATCGATAGACGGGCCGTCAAAATAGCGCTGATAGCCAGCGCTCCTTACCTCGTGAACTCCGTGGCAGTCACGTTCGGTAACTTCCTCGCCTTGAGTGCGCTGGAGTTCATCCGCCACGACGAGCGCGAAGTTGGATGGTTCGCTGCAAGTCAAAACGTAGCGGGTCTCGCCACGCTGCTCTACCCGCTCCTTGCGGGCGTGGTGATGCCCATGCTGTCGCGCGCCCAGGGGCGCTCAAACGAAGAGATGACGTCGATTCTTCGTCGCGCCATCGAAGGCTTGCTGATCGTCATCGCGCCCGGCACCGTATTTATCTCGGCTGGCTCAGATGTGCTGATCGACCTGGCGTTCGGGGCGCAGTACGCACCGGCGGCTCTGGGGCTTTCAATTCTGTCGCTCGTCTTCTTGATGACCTACGTAAGCCTCATGCTCGCGTATGCGCTTATATTGAACGGACGCGGCTGGACGGTGACAGTCATCTCGATTTGCTCGGTCTTCCTGTTGGCAGGCCTGATGCTGCTCTTTGTACCGCTGGGCCGCGACATGATCGGCACGGGCGGTGAGTGCGCCGGCGCCGCACTGGCCACGATCGCGACCGAAGCTTGTGTCGTTGTCACGATGCTTTGCCGCTTCAGCGAATCGCCCCTCGACGCTCGCAACGTGGCTGTGCTCACCAAAAGCCTCGCCATCTCGCTGGTGACGCTCGTGCTGAATCACTTCTTGTTGGACATGGGCGCACCTCGACTGATCATCGTGATGCTGGTTTACGTCGCACTGGCTTGGGCGCTCAGGGTAATCCAGCCGACGACGATCGTGCGGGCCGTAAAACTGCTCTTGGCACGGCGCCACGCGCAACCTGACGCGTGACGGGGCGGTGAACAGGCGCCGCGAGGGCTCACCGAGCCGCGAAACTGAACCGCTTATCTGGGTAAAAACAAGCGCCCTGCACCTGCTGCGTTTGCTCGCGCGAACGGCTCATCGCCCTTGGAGAAAATCGAGGATCTCGGGCACGGATGCTTGTGCGGCACGCAACTTGTGATTTGCGCCTTCGACCGTCCAAAGCGCGATGCGAGCCGGGCCATTCAACCATTCCTGCTTGTGAATTTTGCCGAAGAGGAACGTGTGGCTCGTCCGCGTTTCCGACGCTTGCGGAGCGTGTCCGGCTCGCAGAAATGGCGTCAGCGTGCTGAGGGCAGATGGATATTCACTGCCCCTCATGTAACCGCCCCCATAACGAACGATCTCATCTGCATCTCCGTGAATCTGCAGCACCGATACGCGTTCAGAGGGCGCGCAAGGCAAGTCCTCTGGACCTGGCCCCGCACCACAGATGCTCGCTATCGCGGTGAGCTCGGCGCCGGCTGAGCATGCCCAACGATGCGCCATGAAGCCCCCGTTAGACACGCCAAGCGCCAGCACTTGTGCAGCATCTACAGCGTAGCGACGTTTGACCTCCCCGAGCACATCCTGCAGGTATCTCAGGTCTTCGGGCCGAGCCTGCCCCTCGCCGCAACAGGCACGCGAGGCGTTCCAAAAATAGTGGCCAACTGCATCGCGATTGCCCTCCGGTACCACAAGAATGAAGCCACGGCCTCGCACCGCAAGAGCTTCGAGCGAGTAGCTGCGCACCAACACATCCGGTGCTGTCGCATACGCGTGCAGCGCGAACAGGACGGGGGCAGGTTTTGCGGCATCATGGTCCGCACGCGTGAACACTCGATAGGTACGCGTGGATGCGGGTTCCGTAAACACAAACTCTACGGTGCCAACCTGAAACACTCTCGACGTAACGTTCCAAGCCGCTGCGAAAGTGCCCACTCCGAGCACAACGGAAAGCGGCCGACCGATTTTCTTTAGCTGCCCAGTTAGCCGAGTGACGAAAGCCACAGTCTCAGCCCCACGATCCAAGTCGCCTCAGAGCTTCTTGTAGTCGTAGTCGTAGCGCATGATCGCGTCGTCGGGCACCGGCACAGGTCCATCAAAGCCGCAGGTAAAGTGCCAGATGAAGAACGCCTTCTGCTGGGCTGAATAAACAACGCCGCTCGCATCGCCGTATGGAAGCTGCGTGGAAATCGGGTGCCACGTTGCCCCCTTGTCGTCCGACGAAAGCAACGCCGCGGTACCAAGCATTGCCAAGCGACCGTCCGGAAGCTCCAGTGGCGCCGTGCTGGTGACGACCGAATGCCCCGTCACTTGGGTCCAGGTTTTACCGTCGTCCGTGCTGCGCATCAGACCGCCATTGTTTTCGGCCGCCCAATAGAGCGAGTCGTCTGAAGCGCGCAGTGGCGCGCGCGATCCACCGACTTCCGACACGAGGGTCCAGCTCTCGCCAGCATCCGTCGAGCGATAGATGCCCTCGCCGCCGTACGAGCAGCCAACGAGAAACGTCTTGGCATTGATGACGAGCGGGTGCGTACAGCTCCTGTCGCCAGGTAGGCCCGCGCCAATGCTCTTCCAAGTCGCTCCGCTATCTTTCGATAGAAACAGGGCCTGTGGGGCCTCATGTCCACCCGCGACCATCACCTTGCGATCGGGATCGCTGAGATCAACGCTCAGCAGATCGACATGTTCGACATCGCCGAGTCGGTAGAAACCGTCACCGTCGTTCGTCGTCTCGTAGAGCCCACCGCCACTGTAGATGCCCGTCTGCCAGAAACGCGCGGCGTCGATAGGATCGTAAACAATCGAGGTCGTTCGGTTCGTGATCACGTCCGCGCCCGGCTCTGCACCGAGAGCTTGCCACGTCGCGCCGCCGTCTTCGCTAGCCCACAGGCCCTTCTGCGCGATGCCCGCGATCAGCGTGTCCGCGTCTGGTTTTACAGACAACGCAGACATGTTGCCGCACTCGGAATCCATGCCCGCAAGGTTTCCTGTCACGCGTTTCCACGTGCCAGTTGGCGACAAAAACGGCGATTCAGCGTCTCCGTCGCCATCTCCATCACCGCCAGGGCCACTTGTGCTCCCGTCGTTGCCGGAATCGTCGGGGCCGCCGTCGGTGTGGGTGTTGTCACCTCCGTCGGATTCAGGGGAATTGCTCGGCGAAGGCATGCAGCCGATCAACATTCCAAAGAGAACCAAGCTGCTTTTCATTTCAAGGTTCACAGGAAGTTCCATCCTCGTGTGTCGCGGGGAACTTACTTGTACGTTCCCATGCAGCGGGAATCAAGCACTGCAAGGCTGCGTGCGTTCGGGTGCGTCGAACTTGGCGTGCTGTGTAATATCGGGCCAGGCTCTTGAAGGAGGACTGTCAACTCTCGACAAGCCCGTGCGGAGCGTCTAAGCAGCGCGTGGGATGACAAGGCACAAGACTCGCGACTGCAGCGCAAACACCGAAGCATCTGTCACACATCCACGTGCAACTCGTAGGACCGCGCGTTCGCTTTTCCGTTCGCTGGCCAATGAGTTTAAGCTGCTGCGCCCCACGTCGCATCTCGCGCAGGGCGTTGCCTCTGTGCTGCCGCAATTTTGCTTTAATCGCCTGCGTACAGCCCTTTTCCGCATAACCAAGGTGCCGATCGGCAAGGGCTCGCATGTCATGGGCGACATCACACTGTCGGGCGACGGCGACTGGGCGTCGTTGCTTTCAATCGGCAATGACACTTACATAACGGGCCCGTTGCGCATCAATCTCGGCGGCTCGGTGAGAATCGGCAACGATGTCAATATTGGTCACGACTGCCTCTTTTTGACTGTCGACCACGAGATTGGCCCGCCATCACGCAGGGCGGGATGGTCGAAGCATCGCTCCATCGTCGTCGAAGACGGCGCCTGGATAGCTTCGCGCGTAACGCTTTTGCCGGGCGTTACAGTCGGTATGGGAGCTGTCGTAGCCGCAGGCGCGGTTGTCACCTCAGATGTAGCCCCTCACACGTTAGTCGGCGGTGTACCTGCGCGGCTCATCCGCGAGCTCCCCACTGCCTCAACTGAGTCGTGAATCGCATACGGCACCGCCTGCCGGCGAGGTCCTCTCAGACCCGCCTGGCGCACTACCAGCTGCCTGCGTCACAATGCGCCCCATCTCCGATGTTCGTGTGGCCACAATGACGCATGCCGATGCCGGTCAGTCGCTTGAGGTTCACAAAGAACCGCTCGGTCCACCGACGCGGGGCGGCGAGTTCCACATTCCCTCGCTCGATGGCATCCGCGCGCTGTCGTTCATGCTCGTGTTCGTCGCGCACGCAGGGCTCGGGGCCATTGTTCCGGGAGGCTTCGGCGTAACGATCTTCTTTTTTCTAAGCGGGTATCTGATCACCACGCTGCTGCGCCTCGAGCACTCGCGTACTTCGCACAACAGCTTGCGCGACTTCTACCTGCGGCGGTTGTTTCGCATCTTTCCGCCGTTCTATACGGTTCTAGCGCTAGCCCTCTCACTGACCGCATTAGGCCTGCTTCCGGAAGCCCTTCACTTCGGAAGCGTGCTGTCGCAGCTGGCCCACGCGACCAACTACTACTTCATCTTTCAAGACGAACGTGGCTTCCCCAGCGGCACCGTGGTCTATTGGTCGCTGGCCGTAGAGGAGCATTTCTACTTAGTATTTCCCTGGATTTTCATCTTGTTGCAGCGCGGATTTCCGGAGCAGCCACGGCGACAGGCGTTCGTTCTTCTGGCGTTGTGCGCACTTGCGCTGTGCTGGCGCTTCATCTTGGTGTTCGCCTACGACGCGCGCATGGAGCGCATTTACATGGGCAGTGACACGCGCGTCGACTCCATCCTGTTTGGTTGTGTTCTGGCATTGCTCGGTAACCCCATGTTCGACCCGTGGCGCGGCTCCAAAGCATTGTGGACCAAGGCGCTCTTGCCTGCGGGCTTCGGCTTGTTGATCCTGAGCCTCACATACCGGGCCGCATGGTTTCGGGAAACTCTGCGTTACTCCTTGCAAGGCTTGGGACTCATCCCGCTATTTGTGGTGGCGATTCGCTATCCTGAGTGGGGCCCGGTGCGCCTGCTCAATATGCGCCTCGTGAAGCGCGTGGGACTGCTGAGTTACTCGCTCTACCTTAGCCACGATGTGATCTTGTCAGCGCTGCACCACCGGCTGCCGAGCATCGGGCCCGTCCTGAGCGGCGTCTTGGCATTCGGTCTTTCGCTGCTCGTCGCCAACGCCGTGCTGCATTGGGTCGAGCGCCCCAGCGCGCACGCGCGCAAGGCTTGGGTCCAGACGACCTGGCTTAGACCGACGTCCCCACAACCGGTCCGGCCCCCCGCAGCACAGGCGCAGGACACCACGAGCTTCTCAGCCTAGCGCCGTAGCCGTCGCCCTCGGTCGTTGCGGATGACTAGAAGCGCCCCCACAGAAACAGCAGTGCGAAGCCATAAAATGCCTCGAATGCGAGCGTGTACAGGATGGCCCGCTTGAGGCCACGCCGCGGGTCGGGGTCGCGTGCGGCGCGTGTGGGAATCGTGATCATCGCGATCATCAGCGATAGGAGAATCAGCTTCGACATGTGTTTGCTAGCCGCCGCTAACTGGCTGGGCCCAAACGCTCATTCGAGAAGAGGCCATCAGCGCTTTTTAGTTTGCCACTGCCCCGTGGCAACGGCCAGCTTTCCGGCCACCGTGAGCGAAGCCGCCATCATGAAGACTCCGGTCCAGGCCGCAAGTCCGAGGTCGCCCCAGCATTGTGTCAGGTAGATTGGCACCGCACCGAAGCTGACTATTGCCGCGATTCTTTGCGATGGCTCAGTGGCGCTGCGATAGGCGCGCATGGCGAAGTACACGCCCGCGATCCAAAGCAAAGTCAGCCCCGCAAAACCCACACCACCGGCGTATCCCCACAGCCCCAGCAGACTGTTGTGCGGAATATAGGGCTCGAGCGGATACTCGACCTGCGGCAGGACAATGACCTCGCGATAAGGATGTCCGTAGCCCGTACCGAGCAAGGGATTTTCGCGAAACGTGACGATGATGTTCACGTTCTCGAACTCGCGCCATCGACTGGAGCCGTCGGAATCGGCATCCACCACCGAACGGATCATGCGCACCGGCTTGAAAAACCGGCTGTATTCTACGTTCCAGCCTGCGGCGACATACCCCATCGCGAGCGGTACAGAAACGAGCACCGCGCGACGCACGAATTTTTTTACGCGGGTTTCGCGGCTCACGAGATAGACCATCAACATGACGATCGCGATTTGAACCCACGCGAGTCTGCGGTTGTTTGCAATGGTGCCGGCCAACAAAATCGGCAACATCACAAACGCGAGCCGCTTGGTCTGACGGTCGATGCGCTCCAAAAGCGACGCGATAACGATAACGAAGCTGATGGAGAAGAGCATCGAATCGGCGTGCGCCGTGCCGTATGGCGGCCGCGTGCTGCCGGTTTCTGGATCCAAGGGCACGACCTGCGTGTTCACAACGTAGAGCGCCAGCAGACACTTATAGAATGCCGCAGCAAGGTATACCCGTGCCAACGCCCAGTGATCGCTCGGCCCGCGAAAGCCCGCCTGCAATAACAGGAAGACCAAGGGCAAATAGATCACCGCATTCAACTGCCAGAGCGACATACCGAAGTTGCCGCCAAGTGCGAGTCCCATGATCCAAGTGAAGCCGCTCACGAGCAACGCGAGATACGCGAGCTGGATCAGAGGCTTCGGCGTGGGAATGACGTCGCCGTCGATTTTGGACTTCGTGCGCTTCCGGTGCTGGTGAATCAAAAACAGCACTACGAAAAAGAGCTCCATCGCCGAAATGGGCAGTATCCCGAGGAGCCCGCTTCGCTCGATGGTGTTCATGTGGTTCAGGAGCGCCTGCCCAATCACCGAGAACGGCGGCGCCCACTTGGTCGGCTGCCCTTCACCAGGATTGGGGAGAACCAAGGCAAAAAAAGTCAGTCCCAGCATCGAATAGCGAAGCGGGATGAGAGTCATCGCGTAGCTGATCAAGACAAAGTTGATCACGCCCACGAGCAGGCCCAACGTGCCGTCGCCGATCGCAACAGCCATGAGGGTCAGCGTGGCGGCCGTGCCCAGCGCCGCGCGGGCGTTTGTCCCTATCGCTCGTTTCTTCTTCGCCATCCGGTACCGCGGAAACCCGCGCAACGTTCAGCGCGGCTTGAGATGCTGTATGGCGTCATTGCGGCGATGGCCATTTGCTCCACGGGGAGAGCGGGTAGTCGCCATTGAGACTTGTGAGGAACGCTATGACCGCGCCGGTGTCCTGCTCGTCGAGTGTGGGCCCGTGGACGGCCAAGACCTCGCGCAAGGTCGGTAACGCCCCGTCGTGGCCGTAGGGGGCGGTACGCGCAACGTTCCGCAGCGAGGGTGTCCGGAACGCGCCCGTCTTCGCTGCGTCTCCCGGACGCACGTTTACCGCAGAGCGCGGGTCGGCGTAGGGCCCCGCCAAGTTAAAGGGATTGGCCTCGAGCACGGCGATGCCGCCAGCGCGCCCGCTGTCTGGAGCTGCTCCCTCGAGGCTCGGGAAACCGACGTCGTGGAAATCTTCGTCGGTGAACATGGGCCCCTTGTGACACTCAACACAGCCCTGAGCCAGGAAGAGCTGGAGCCCGCGCACCGCGACACTCGAAAGCTGCGACGTATCTCCGTCCAAATAGCGATCTAAGGGAGCGAGCCCCGTGCTGTTCTTACGCTCGTAGGCTTCGATGGCCTTGCCCACGTTCGCGGCAATGCTGTTGACCTCGAACTGCGTTTCAAGTGGCAAATCATCGAATGCTGCTTGCCCGGGTTTGCCAGAGGGCGGCCAGGCGCTCGTGTCGGGCAAGGCGCCAAACACGCCTTCGTACTCCGCGCGAAACGGAGGATGGTCTGCGATACGATGGGCTAAGTCGAGTCGAGTCGAGTCCATTTCAACCGGGTTCTCGAGTGCAAGCAGGGCCTGCGACCACAACGAGTCGGCACTGCCATCCCAAAGAAACACAGACAGGCGCGCTGCATTGAACGTAGTGGGCGCATTGCGCGTACCCACCGCCTTGCCAATCGACACTGGAGCTCGATCCGTGAAGGCGAGCTCAGGCAAGTGGCAGCTCGGACACGTGGCCGCCACGCTCAGCCCCTTGTCGAAGAAGAGATGGAAGCCAAACATGGCGGCATCCTCGCGGTCCCCATATTGGTTTCCGGGCGCTTCGGGCAGCGCTTCGGGCAGTCGGAACTGCTGAGCGACTTCCTGCAAGTCGCTTGCATCCGGCTCGTCGCTGGCATCGGGCCCGGCATCGACGAACACCGCACCTTCGTCGGCTTTATCGCCTCCGCAGGCAGGCCCCCCGAAGACAGCGAGCAACAGGGCCGCGAGTGGTGCGTGTGGTCTCATATTTAATCCGGATAACAGCGAGATGCGTCGAAGTCACCAGGCAGCGAGACATCTTCGCGAAACCCTACGTTGTCGTAAGTGCGCATATCGGCAAACGGGGTGTTGTGCATGATGTGACGCTGACCCGTCTGCGGGTTATCCGAGTATCCGCCTGCACGCATCTCCATGAACTCCGCCGAGGTGTGGTAGAGGACGTGCCAAAAGCCGAGCGCCCCCTCTGCCATCGTGAGCGGCGAGCCGGGCAGTTCCTGGCAGATACGCTGCTGGCCTTCGACGTAGATGACCACCCGATCGCGGCGCACAAAAACATCGAACCGCGCACGTTGCCAAGTGTTCAGGACATCGTCGAGCCACACACCCGAAGGGTTGCCGGCCGAATCGATCTGCCTGACATAGCGCTTCGGAAATGGCGGCTCTTGGCTCGGACCATATGCCTTGGAATACTCCGTGACGTGAATGCCATCGTATTCGCTAGATTGCGAGGGCGCGGGATGCGATGCGACGACCGTGATCTTCAGACTGCTGTCGGAGTGCGATTTAATGTCTCCGCCAGGCACTACGCCGTAACCGGCACCGCGCCCGACCAACGTCAGGCAGTTCCAGCCGAACGGGTTGGTGCGTGACGTATCGTCCTCGTTCATGAAGCCGGGACGAGGCAGCGGAGCTCCGCGCGGAGCCCCATCGACGTAGGTTTCGCCCGGCGTGTCCGAACCGCAGAGCGCGAAGTTCTCGTAGCGACGCGGTGTTTCGTTGCGCTGCACTTCGTACGTCACGTGCAGGTACGAGTCGGGTTCCGTCGGCAGCTTGACCGCACGCTTCGGGTACATCGCCTGCAGCATCATCACGTCTTGATAGGGATCGCCGAACACCATGTTGAGCTGGCCGCGGTCGACGAAGAAATCGCTGAATTCCGTCCCGATATCGTACAGAAGCCACTTCTTCATTTCGTACACCTTCATGGGTGTTCCCGTGAAAGTGCCCGTGTAATCCGTGTTGCGGAGCAATTTCGGCTGATCCTTCGGATCGTCGAAGTCGTCGAAATAGTCCTGGTCTCGAAAGCCCTGCGGCAGCTGCGCGTTTCCTGAAGGACTCACCTTGATCACGGCGCGAGCCAAAACCACGGGATCCTCAGCAGGCGCAGGCTGAGCCAGCCGAACGTACGGACTCTCGGGGAACGCCGGCGAGTTCGGGTCGAGCGTGGGCTTATTCCAAGCTTGACCGTTGAAGATCATGCTCCCGTAATCGGCCCGAATCTCAGCCTCCGTGCGAACGGGAAACGTCGGAGTCCAGCGCTGCAGCGTGTACGCCCGGTCGTTCACGACCGCTTCAACCGTAGGTCCCCCGATGTCCCCGGCGCTGATTCGTACGTCGACATGCTTGGTCCCGAAGAGCCCAGGAAATGGGCACAACCTATCGATTGCCTCGACGATGAGCACCGTGTCTGGACCGATGCCGTTCACCTCGACGGTCTGCATCAACTGCGCGGGAACGTGGGGACGACGATCTACACTCGGAACCTCGCACCTCGGAAGATCGAGTTCCTCGGTGTTGTACTTGAGCGGCAAGATGGCGCCGTTGTCGCACTGATTGCGCTGACGCAACCCCGCACAGGTGATGGTGGCGCCGTCGACGTGCTCGCTCTGACCCACGACTTTTACGGACACGCCAGGCTCTTCGGCGAAGACGCGGTAGTCGTAGGCGCCCTCTACGCCTGGCAAGTAAAGCCGCACGCTGCTGCGATTCGCTAGGTAGGAAATCGGGCCGAGGGCTTGCGCCTCGCTGAAATCGAGCTTACTCGTCACAGGCTCCGCGACCACGACCGTGTCGGGCGTGGGAATATTGGGTGTCGTCGAAGGCGGACGGCCAGCGTCATTTGACGAGACCGCGCCATCCTCCTCCTCGCTCGTGGATGCGTCGCCCGAGGCACCGTCTTTGCCACTGGTGGAGCCCACACAGCCGCCTAGGCACAGCTGAAGCGCACAAAGCGCGCTGCCTGTGCGCCACATCCGGGCCTGCCCCGTACCGACGCCGCGTACCCAACTAGAATCCGTGTTTCGCGCTGATCTCGCCATTGGAGCTCCACGAACGGGCATGACGTCGCCAAACGCGGCGCCCGTATGCCCATATTTATACCGCGTTCCCTTTTCGGACGCGTCAGTCGCCATTGGTAGATTTGAAGAGTCCGTTCGAGCCGTAACCCGAGTTCGTGTAGATGACCTCCGGCTCTTGCGGATCGACAGCGAACGTCCAGTTCATCCCTGAGTCGATGACGCTGCCCTTTCTGCCCGCCGTCGCGAACGTCCCCCCTCCGTCTCTCACGAGCACCTTGTTGGACTGCGTCCCCACGTCACCCGCGCGGCTCAACGGCAGGCCACCCAGACAGCCGCCAAGTCGCATCCACGTATGGCTCATAAAGGAATGCTAGGACTACCTTGGTAATCCAGTCAACCGATTGGCGCGAGCCTGTGCTGAGCGCGTCAGCTCAGGTAGGTCATTCGAGTAGCTGCGAATACAGCGCGCCTACTTCGTTGACCAGACGTTCGGGAGCAAGAAGTCTTTCGACCTGTTTTCGAGCGTACTTCCCCATGCGGCGACGCAGCGCAGGATCGCGAATCAACTGCAGAAGATGAGCCGCCAGGGCTTCGATGTCTGCTGGCGCTGACAGCAACCCACTCTTACCGTGCTCGATTACCTCAGGAGTTCCGCCATTTGAAAGCGCCACGACCGGACGCTCCATCGCCATGGCTTCGGCGTAGACCAGTCCGAAAGGTTCCTCGAAGCTCGGCAACGCGAACACATCGCAGGCTGCAAGCAGGTCCCCGACGTCGTGACGGTGACCGGTAAAGACGACGTTCTGCGACACCCCGAGTTCCTCAGCCAGCGCTTGGAGTTCCTGTGTCCTGCCGCTGCCCACCGGATAGTCGGCCCCCACGATGGCGAGCTGCACGTCGTTCACCTGCTGCTTGACGATGGCCAGCGCTCGGATGAGCTCGGCATGCCCCTTCCAATGAAACAGCCGCGCCACGCTCAAGATAAGCGGCGTCGTCATCGAAACGCCGAGTGACTCTCGCCCTGGCGCAGGACTGAGCGACGGATCCCAGCAGGCGACGTCGACCGCATTGAGGACCGCATGTACTCGCTCGGGCCGATGTCCGCCTGCCACCAATGAATCCGCGACAAACCGCGATACACCGATGATCGTGTCGGCGCGCGCGAGGGCCGCTTTCACCCCCCATGTCATCCAACGGTCGCACTTCACGTGCACGTGAATCACGGCTTTCGCGCCCGTCAGCACCGCGAGCGCCATGCACGCGATAGCGTCGCGAGGTCGATCGGTTGCGTGAATGATCTGGATGCGATGCTCTCGAATGTAGTGCGCGAGGCCGAGCAAACTCACCACCGCAGGGATGTACTTCGTGGTGCTTCGCAGCTTTTCCTGGCTAGATTGCCCGAAGATCGAAGGGCCGAAATTCGTGGGCCTCAGGGCGATGCCCGACATCTCTCGAAGCGCGTGGTCGACGGCCGACGGCGCATCCTGAGCGTCCACGCTTTGTCCCGCTGCATGCAGTTCGAATTGCGTTTGCGGCAGTTTTCGCAGCAGTAACAGGTGTACCCAGGTATCGGCTCCGATCGTGAGCGGAGACACGATGAAGAGCACACGAACCTTTTCTCGGCTTGCGTCCTGCACTGCCCGTCGAGCATACGTCGCCTCGCCTTTTGCGGCCATAAGTGATAAGCGCCCGCTCCCGAGGTTGATTTGTCATGAAGGTAAGACCGTTTGGTGGCACTGATCTGCAGGTGTCCGAGCTGGGCCTTGGATGCGCACGCATCGGCGGTATTTTTCAGCGCGATCCAGCAGGATTCGTGGAGCTGCTGTCCGCTGCGCGCGATCACGGCATCAACTTTTTCGACACGGCTGACATGTACAGTCAGGGCGAAAGCGAAACCTTGCTAGGTCGCGCTTTCCGGCGTCGTCGAGATCAAGTGATCATCGCGAGTAAGGTCGGGTACTGTCTGCCTGCGCAGCGTCGGATCATCGCCCGCGTGAAACCTCTCGTGCGCCCGCTGATTCGGCTTTTAGGCCTCAAGCGTGCGCAATTGCCCGGTGCAGTGCGCGGTGCGCTCGCTCAGGATTTCTCGCCGAATTACATTCGCTCCGCCGTCGAAGGCAGCTTGCGGCGTCTGCGAACGGACTACTTGGACATCCTGCAGTTGCACAGCCCGTCAGCCGAGATCGTCGCACGCGGCGAGTGGAGCCAAGCGCTCGAATCACTCAAGCAGGCAGGGAAAATCCGCTATTACGGCATATCGTGTGACACCATGGATGCGGCCAGCACAGCCCTAAGCTTTTCGGGAGTGTCGTCGATTCAGGTCGTTGTCAGCTTGCTAGAGCAGAGCTTTGCCTCGTCCATCGTGCCTCGCGCCCATCAGCAGCGTGTCGGCGTCATAGCGCGCGAGTGCCTCGCCAACGGTCTGCTTGTGAAGGCCGAACACGAGCTCGACCTCAAGAGCTATTGCCAATCCCCCGAACAGGAAGCTCAGCGCCGCGAGGAGCTCGCCTCGTATCGCCAAGCAGCCGCCGCGCGGGGCCTGCCCCTGTCGCGGCTCGCGCTCGAATACGCGACGGGCGTCGAAGGCGTATCGGTCGGGCTTATTGGCGTGAGCAACATGAACCAGCTCACGGCGACGTTGCGCGATTTTCGAAGTTGAGCCCTAGCCAGCGCCGGACCACGCGCAGCCGTTTCGCTGGGCTTACGGCCGCGTGCACGCGGGCGCGCGGGTCCCTATCAAATCAGCGCATTCAGCCAGAACACTTTTCAATGAGAATGTAATTGGCCAAGCCCAGTAGGCAAGCTACGCTCCCCGAGATTGGGCTGCTGGCGCGCGCCCTGGCGCGAGGACCAACGCGGGCCCCACAATCGTAAGGGGACAGCGGAATGATGGGGAGCGGTACGGAGGTTTTGGCCCGCTTACGTTTGGTCCAAGGTCACTCCGATTCCGAGCTTCGGGAATTCATAAGCGCACGTGGTCAGGCCCTGCTCACGATTGGGTCCGATGCGGCGTGCGACTGGTGCGTGCGGGAGACTGGAGTCGCCCCCGTTCACTTTTCTCTGCATTGGGATGGCACGGTCCTGCGCGTCTCCGACACGCACGGCGCAGGCTCGATTCGCGTCGACGGCATGCCCCTGGGACGCGAATGGCGCAGCTTGCCGGTGCGTGCGCGGATCGAGTTCGGGAGGGCGGCCGTCGTCGTCGAGACGTCGAGCGAGAGCCCGGAACCAGAAACCCAAGGCCAGCGCAACCAGCGGAACACGCTGCCGGAGCTCCCGCCGCTGAATGAACGCGGCGCGCGGTTCAGCTCGAGCGGTAGCATCCCAGCCCCGGCCTTGAGCGCGACCATGCGCCAAGTGGGGCTCGACCAGCGTACCCTACAGGGCTCAGCTCCTGCGCAGGCCGTATCGGTGAGCCCGACCCGCCAGATCTCGGGCCCCCCCTCCACGCCCGCGCCAAGCCACCCTTCGGTCGTGCCCTCCGTGGCCCCCGCCCCTGCTCGGAGCCAGCCCTCAGGCGGCTTCCGGGACGAACGCGCCGTGTCTGCGAGCACGCCGCCGCCGGAACAGGCGACGAGTATAGTCATGTACCACCCCGATGAATCGACCGGGCGCGCCCACCACAACGCTGCCTCCGAGCAATCGATTTCGACCAACCAGATGGGGCGAATCCCGCGGGCCGTGGTCGTACTAAGCCCGATCCATACCGGCCAGTCCGGGCCGCCCGAAGCCGCTGAACGGACGGCGGCGACCGCACAGCATAAGCGCCCCTTGGCGGGCTGGCGGCCCATCACGTTGGGAGTCTTGGCGCTAGGTGCGGGCTATCTCAGCTGGGTGTATTTACTCTATCACCTGTGACTCACCGCTTGAGTTCCTAAAGCTCAGAGCGCGTGCGCCCAGCGCTACTTCGGCGCGACGCGAAAGATCGCCGAGCCGATGAAGTGCGAAGCGCCCACCTCGGCTACGGTTTTCTTGGCATCCGCCGCCGACATCTCCCCGAGGACGACACACAGCAGCGCGCAGTCCGCCGCTTTGGCCAGGGATAGAGAGGTGACATTGTCGGTTAGCGCAGACAATGCGAGCACCATCATCTCGGCTTCCTGCATGTGCCAGGCCAGCCCCTCAGAAAACGGCACAAGCTGCGCGAGCGAGACCCGCGTCGCGTCCGCAACGTGAATGGGCTGCCCGACGTGCACCATGCCGGTGTGCGCTAGGGTCGTCGCGATCTGGAGCAGCGTCTCAGGCGACGCTCCGGGTCCGGCGGGGACGAGCGCCAACGAGCGCCAGCGCCTCTTGTGGGAGCGCGTGGACAGCCAGAGCCTCTGCCAGTCCGACGCGCGCCAGAGGTCAGGCGCCGCAGAAACGGTGATCGCAACGTTGCTCATACTAGGGAACCCAACGAATTGTTACTTCCGGCTGCAAGTTTTCACCAACAACATACCGCCCACACCAAGAGATGTCCCTCGATACGTGGGACGCCGTCGCGGTCAACCTCTATTCGGAGGAAGCTTCTTGATCTCCACTTCGGCTAGCAAGGGGATTCCGAGCGAACGAACCTGCCAAGCCTCATCGAGACGGCCCCTGAGCAGCTCGCGCAGTGCGCCTGCAACCACACCGAGCAGCAGCGAAGCGAAGAAAACCACCACGAATAGCAAGGGCTTCTTGGCTTTCAGCGGCTTGGTAGGGACTTCGGGTTCCTCGACCACCACGTAGCGGTGCTTGAAGTCCGCTTCGGCCGTGGCCAGCTCGATGCGCGCGTCATCCAACCTGCTCGCGATTTCGTCGGATTTCCGCAAAGCATTGAACAAGCGTGTCTTCGGAACTTCGAGCGCTGGGTCGTCCGTAGCGGCAGCAGCAGCCCTTTCTGCCGCGGACTCTCCCGGGACGCGCGTGCCGCCGCCATGCCTCGACAGCGTGGCCAGCAGTTCAGCCTCTTTTTTACGCAGCGCCGCCAGCTCTTCTGGGACCTCGGTGGCTGCCGCGATGCGCGCTTGCAGCTGAAGCACAAGCGGGTGGTTCGCACTGTATTGCACTTTCAGATCGAGCTCTTGCGCCTTGAGTTCCGCAAGCTTTCGACGCCACGGCTCCACCAAGACGCGCTGCTCTCGCCGCGCCTCTGCCAACTGCCTCGACATGGTCGCTAGCTCTTGCAGCGAGGTGTCGCTTGCACTGCTTTTCGCAGGTCGAGCGCTGGTCGTAGTCGTCGTAGTAGACGAAGGCGGACGCCCACTCTGACTTTGGGCGGTCTGCACGCGCACGACCGCGCCTTCAATGGCCTCGTCCGCCTGCTGGAGCTGCGTCTCCAAAAACGAGATAGCGCGCTGAATCGGGCCTAAATCGTGCTCCTCGCGTGCGGCGAGGAAGTTGCGCTGGACGAGCCTCGCGATCTCGTACGCATTCTGCTTTTCGCGCCACTGCGCGTGAACACGCACCGAATCGCCCTCCTGGGCCGCCGTGATCGAGGTCGTCAGCATCTCCACGAAACCGCGTTCCATGTCTTTTCGCGACGTGGGACCGAGCAAGCCAGTGACCGCGCGGTCCTTGAGGTACATGGGCAGCGTGCGCGTGTTCGGCCATGTCTCGACGAGCTTGGCTTCGCGGGCGATGGACAAGAGGTTTGCGCGAGCGAAGATGAACTCTTCGAGACCGCGCCCCCCCTCGACAGGCCGGAAGCGGTCCCGACCACTGGCCAGCGCGCTCGTAACGGCGCCACCTTCTTGCACGAAGATTTTGACCGTGGCCTCGTATACCGGCGGAATCGCCGCGACGACCGTGCTGCCGAGGGCGCCGACAAGTGCCGCGATAAGCAGGCAAAAAACAAAGTTTCGTCGAGCTGAACGCGCTGCGAACAGCAAAAACTCCTTGGGAGAAAACTCGCTTTCCTGACCGTCCTCGTCAGGCTCGCCGCTATGATCCGCCGCTTCGTGCTTTGCAGGTTCCAGGGGACTGTCCTCTCACCACCGGTAGCAGATGCGCACACAGCATGCCAACCCCTCGTCCTGGCCACGCACAGGGCCCGGGTGACGCGGTAACGCAACAGCCTAGATTCGCAATTTGCCTGCGCGATTGTCGCACGAACGAGACGACAAACCGTGAGGCAAAATGTAAGAAGCAAAGCGTACTTCGACGACGCAGCCGGTGCCCGATGCACGGCGGTAAGATTGTTCACACCTGTCCGCCTAGTCATGTATTCGTTGGCGCCTCAGACGGCGCAGGAAGCGCTCGTCGCGAGAGCCGTGGTCCAACCTGACTCAAGACGGGCATGGCGTACGGGCGGCATATTGACGCGGAGGCCAAGGCCGCCTACATCGACTCACTCAGAGAGGTACTTCAGTGCGGCGACATGGAGTCGTCCTCAGAGCCTCTGCAGCGAGAAGTCCCCTCTCATGACTCGGCCCAGGGCATGGCTTGTCGGCGATATCTGGCTAGATCTGAAAATGATACTGGCCTACTGGAACCGGCCCCTCAGTCTGCGCAACATTCTTTGGGCGTTTCTCGCATGCGACGGCTTCATCATCCTGGTGATGTTTCGGACGCGACAGTGGTTCCGTCGCCATCACATCCCGTTCGTGAATCGCTTCATCCGCTTGCTCGAGACGGCACTTTTCTCCATCGAGCTCGGCAACGATATCGAGCTGGGGCACGGCGTGTTTTTCATGCATTCCGTCGGGACGGTCGTTGGCGGGGACGCCAAGATCGGTGACGCTTGCATCTTCCTCGGTAACAATACGATCGGCGCGAATACAGAGCCCGGCTGCCCTCGCATCGGCGCTCGCACCGTGATTGGCGCAGGAGCCCGTGTGCTAGGTCGGATTGAAATCGGAGCCGATTGCGTGCTGGGTGCCAATGCAGTGATAGTGCACGATATTCCTGCTGGAAAAGTGGCGGTTGGTATCCCCGCTCGCGTGACCGGTGACAACCCCACCCAACAAGCTAACGGCCGACCGACATGAAGATTCTCTTCTTCACCCCTTATTTACCAGGCCCGCCCGTTTTTGGAGGTCAGCGACGTATCCACGGCCTGATGACGGCCCTCGCCCAGTTCCACGAGGTATCACTGATATCGCTGGTCGATGCTGCGGCCGACCTCACTGCGGGCCTGCACGACGCAAAGCGTTATTGCCGTGAGGTGCTCACTGTGCCGGACCGCCTGCACCGCGCATCGGGCCGGGTCAAACGCGTCCTGCAGCTTGGCTCCATCGTGTCACGCCAGAGCTGGGAACAGCGGCTCCATCGCCGCCCGGCCATGCAGAAAGCCTTGGACGCGCACCTTGCCCAGAACCATTACGACATCATCAACTGCGAGTTCGGATTCATGGCCGGCTATCGCTTTCCCGAGTCACGAACTCACGCACCTATGACGCGACTCGTGTTGGATTCGCACAACATCGAATACGACATCCTGCGGCGAACAGCCGATGCAACACGTTTCGATCGCAAGCTGTTCAACGCGATAAACCACCGCAAGCTAAAGCGCGAAGAACTCGCGGCCTGGGCGCGCTTCGACGGCTGCACGTTCACATCCGATCGAGATGAAGCCATGGCGCGCCAAGAGGTTCCCACTGCGCGCACGAGCGTCATCCCCAATGGCGTCGATATGGATGCATTTCGACCGGTGGACGGCGACCAAACGAAGCCGCTGACCGTGCTCTTCTTCGGAGCCATCAACTATTTTCCGAACACGGACGCGGTGCTCTTCTTCCTGCGCGAAGTTGTGCCGATTCTGGCTCGTCGCCATCCAAGCGTAGAGGTTCGGATCGTAGGCCCCGGCGCTCCGGCCGAGATCGTTGCGCTCGAAAACAAGCACGTGAAGGTCGTCGGCTTCGTGGAGGACTTACGTGCAGAAATCGCCCAGGCGACCGTGGTCGTAGCGCCGCTTCGCATTGGCGGCGGCACTCGCCTGAAAATCGTGGAAGCGATGGCGATGGCGAAACCTATCGTGTCGACCACCTTGGGCGCCGAAGGATTGAACCTGACGCACGAGCAAGACATCCTGCTCGCAGACAGCCCCGAGTCGCTCGCACATGAAATTAGCCGCGTGCTCAACGACCGTGAGTTCGGCGCCCGGCTTGGCCAGGCCGCACGCCAAACGGCCGAGGCACGTTACAGTTGGAATGCGGCAGCGCAAAAGCTCAGTGCATTTTACGGAAGTCTGGTCACAAGCGTCACGTAGTTCCGAAAAACCGGCTGTTTTTGGAGGTTCATCATGGGGTCTGCAGCGAGATACTTCTGCGCACAAGTCATCGCGCTCGGCGTCGCAACGACGGCGGCAAGCGCCTGTCGCAGCAGCGTTGGAAGTGGGAGCCCCACTGCGGGTGAGGCGAGCGGTGAAGACGAAAAGCCGCGACGCGACGCGAGCGCCGGAAGCAACCATGTGATCGACAACGATGGCCGCGGCAACAACGGCGTCGACGGCGGAAAAGTGGTCGAGAACGTGCTCCCACCCGGAGAGCTGACCGGCGTCGATGTCACGTTCGAAATCCGCGCGGATGCAGATGCACATCCGATTTCAGACATGATCTACGGGATAAACTACGAACTTCGGGATGCGGCGAAGCAGCGCTGGGGCCTCATCCGCAGCGGAGGCAACCGACTCACTGCCTACAACTGGGAAAACAACGCCTCAAACGCGGGCTCCGACTACCTTTTCCAGAACGACAGCTTGATGTCTACGAGCGATACGCCCGCTAAACCCTTGCTCGATACGATCGATGCGGCAACTTCCATCTCCGCCGCGGCTGTGATCACCATCTCCAACGCAGACTACGTCGCTGCTGACAAGAACGGCGGAGGCGACGTTCGCAACTCTGGGTCGCAGTTCCTATCCACGCGCTTCAAGCGCAACCATCCGAAGAAGCCTACCGCTTTCGCGGCGCTCCCGGATGCGCAGGACGGATCTGTATACCAGGACGAGCTGGTCCACTTCCTCAAGGTTCAAAGGCCCTCGGCCAAAGTCATCTTCTCGATGGACAACGAACCCGAGCTCTGGTCCCACACCCACGCCCCGATTTTCCCGACGCCGGTAACCTATGCAGACCTTTGGAAGCGCAACCATGACTTCGCTAAAGCCACCAAGGAAGCGTGGCCGAGCGCTGAGATTCTAGGCTTCGTCAGCTACGGATACACAGGCTACGTGTCGCTGCAAAGTGCGGCCGATGGCGCCGGACGTAACTTCATCGAGTGGTACCTCGATCAAGCCAAGGCCGCCGAAGAGCGCACGGGTATCCGCCTCATCGACTATCTCGATCTGCATTGGTACCCCGAGGCGCAAGGTGGGGGCCAGCGCGTCACTGGCACAGGCACCGAGTCGGAAGTAGTCGCCGCGCGCGAACAGGCTCCCCGCTCGCTATGGGACGCGACTTACGAGGAGACGAGCTGGATTCGTGATGTTGTCCGAGGCCCCATTCGGTTGCTTCCATGGATCCAAGCGAAGATCGATGCGCACTACCCCGGCACCAAGCTCGCCTTCACCGAGTGGAACTACGGCGCCGGCAATCACATCAGCGGCTCGCTCGCCGTGGCCGATGTCCTCGGTATCTTTGGAAGGTACGGCGTCAGCCTGGCTGCGTACTGGCCCCTTATCGAAGATGAGGCTTTTGCCTACGCGGCGTTTCGCGCATTTCGTAACTTCGATGGTCAAGGAGGCGCCTTTGGCGACACCTCCATCGCAGCCAGCACGAGCGATGTGAACACGACGAGCGTCTACGCAAGCCTCGACCGCGACAATCCCGCACGCACGGTCATCGTCGCCATCAACAAGGGGAACACTGCGAAAAAGGCGGGTTTAAAGCTCACTCATTCTGTCGTCTACACTGGCGCGAAGGTGTTCGTGCTCAGCGGGACTCAGGCAAACGTGAGGTCTGCGCCTTCACTGGGCGCCGCCGCACTCAATGCCTTCAAGTACGAAATGCCGGCCCAATCGGTCTCGATTATCGTGCCGCAACAGTAGCTCCCGCCCCTTCACCTTGAGAGCAATGAGCGCAGAAACAGATAGGCCGCACCTATCCCGGGCGCAGCGGCAAATGCGCGCTCCCGCAGTCTGCCCGAGAAATCCAAGGTATAGCGATTGGTCAGGAAGGTTATCTTGCCGCGATGCACCGAGTAGGGTTCGTCGAGCTGACTGCCGCCTTCCTCCCAGCTGAAGCCGAGCATCGGACGCACGGTCCGGCTCCTGTTCGGCATGCCGCGATGCCAGAGCGTGGACGTGCGAATCAACACATCCCCTGCCTTCATCTGGACGCGCAGAGGTCGGTGCCGCGCCATCACGAACTGCCAATACTTGTACTCTTTCCTGTGTGATCCGGGGCTGATTTCAATCGCCCCATTGCCGAGATGGGTATCCACGACGGCCACGTTGGCAATCATGAAGGGCTCCGAAGCGTAGCCATCAATGTGAGCGTTCTGCGCGCTACTCCCAGCCAGGTTGAGATTGCAGCCCACATTCGGTAAACGCTGCGCTGCAGGCGAAAGCTCACGAATCAAGTCGATGATGCCGGCATCGCGCAACGCTTCATACGCGAAGCGCGATTGCTCGCCCGGAAAGCAGTTCAAATGGCCGCTTATCGTGCCTCCTCCAGAGAACAGTTCACCAGCATGCTTGGCGCGCGCGTACTCCTCCAACATGTTGTCCCGAAGCCGCGTCAATCGATCTGCGGGGACCACGCTGGGCAAAACCAAGAACCCATCGACCGCGAATCTATGCGCGAGATCTGCGGACTGCTGGACCATCAACTTGACGGATTGTTCGCCGGGGGACGGGAGCATGCCGGAAGTATGGCGAATGGCGCGTCTGCGTCGAGGCCGTTAGAACGCAGCTCCGGGGGGCAGCACTGGCGAATTTGAGGCCATTGCTGCACTTTTTGATCACACATCTGCTAGGAAATCAGTCAGCCGCTTCACACATAGCCCTACGGAATCACGATGGTCGCGAACGCGAAGAGTCCAGGACTGGTCGTCGTAATAGGCAGTGGCCCTTCGGGTGCTGCAGCAGCCGTATTTTTGCGCAAAGCTGGTGTCGAGACGCTCGTTATGGAGGCCGGCTCCGAAAACGCAGCTCTCGGCTTCACGGCGCGGCTCCGCGGCTTCACCTTTGCCAAGTCCAAGCCCCCGTTACAACAACGCCCTGATATCACGCGCGTGGGCGATCCCACGAGTGAGCTGTATGAGGAGCTCGCGCCAGGAGGCCTATCCAATCACTGGTCCTGCGCCGTGCCTCGCTTCGCGGAGGAAGACTTCCTCGATGCCAAGCGCGGTGGCGAAGAGCAGACGTGGCCTATCGGCTACGCGGATATCGCGCCATGGTACGACCAGGTGGAGCCGTTGCTCCGCATTGCCGGCGGCACACAAGACTCTCCGCGCATTCCGAGAGGACGCATTCGCGACGCCTGGAAGCTCGCGACCGAGTGGAGCGAGGTAGAGCAAGCTGCTGAATCCATCGGCCGCTCCGTGGTCGTGATGCCCTATGCGAACGGCGCAACGACGATGCTCACGCGAAGCGCGACTGCATTCAACGCGTTCTCCCAGCTCATTCTGCCTGCCGCACGCAGGCGTGAACTTTCCATTCTCTATGACGCTCAAGCGTTACGACTGGAGTGGTCGCCGCGTGAGAAGCGCATCGTCGCAGTGATCTATCGGGACAGGCGCAGCGGCCGTGAAGAGCGTGTCGCCTGCAGAGGTGTCGTCCTTGCAGCAGGTGCGGTCAACAGTGCGCAAATCCTGCTCCAATCGTCGAGCCCTGATTTCCCGAACGGACTCGGCAATGAGCACGACGTCTTAGGGCGCTACCTGCACGATCATCCGCTCGGCAAGCTCGTCATCGAGCTGCCGCGGGCCGTCCACATCCACCCTGCAAGCTACATTACGCGGCCTTCGCTAGAGCGTTCACCGCCACTCTATGCCGCTGCCTGCATGCAGTGGTGCGGCGCCCCATCCCTCGTGCGCAGCGTGCTCGAAGGGCGACCAGGCAAAGCTACACAGGTGGGATTCACCATCTTTGGCACCATGGCTCCAACCCCGAATGACTTTGTCGCGCTCGCCCCTGCGCGTGCGACCGGTGGCGAAAGCTCGAATATCTTGCTCCACCTCAAGCATCCTCCCGAAGCCTTGCAGACGCTGGAACGGACACGGGATGACTTGCTTCACATCCTGACACAGGCCGGCTGGAACCCTCGCGTAAGCGTTTGGAAGGTGGAAGCTCCTGGCAACTCCGTCCACTACGGTGGAACGTGCCGCATGCACACCTCCCCACGGTTCGGCATGGTCGATGCCTTTTCTCGAGTCCACAGCATCCCGAACGTAGCGGTGGCGGACGCCTCGGTGTTCACCACCGGCCCGGAGAAGAACCCTGTCCTCACTGCAATGGCACTAGCCGCACGTGCGAGCGAGCGCCTTGCTCAAGATCTACAGGGCACTGCGCTGTAGCGGCCACAACGGCGGGCGGACCTGCGCGTTGTACCCGATGAACCTGAGGCGCCCCCCACGTGCAGGGCGCTTCCGATCCCGCACGGCTCACCCGTAAGCCGAC
>CAZEWA010000058.1:15226-26912 GCA_964515685.1 uncultured Polyangiales bacterium | reverse complement strand
CAGCTACTTGCCCGCCGTCCTTTTCACGCGCTCGCGCAGTGCCGACAATGTCTTGTGCGGCATGTCCTTCGCCACACGTTCCGCAAGCCAACGCGGAATGCTGCCGCCCACGTCTGCCACCACCTGATAGGTCACTTGCGTCTTGGTCGGACTAAGCTGCACGAGGCGGTAGTACCCCGCAAGACGCGGCATCCGCACCGTTTTCTTGGGCAACGGCACGAGCTCTGGCTGCGTGTTTTCGAAACTGAGGGTCAGCACCTTCCCGCCCTCACTCCACGCAAACACGGTCTCGAGCACAACGTCGCGATTCCAGACGGGCCATGGGGCGCCAGTTTGATTGTAGACGATCCTGTGTTCCGGGCTGATGCGCTTGACGGCTCTCGCCTCGACACAGTTGTGCATCCACTCCGTGTGATGATCGATGTCCTCCAAGACGACCCGAATAGCCTCAATCGGGGCCTCGATCACTGTTTGCCCACGAAACCCCGGCACGCCGTCCCCCGGAAGCTCTTGCTTCCAGGACTTGATGCCATCCCCGTCGTTCACTTCCTCCCACGGAGCCTCAGCCTTCTGAGCCAGCGCGGAGAAGCCTATCGACGTAAACAACAGCACGAGAGCTGCGAAGAAGCGCATTTGCATCCCGTACTGTGCGCTGCGTGTTCTATTCGCTCAAGCCGTTCTTTGTCGCTACAGGAGCCCCAACCTGACCTGAGTCACCGCTATTATCAGGCCGCCTCCGCACTTGGGATTCACTGCCTCGACTGCCTCGGGCGGAGTCATGGTCCGACGAGCCATCGGGGCCGTAGTTGTCGGCCGACATAGCGATTTTCTGACACCAAAGCACGAAAGCATGAGTACCCGACTCAGCACTGCGGGCCGATCCCTGGCCCAAGCGGTATACCCCGGGCGTGACGGAGTACCGGAATCTGCTCGAACTGGGGAACAAGCTTCTCGCGCATGCGGAATCGAGTTTACTCGATACACGCTTAGACGCGCTCAGCGGGGACTTCGAGGACGACGAAGTTGGGGCCCTACTGACGGCCGCATTCGAAGCAGGCGAAGCCGATTGCTTACGCCAGCTGCTTCGGGACGACGTCTTTCCCGAGTGGCTCGAGCAAACCGTAACGGCATCGGAAGCCCAGCGACTCCAACACGAACTCGCGCGCCTTTTGGGCGTAGGAGCGCTCGCTGGTGACGATCCTGAACGCTTGAGTCAGCTGCCCCCGCTACCCCAAAACCAAGCCGCACTCGCGGCGTGGGCCGAAGAGTTCGACGTAGTGGAAGTGCTGCGAGAACCCATGCGCAAGCTCGTCCCGGACGCTTCGCCCTACGCGGGCGAGCTTACGGTTTCGACCTGCGCCTTGGGCGATTTCGATAGAGACCTGCGTCGTTCGAGTCTGGCGCAGCAGCAACGCCTAACCGAGGCAGCCCAATCGCGTCTGACCCATCTCGCCGCGCAACGCGCTGCCCTGAGCGCACGCAGTAGCCTCTGGCGACAGCCTCCCCCAGACGGCCCTCTGCGGGCTCTCACTGAGCGTCTGCGCGCCATGGTCCAAGGCGTTTCTCTTTCCGAACTCATGGAGTACAGATTTCTGAAAGCGCACCCCGTACGACTCGAGCTAGCGAGCGGCGTCGCCCACGCGCGATTTCGAGCGCAGCTTTGTGAAGAAGGCATTCCGGTATTGGTCGACCTGCACCTCTCAGGTTTTGAGCATCGCAACGTGGGAGGTACCTGCTCCGATTGTGCTGCGCCAAGCTGCATGCACCGCACAGCCCTCGCGGCCAGGCTGCTCGACGCATGCCTCTCCACACAAGACAGGCTCCACGCGCCCCTGCGCGAACTAACCGCCATCCCATCGTGGAAACGCGTGCTCGAAGAACTCACTGCTCAGCCTACGAAACCGGCCGCGCACGAAGCGCGCATCTTGTTTCAGTTGCGCATCACAGAGGGCGCGCTGCAGGTGGGCGTACTCGTCCAGAAAGAGTCCTCCACCAGCCGCAACGCTTCGTTCAAACTGACTTCCGCGCAGCAGCTGCTGCGCAGAGGGCGCGTGCGAGACGAGGACCGCCCCGTGCTCGAGGCGCTCCTCATTCACAGTCGCACACTATCGCCGCAGTTCATCGCCGCAGATCTATCCATCTTGCGCGCACTTTCTGCGCATCCGTTTGTCGTGCGCGAAAACCTCGACGACTTCGTTCAAGTGTCAGAGAGCACGCTGCGCGTGGAGCTACTCGAGCAACCCGACGGGCTCCTGCCTCGGGTATCGCTTGACGACGCACCAGTGAAGCGCGCGCCCAAACCCAATCAACCCTACATCCTACGCGATGCCAACAGCGAGGGCCGCTTGGTCTTTGCCGCGGTTACCCCCCCATTGCGCAGGCTATTGGCAACCCTTTCCCATTTTGGCGGAGTGTTCCCGGAGGCGAGCTACCCGATGCTCGCCCCTTGGATCAAGAGCCTCAGCCACATCGCCGAAGTTCATACGCCGCGCGCGCTCGACGGGTATGAAGAGCCTACACCGCGCACTTTGCTGCTTCGCATTGTGCCGGGGCTACAAGAAGGCATCGATGTCTGCGTCGGATTCCGAGCGCTGCCGCTCGGGGCGCTTTTGACGCCAGGCCACGGGCCCGACCTTGTACACGGATTACGCGATGGCAAGCCGGTCCACGCTCGACGCGACCTCGCGTGGGAACGGAAGACGTCAGAGCAGGTCATCGAGACCCTCGCCCTCCGCGATCAGCTGCGACTCGACCCGTTTCGATACCGAATCGAAAAAATGCAAGACACGCTCGAGGTCCTTTCTCGCATCGCCAAGCTGACAGATTCTGTGAGCGTTGAATGGGCTGAAAATGCGGTCCGTTTGACCATAAACGGCACGGCACGCACCAAGGACCTCAAAGTCGAGCTGTTCAAGAAAGGACAATGGTTCAGTGTTCAGGGAGGCATCGCGCACGGTGAGGTCATGCTGGGCGTGACACGCCTGCTCGAGGCAGCCCGCCTTGGAGAGCGATTTGTAGAAGTCTCGCGCGGAACGTACATCGAGATAGAACGCGAGCTCTTCGATCGATTGAACACAGCGCAACTTTGTGCCCATCGCCTGCGCGGAAGCTTCGAGATTCCACAGGCTGCACTGCCCGCGTACATCAAAACGCTCGGAGATCAGAGCGAGGGGGCAGACGCAGAGAGTCGCGACTGGCTGCGTCGACTCACGAGCGAAAGGCGTGTCGTCGACGAAGCAGACCTTGATCTAAGCGAGCTCGGCGTCACCCTTCGCCCATACCAACGCACAGGCCTTGGATGGCTTTGCCAGATGGCTGACTGGGCACCAGGTGCATGCCTCGCGGACGACATGGGACTTGGCAAGACGTTGCAAGCGAGTGCCCTACTCGCTCGTCGACGCTCGCTCGGTCCCGCCATGGTCGTCGCCCCCACGTCGCTGCTCGACAACTGGCATGCTGAGCTTACGCGCTCCTCTCGAGCGCTCAGCGTTCATGTGTACCGAGGCGACCAACGTAAGCTGCAAGTGCAGGAACTCGGTCCGGGCGATGTCGTCGTGCTCAGCTACGACACGCTGCTTCGGGACATGGAGACGTTTGAGAAGCTTCACGTAGCGACACAAGTCATCGACGAAGCCCAGGTCATAAAGAACGCGCGAACGTTGCGCGCGCAGGCCGTGGCCAGCGTGTCCGCAGACTTTCGTCTCGCGCTTTCTGGAACTCCCATCGAGAACCGCCTGGGAGACCTTTGGAGCTTGATGGAGCTCATTGCACCCGGACTACTCGGGAGCTGGGACAACTTCCGCGCTCGCTTTGCCACACCCATCGAGCGTTACGAAGACATGGAGCGCGCTGCATTGCTCAAGAGTCTTGTCGCGCCTTTTTTCCTGCGTCGAACCAAGCGCGAAGTCGAGTCCGACTTGCCACAGCGCACGGAAGTCACCTGCCTGGTCGAGTTCTCGCAGGCAGAGCGCGATCTCTACGACGCGGCGGTCCACGAAGCGCGGCGCGCCATCGGAAAACGAAGCCGACACGACGCGCAGCGCAGCGTGCAGATCCTGGCGGAGCTGACGCGATTGCGACAGCTCGCCTGTCACCCGAGGCTAGTCCTTTCGGGAGAGGAGAACACAAGCTCCGCCAAACTCGAGCGCTTGCTGCTGTTGCTTCAAGACATCTTACCGCGCGGTCACCGGGCCCTCATCTTCAGTCAGTTTACGCAGCACTTGCAGCTCGTGCGGCAGGCCTTGGAAATGCAGGGTATCTCCACGCTCTACCTCGACGGCGCAACCAAGGGCTCGGCGCGCAGTGGACTTGTTGCTCAGTTTCAAGCGGGTGTAGGCCAGGTCTTTTTGATCTCGCTCAAAGCCGGCGGTACGGGCCTCAACTTGACCGAAGCGGACTACGTTATCCATCTGGACCCCTGGTGGAATCCTGCTGCCGAAGACCAAGCGAGCGACCGCGCCCATCGCCTTGGTCAAACGCGCCCGGTGACCGTAGTCAAGCTCGTGACACAGGGCACGATCGAAGAGAAAGTGTTGGCCCTGCACGCGCACAAACGACGCCTGGCCGATGCTGTCTTGCTCGGCGAAGCGCGCGCTGTAAGCCTCGACACCCAGACTCTGATGGCACTTTTGCAGGACTAGCTCCTGTGTGCGAGGCGTCGCACACGCGGTTGCACCGCACCAGACACACGCCTCCCAAATGGGCGAGCGTCCCCAAAACCGGGCATCGAATTAGAGACAAAGCAAGACAGCACACCTATTCTGGTGTGCGCCGCTCTTTTCGCGGCCAGCATGGGAGAATGGCATGTCGCTCGGTCGCCGCGTTTTTGCGGAAGTTTTCGGTACTTTTTGGCTCGTTTTCGGTGGCTGCGGCAGCGCCGTCCTGGCCGCAACGTTTCCCGATGTGGGCATTGGCCTGCTCGGCGTCTCCCTAGCGTTTGGGCTCACCGTCCTGACGATGGCCTTCGCGATCGGCCACATATCAGGCTGCCACTTGAATCCCGCGGTCTCGCTCGGGCTTGCTGTCTCGAAGCGATTTCCCGCAGGCGAGCTACCTGCCTACGTAGGCGGCCAGCTCGTGGGCGCGGTGCTCGCCTGCGCGGTTCTCTACGGCATCGCCAGTGGAGCCGATGGCTTCTCCTTGAGCGCGGGCTTCGCCTCGAATGGCTTCGGTGAATTCTCACCCGGCAAGTACAGCCTGCAGGCCGCGTTCATCGCAGAGGTCGTGCTCACCTTCTTCTTCTTGTTCATCATTCTCGGCGCGACCGACGCGCGCGCGCCCGCAGGCTTTGCGCCGATCGCTATCGGTCTCGGGCTCACGCTGATTCACCTGATCGGCATTCCGGTGACCAACCTTTCCGTCAATCCAGCACGCAGCACCGGCCCGGCGCTGTTCGTCGGCGGCGGTCCTCTGTCGCAGCTCTGGCTCTTTTGGGCCGCTCCGCTCCTAGGCGCTGCGCTGGCGGGCATCACGTACCCCGCCTTGTTTGGCAAAGACAAGACGCAAGCCTGAGTCGTTAGAGGCGTGAGAGCAGGGAGGAGTGCGCTATCGTTTTCGCCCCGCCCTGCTGATAGCTCTCGAGCAGCGCCCCCATCGCACGATACAGGTCCGTAAACGGAGCCGGCTTGCGCGCTCCCTTACGCTCGGCGATCACACCAAGCGTCAGATACTCGTGTGGGGCGCCCGAAGCCTGCTTCTTCGGCGTGTCCCAAAACCACGCGGTGCCCAAGGCCCGTCTGCGCTTGAGTGCCGACAGCGTGTGAGGTTGGCTCGTGTAGCGTCCGAACGCCACCGAGAGCCCGCAGAGATGGCTGATGTGGAAGCCTCGACGCTCGATGCGCGTGAGAACCTCCAGCGGATCACTCAGTGAGCCAAACAGGAGAGCGAGTCCACGCGCGCTCTCTGGCACACCGTCTACGATGGCATCGAGGAGACGCGTTCCAGTCGGGCCGCCATCGACTGCAGTCCCATCCCCCGACGGCACATAGGGCGGATTGCCCACGACGAGATCGATAGCTCCTACCGGGAACTTGCCTTGCGCGACGTCCTCCCAGCACGCTCTGTGGGCCGACACGAGGCCGCTTAGGCCCGCCGCGCGAATGTTGTCACGCGCCAGCCGTACGTTCTGTTCGGCGATATCGATGCCTATCACGCGCTGTGCACCAGCATGCGCTGCCGCGATGGTCGGAACGCCTGAACCACAGCCCACATCGAGAACGCGTTGCGGATGGAGGCGCTGCACGGCGCGCACCACGAGGCGGCGAAAGGCCAATGTCTCCACCGGATCGTCGAGGGTGGCGCGCCATGTTTGTCCTTGTGCGGCAGACCCTGACGAGCTCAAACGCATACTCATGCTTCACCTCGTATGGCTGCTTCGCGGCAGGCGTTCAGCACCGATGCACCTGCCAACCTCTCGACAAAACGCTGCTGCTCGTAGCCCATGAGGACTTCGCGTTTTCTGTGTGGAAACTGCTGCATGAGGGGCAAGGCGACTTGCTCGACCATCCATGCGCCATGGCGCTCGTCTTCCCGCACGTGCAATGCCCAGTAGTCCCCGTGCCCATCCGAGAGTCCGAGCCTGCGGGCCGCTTTCGCAAAACCGTCGTAGCTCGCAGGTGTTGACACCTCTGTGTAGGTAAAGGCTCCGCAGAACCTGAGATAATGGCGCTTTCCTTCCGCCAGAAAAAACGCGTGATTGATCGACACGAGCACCTCCCAGGGTGCGGTATCGAGATACGCCTCGGGCTCGACCCGCAAGCCCTGCTCCATCAACATCTGCGCGAAATATGTGGAGTGCTTTTTCGCGAGACGGCCGGCCCCGTACTCTTCGAGGAAGATGCGTGTCAGCGTGGCTTGAACCGCGGTGGGTGCGCCGCCTAGGGCGCGCGACAGTTGACTCGCTTCCACCAACGCATTGACCGAACCAATCTCGAGCAAACGACGATAGCCGGACAAGTTCATTTCGAGCGAAAACCAGCGATCGGCTTCGTTGTCTGAAGGAATGCGGTCCTGTAGAAACGCCGATTGGAGCCTCTCACCGATGGCTTCCAGCTCAAAAGGCAATTCCGGCGTGTGAGCGTCCAACCAGCTGCGCCAAGGCTTCTCAAGCACGCGCTGGAGTCCGAGCAAAATGGGAGAGTGCTCGTTCAGGTAGGCCTCTGGTTCGTCACCCCAATACACGCGCAGCCGATTCAATTCATACAGCGCGCGCTGAGATTCAAGCCGCGCTTGAGCGGTGTCCTCGCTACACACGACGTCTGGACAGGACCAAGCGCGCGCGCCCACGTCTGTCAGTTGGGCTTCGAGCCCGTCCAGTTGAGCGCTTTTCCCCAAGCGATGCTCATCGAGAAAGGGGGCGCGGATGAGTGCACGCAAGGTCTGGAGTGTTTCTGAAGCCATGCCCCGAGCTACGCAACGGTCATTCCAATTCGGAAAATTGGGCTGGCCATTGTTGCTCTTACGCCGCCGGGACGTGGTGACATGTTGGCGTGAGGGTCGTTTGTGCTGCGCCAACGGCAGTTTAGCTACGCGTGAGGCAAGAATGCACAGCGCTATCGCGTCGTACTGGAACATGGTTGACGCCTTCGCCTGCGGTGCACTACACCGCTCGCATGCGCTCCCCCCCAGGTCCCCGTCGCCCTTCCGTTCTTCAGCTCCTCTCGTACGTGACGGACCCGTTCACGCACTTTGACAAGCTCGCGGCGCGCTACGGCGATGTATTCCGCGTTCGACTGCCCGGTGTTGGCGAACAGTTTATCGTGGGCTCTCCTGAAGGCGTACGCGCGCTGACGACCGGCAACTACGACACCTTCGAGCGCGAAGCGGGTTCACTACGCTTTCTGCTCGGAGGCAACGCCCTCATTTTCCTGGACGGGCTCGGCCACCGTATGCTCCGCAACGTGATGACTCCGCCTTTTCAAGGAGATCGCATGCGGGCCTACGGTCCGGTCATGCTGCGAGTGACTGAAGAAATTCTCGCTTCGCGCCCTCAACACAGCACAGGGCCCATCCAACCCGATATGCAGGAGATCACGTTGCGCGTGATCTTGCACTGCGTTTTTGGGCTCGACTCAGGACCGCGCTTCGAACGCATGAAGGCGCTGATGGTCGAGTTCCTCGACCACATGTTTGACCCGCGTACGTTCGCGGCAGCGCTTGTTTTGTCCGGTGAACGTGTGCTCTCTGTCCTCGAAACTCTCGGAACCCGTCAGCGTGAAGCCACGCCTGATAGTGCACCTGCGCTTTCTCGCCTGCCCATTCAGCGAACCGCGGATCTCCTGGGCGCCATCGATGCCATGCTCTTCGAAGAAATCGAACGCGCTCGGCGCGACGACGACGCACGACAGGACATTCTGTCGTTGCTCGTGCGCGTTCGTAGCGAGGACGGCGAACTCTTGAGCCGCAATCAGCTGCGTGACCAGCTTTTCATGCTGCTTTTGGCAGGCCACGAGAGCACCTCAAACTCCCTGTGCTGGGCGCTCTATCAGCTAGCGCAGCGCCCCGACGTACTCGCCGAAATCCGTCGCGAGCATGCCGCCGTGTTCAAGGGAGCGTTCGATCCGCTGCGCGCTCGCGAGCTGCCCTATCTCGGCGCCGTGATTCAAGAGACCATGCGCCTGATGCCGATCGCAGTCGGTGTCGCGCGACGGCTCAAGCACGACATGCAAATCGAGGGCTACACCTTGCCCAAGGGTTCGGTCGCCATCCCCTGCGCCTATCTCGCCCAGCGTGATGCACGTGTCTGGGATCGCCCGCTCGAGTTCGACCCTACACGCTTTCTCAACAAGAAGGTCAGCATGGCGGCACACTTCCCGTTTGGCGCGGGCGTCTGGCGCTGCCTCGGAGCCGCCTTTGCCGACTACGAGATGCGCGTCGTGCTTGCGACGCTACTCGAGCGGTTCGATCTGGAAGTACAGCCCGACGAGCAAGCAAGGCCCTTGCTGAAGGGCGTCACGATTGCTCCGGCGAGCGGTATGCGCATGCGTCTGCGGCCCCGCAGCGCGGACTCCGCGAGTCAGGGTCCGTACGTGATGATGGCGTAGCCGTCGCCGCCCTTCACGCATTGCCCTTGCGCGGCCCCGCCGCCTGCCGCAGTGCCGCTAGGAAGGCTGACTCCGCTCACTCCGGTCGTCGTATACGGCGTGATTCCGTTGCCAGATTGAGTCTGTCCGGAAGGCCCGGCTAGACACGCACCGCCACCGCCACCACCCGAACCGGTTGCGTTCGCGCCTGCTCGTGAACACGCCGCACCGCCACTGCCGCCCGCCGTACCGTTTGTAGCGATCGTCGTTCCGCAGCCGCCACCACCGCCGCCGCCGCCGCCGTAAATAAGACGCGTCGTACCGAGGAACAGCGCGCTTGCTGCCCCGCCGCCGCCGCCCGCACCTCCGGCGGCCCAGGGTACGCCCGATCCGCCGCCGCCACCGCCGCCACCGAGCTTGCCGGCACCACCGTTGCCGGCACCAGCTCCACCTGTGACGTCTCCGGAGCCCCCAGATCCGTTCGAGCCTGAGCCTCCGCCCGCGCCACCGTTCAGTGTCGTGTTCCCCGTCACGGTGCCCGCACCGGTACAGCCCTGGCCGCCCCTGCCCACGTGCACGGTATACGCGCCAGCAGTGGCCACGTACGTGCCGCTAGCGAAGCCACCCGCGCCGCCGTTACCCGGGCTGGCGCTGCCCCAGTATCCGCCATCATTTCCCGAAGACCCGCCCGCGCCCCACAAACGTACGGTCATAGTCGTGCAGACCGGAGGCGGCGCAAGAGGATGACTGCCTGCTCCAAAGGTGTCTGTGCGCGGCACGCAGGCGTCTTCATCCACCTGACCGTCGCAGTCGTCGTCGACGCCGTCGGCGGTCGTGTCGTTCGCGCTCAACGGATTCGCTGCGCGACACTGGGTCTCCACGCCGCTGACACAGCTCGAGGGCGTGTTGTTGTCTTGGCAGTAGCCCACGCCGCAGCTGTCGTTCACGACGTAATCATCGTCCACCTGACCATCGCAATCGTCGTCGATGCCGTCGCACGTCGTGTCTGTGGCGCTCCGACGCACGCCGGGCTCGCACGCGGTCTCAATGCCGTCGTCACAGCTCGAGGGGATGCTACCAGCGACGCAGTAGCCCGAGCCGCACTGCGTGACTACGACGTAGTCCTCGTCGATCTCGCCGTCGCAGTCGTCGTCGATGCCGTCACAGGTCGCGTCCGTGTCGCTGCGCTTCGCGCCCGGCTGACAGGCCGTTTCCACACCTGCAACACACGAAGAGGGCGTGTTGGTGGTGCGGCAGTACCCCACGCCGCACGTGTTGTCGGGCTGGTAGTTGACGTCCCCTGCGTCGCCGCTACAGGTGTCGACACAGTCGGGCACGCCGTCCTTGTCCGTGTCGGTCTCCGGCACGCCGCAGCCGCAACTGCCAGGCACGACCTTCGCCGCATCGTCCTGACACGCATCTGCGCAATCCGGCATGCCGTCGCCATCGGTATCGACTTCTGAAAGCCCACAACCACAGATACCGGGCGTCACCTTCTGCGCATCATTCGGACAGGCGTCGTTGCAATTCTCCACGCCGTCGTCATCGGCATCCGCCAACGCAGCCGGGCAGCCACAGACTCCACCTTCCAAACGATCGGGTGCATTTGGACAGTAGTCGATACAGTCGGGCGCACCGTCGTTGTCGCTGTCGGCGTCGACAACTTCGCAACCACAAATGCCGGCCCACTGCTGCGCGCTATCCGGGCAACGGTCCACCGCGCTCGCGCATTGTTTCAGCAGGCATCGATCGATCTCACCCAGCTCAAGCGGGTCGGCTATGGGCGCGTGTGTGCCACCATCGATCGTCGAACCGCCCCCTCCGTTCGAGGTCCCATCATTGTCTGTCAGCGAATCATCACTGAGGGACAAGAGACTCATCCCTATTCGGCCGCAACCCGCGCTGGAAACCAGCAGTATCCAGATTCCTAGAATCAGGAGGGACTTTGCGGAGCCGAAGTAGATTTTGGTCACTAACGAAAATTGTAGTGGCAACTGCGCTTGCGTGAATAGGGGGGAGCCACCTCGGGCTACCAAATTCGCACCAGCTCGTGATCAACATTGCTTCTTATATGCAAGATTCTGCTCCTTCTCTCTTACATACACCCTGACCAACGCATAACGCGTGAGGCTACGAAACAGCGTGAGCCGCGTAGGCGTCTGCGACCGCAGCCGCAGCGCAGAATGTGGCAAGCTTTAAACCATGCACACGCCCACGCTTGCGAGTCGGTCCCTCTTCCCCTCGCTCGCCGCGAAAGCCTACCTCGCCCATGCTGCGGTAAGCCCAGCCTCGATCGCGGTGCAGGATGCCGTGACCCAAAGTTTGAACTCCTATGCGGAGCGCGGACTCGGGGCAGCCATGTCGGCCATAGCCGAACGTCAGGATGTGCGTTCCCTGGGCGCACAGCTTTTAGGGTCAAAGGTCGAGGAGGTAGGCTTTGTTCAGAGCACCACCAGCGGCGTGATCGCCGTCGCGCGCTCCATTCCCTTTCAAGCAGGCGAGCGCATCGTAGTGTTCGAAGGCGAGTTTCCCGCCAACGTCACGCCGTTCCAGCATGTTGCACGGGAGCGCGGTCTGACTTGTGTGATGTTGCCGCTGACGCCGTTTGCTCGCAGTCATGAAGAAGGCCTCGCGCGCCTGCGCAAGGAGCTCGAGCAGGGCGTGCG
>CAZEWA010000058.1:3676-15126 GCA_964515685.1 uncultured Polyangiales bacterium | reverse complement strand
TCCACCCGCGTGCCACCACAGATGTAACTGGCAAGGTCGCCGAGATGCATCTCTAGGTCGCGCGTGACCCACTTGGTGAGATCTCCGATGGAGATGATGCCTTGCAACTCACGCTGGGCGCCGAGCACAGGCAAATGACGAATGCGATACTCCGTCATGATGCGCATGGCTTCGGGCACGCGCGTATCCGGCGATATGGTGACCGGATCGCGCGCCATCACCTCCACCACGAGCGTTTCGGCCGGGCGCTTTTCATGCACGATGCGCCAAAGCACGTCGCGCTCACTGACCATGCCGATGACCTCACGCAGCGACGAGAGCACGACGAGCGCGCCCACGTTGTGTCGAGCCATGCGATCGACTGCAGCGCTCACCGGGGCCTCTGGCACCACCGTGTAGACCTGGTGGCCCTTGTGGAACAATACGTCTGAGATGCGCGACTGCATGGGCTCCCCCCTTCTCGGCTTGGTCAATCGGCTCGCTGGCCACTCCAAACCATGTGCGCACATTCGTCCTTGCTGCAACCACGAAAGACCTTTCAGCATGCTAGAATCGTGGCCTCCTTTGAAACACTAGCCTCTCGAAACTCGCATGTTTGGTTGCAATGCTGCGCCGCGGCGAGCAAAAGCGGTCATCCCGGTACAAGCAGCAAGGATTCGTTTTCATGAAGGCGTTGGTTACGGGTGCGAGTGGGTTTGTTGGAAGTGCCCTATGTCGCACGCTGCTTGCAGCCGGCCATGAGGTCACCGCACTGAGCCGCAATCCTGAGCTCGCACGTGGCCGCGTAGGGCGCGACGTCCTGGTGAAGCAAGGCAGCGTGGCCTTTCCACAAGAGGTTGCGGATGCTGCGCGCGGTTGCGAGGTGGTCTTTCACGCTGCAGGGTTGCCCCCAGGCAAAGCTCCAGAACGTGTGCTGCGCTGGCTCCACATCGCAGGCACCGAAAACGTGCTGCGCGCGGCACGCCATGCGGGTGTTCGGCGTGTGGTCTACATGAGCACGGCCGAAGTCTCGCTCCACATTGGAGACCGCATGCACTGGGACGAAGCACGCGTGCTGCCGCGCTTACCCGCGAGTACCTACGCGCGCTCCAAGCTGATGGCCGAAGAACTCGCGCTTGCCGAGAGCGACGACACGCTACAGGTCACGGCGTTACGTCCTGCGCTGCTTTGGGGCGAAGGCGCTATCGGCCTGCTTACGAGTCTCGTACGCGAAGGCAAGCGCGCGGGGCTTCAGCTGTATGGAGGAGGCCACAATATCGTGGCCACCACACACATCGACAATCTGATGCGCGCAGCTCTTTTGGCTGCAGATGCCGAAGCCGCTCCTTCGCGCGCTTACTACATCACCGACGCCGAGTTTCTCGAAGCGCGCGAATTTTTCGGCAAGCTCAGCCAAGCACTCGAGCTACCCGCGCCGCGTGAAGGCGGCATACTCAGCCTCAGCCTGCTCAAGGCCAACCTGAGTCGCCTCGCAGGCGACGGCGGTGCACTCAAGGCCCACCTCATCAATCGCGCCAGGAGCGCCCTCTTCGACCTCTCGCAGGCCACGCGCGATCTCACCTACACAGCACAGGTCGACCTAGACCAAGCCATGCAATCTCTGAGTGCATGGCTTACTCAGCAGGGCGGCCCCGAAGCTCTGCTGAAGCAAGCGCGCCCCGAGGTCAAAGCCTCAGATGTCGACGCGCAGGTACAAGCTGCCGGTGGCGATTAGCTGGCGCCGTGCGTGAGCGGGTAGGCAGAGACGTAAGGGCATGCCCGCAGCCTACACGAGTCCACCGACTCGAGTCTTCTCTCAGGGAACCCCTGATGCGCGCGACGCGCTCACCCGCGCTGCATGATCCGCAGCAGATAGAGCGCGCTCACGACCTCGTCTCGCGTCAAGTTGGCACGCTCGGCCACCGCACCAAGCGTGGGGCGCCTCGATGACTCCGCTTTTAGCGCCCGTGCAGCAGCAACCACGCGCATGAGCCGCGCTTCTGCGCCGCCACCGGGCTGCGCGTGCACGCTGCGCCCCTCTTGCTCGAGCCGCGCGAAAACGAGTTCGATCTCATCCGTAGAAACCGCGAGCGTACCGAGCGCATGCCCGATGGTGTCGAGCGCAATCGCGCTCCCCTCAGCGCTGCCCGCAAGCAGATGCCGTACGACCGTCTCGAGTTCCGTGCGAAGGTTCATGCGCGAAGCCTAGCGCCCCGAGAACACGCGCGGCACCCGTGCGGAGTGCTCCTGCTCAGCGGCTTCCGAAAAGCCCGTGCAGCTTGACCGATGCTTGCGCTTGCTCAAGCACGGGAGGCAACCACACCACGATATTGCGGTCGCTCCAGATGTGCTTCCAGTACACATCGTTGGACCGCAACGGTAGATCGAAGTACACGAGGCCGGGCCGCACCGGGAGCTCCGGCGGCGGGTTCACACTCTCCGCAACCCCCACCCCACCGATGCTCGATGCGAGAACGATGTCCATATCGTCGTGGGAGGCAACCTTGGCACGCTGCACGAACTCCTGCACCATCAAGGGCCGCGGCAGCTTGGTCTCGACCGCTATTACGAAACGCTGACACTTCTCGAAGCGTGCATCGGCAAGGTCGCCATGATGCCGATTGTCGTCGTGGCGCTGCAGAATGCACGTCGCGAAGCGCTCGGCATCCGTCGCAGCCAGCAACTGCTCTATCAGGTCGAATAGCCCCCGGAAGCTGCCTCCCAGATCGGCAAAATCAAAAGGCATTGGACGTGTTAGATCGGCATCCGCAGAGAATGTCGCAAGCTGCCCGGCCAACTGCGAAAGCAGAAGAAACGCTGAGCGCGGCGCGAGGTCTGCCTGCTGCGCCATGTAATTGATGCTCGGAAACAGGCTGTTCAGCGCATTGAGCAACAGGTAACGCGTGACATCCGCCGCATTGAACTCGGCTCGCCCCTCTACGGTAAGGCGACGCGCCGCAGACAATGCACGATGCCTGGCAGCCATCAACGTCAGCAGATGCGACAAACGCTGCAGGATCACGGGCGACGCGCCAATCTGCAAGCACGGCGGCACATAGGTCGGCGAGAGCTGCAGCTCACCGCGCGCATTTCGCGTAAACTCCGCGATCTTCAGCGCGCTCGTTCCCGCGCGATCCTCGTCATCGAACAACAACACCGTCGATGGCAGCGCGAGCCTCAGTTCCTCGCTGCGATCGTCACGTGCAGCATCGAACACTTTGCGCTGGGTGAGCACATAACGCAGCGCCCCTTCTTCCGCAGCGTAGTTGTTCACGCTGGCGCGCTCCTCAGGAAGCGCCAAGTAAACTCCTAACGCCGCTTGCGAAGGCGGAAAGTGTCCCTGAACCAAGCGCGGAGCAGGACACCGCTGAACGTTTGCAGACAACACAAGGGGCGTACCGTCTGGAAGGACCCCCTCGAAAGCCACCAAGCTGACCACGCCATCAAGCAAACCTCGCGGATCGATCTCGACACGCAGCGCGCCCCATGCCAGCGGATCGACGGCCGCGACACGTGACGCGAGCAAGTGCTCATGATAGCGATCGAGTTGCTGGAGGTGTTGGGGTGTCATGAGGAGCCCCTCGGTCCACGCGACCTTATCCGCCAGCTTGATAGTCATATCCCTCCAAACCTTCCAGCATTGACCCCGGCCACGCCGCCCCGGGCGCTCACCGGCTGCTTTTACCCGTTTTGGTGCCATCGAGCCATGAGGCGATGAACGGACCGCACAGGGACGGGGTGATTGCAGGGATGAAAAGCCCCGCAAGGCTCGAGATCCCCTAGAGAAAGGCGATTCCGCCCACGTTGCAGACTGGTTTACTTCCAGTTCGAGCAATTTCCTGCAGGCTCCCCTGCAGTGGACCTCTCTTTGACTCTCCAAAAATCACCCCAGGTCGTTCTTCCCTGATGGCGTTTTTGTATTAGGCTTGGCTGCAAAGGATGGGAGCATGTCCCCCATGAGCCGTTGATGCATTCGTCCTTGCCCAGCATCGGAGACTCGGTCGGCAACTATCGCTTGCTGCGGCGCATTGGCGCTGGGGGCATGGGGGTTGTTTTCGAAGCTCTTAACGTCGACACGGACGGCAAGGTCGCTCTCAAATTCTTGAGCCCCGAACTGCTCGGCAACGAAGAGGCCCTAAAACGCTTTCGCCTTGAGGCCAAAGCCACCGGAAGGATTCAGCATCCTAACGTGGTGGCTGTCCACAACATCGGCGAACACGAGGGGCAGCTCTACCTCGTGATGGAATTCTTGCGCGGCAGGTCCCTACGCGAACAGCTCGCACAGGGTTTGTTCTCGGTGGAGAAGGCCCTGAGCATCATGTTCCCTGTGATGCGCGGCGTCAGTGCAGCCCATGCCCAGGGCGTACTGCATCGCGACCTCAAGCCCGAGAACATCTTTCTGGTCGACTCACCCGATGGGCTCGAAGCCACCCCCAAAGTACTCGACTTCGGTATCGCCAAGCTCACTTCCGAGGCCGAGGGCACGAACGGGCCTTCGGCCCGCACCGCCTTCATGGGCACTTACCAGTACATGGCGTTCGAGCAGCTGCACGCCCGCAAGGACCTCGATGCGAGGGTCGATGTCTACGCGCTTGCCACAGTGCTCTATCACATCCTCACCGGCTCCCTGCCCTACAAGGCCGACAACCCTGTCGACCTCGCACTCGCGATGTTGCAGTCCGAGCCCACACCGCTATCCGAGCACGACCGCAGCCTGCCCGAAGGCTTGTCCCAGGTGCTCACCAGCGCGCTGGCCCGTGATCGAGAGCATCGCTATCCGGACATCGACACCTTCGGTGCCTCGCTCGAACCCTGGGCAGGCGGGCTGAAGTACCGGCAGGGTGGCGTCGGGCTATCTGCGGGCAGTTCGGTTCCGGCTGGATTGGGCAAACCGCAACACGCGCCTAACAATGGGGCAAGCTGGCGTCCGCCGGGACAATCCGACTCAGGGCGCATTCCCTCGGTTGTTTCGTCGCCCACGCCATTTGTGGTGCGGACGGATGCCGATGATTCCATCGCCCCACCCAGACGTAACGCGGTCGGTCTCGGCGTGGCCGCAGCCCTCGCGCTGAGCGTCATAGGCTGGGGCGTGGTGCACTTCTCGCGCGGCGGAACCGCAGCGGCCCCGGCTCCAGCTGCCCCCGCTCCTGTCGCAGCTCAGGCACCTTCAGCAATCGAGGTACAACAAGCCAGCGTGTCAGCGGAAGTGCCACGTAACGCAGCCTTAGATGCCGGTCTCAACGCCGAAAACGACGATTGGGGCAAGGCGCCACCTTCCCCGCACATTGAGCCCGCCGCAGCGCCGCAAGAACCAGTTGTACAGCCCGGCGCAGGCACAATTGAGCGCTCGAATCAGAACACCAAGCCCAACCGCAGCGCGCGCGAGCCTAGTGGCAACACCGAAGTCCAGTCACGCCGTAAGGTGCAAGACGCCACGCGCAAGTCCACCACAGAGTCCGCCGGTCCGCGGACCCGCAGTGGCCTGAGCGTCTCCTCAGACGAATTCTGAGGCGTGGTCGCGATGAGCGTGCCGGCGACTGCGATCACCAAGCTGGCACGCAACGACAGCGACTCAGAAGCTGAAGCCGTAGCGCAGCACGCCACCCTGACCGCCGGAGGTCGAGCCGATGTTGAACTGCCCTTGTTGGATGCTGAGCGCGTTGCGCTGGCGAGCGCGCCACTCCTTGAAGCGCGCACGACGCGAAACAACCACTTGGACATGCCGAGCAAGATAGCTTGAAGGCCGACCTGCGCGACAGCCTGCAAGGCAGACTGCGGCGCACACGCACGCGTTCGAGCGGACGCTCAATCCTTGCCGATCACCAACGACCAGTACGGAGTGAGGTTCGCACTCCGTGCGTCGACGAGCCACTGCTGCAAGCTCTCTTCGGGAATCTTCGGATACTTGGCGAGGCAGTGACCGCCCCTACGGTAACGGCTGACATGCACTGCACTCGAGAAGATTTGCAGCTTCCGCTCGACTCTCTCAGCCGCTTTATCTTACCTAGACCGAGGCAGAGTCGTCGCCTTGGCCTTCATCCCGAGCCGTTCGCGTCGTGCTGTCGAATTGGCTGCTTTTACAGTATAAGCCTAGAGCGCTAGCTCAGGCAGATGACGTCCGGACAAAAAAGGGTAGCCATGAAGAAAGCAGCGGAGCGAACCTCACAGGTAATCCCACTCAATCCGGCTCGGGCGCCGTCCATGCGCGAGCACATAATCGCCCGGCTGTCGCACTACTCCAGCGATGGACCGCTAGTCGTGCTCGAGGGGGCATCCGACGAGCCCATGCTCGCGCGCTCGACCGTCGGCGCCAGCACACTTCGATGTGCCGTTGGACAAGACGTGCTGGTGGTGTTCGCAGGCGAAAAGCCGGTGATCGTGGGCGTTCTCCAGCAGCAAGGGCAGGCCTGTCCCTGCGCGGAAACCGCGGAGTCATTACTAACGGCGGTCGGGCTTCCCAAGGAAGTCATGGTCGACGGAGAGCGCGTTGTCATTCGCGGTGCTCGCGAGATCTCCTTCGAATGTGGAGAGTCATCTTTAGTCATGAGAGCGAACGGTCGGATCGTCGTTCGCGGCGTCTACGTGGAGACGCGAGCGCGCAGCTTGAATCGCATTCGAGGCGGCTCCGTAAAGATCAACTGATGTCGCAGCAACGGATGGTCGTGCCCCGCAATCTCCTGTCGGACGTCTACGAGGAAGCATTCGACGAGGCCGCCTATTACGCCGACGCCATCGACGCGGCCCACGAGGACGCCGAGTACGATCTGGCGTCACTGGCACGCGGTCCAGAGCGCCAATTGTTCGGAATGCTAGAGGTGCTGCTCGTCGATGCAGCCCCGGAACGGACCGAGTTGGTCGAAGCGCTTCACACCGCAAGCGTATCTACACAACACCGAGGTCAGGTGGCGGCGATGGCGTTGCTTCGACTTGGGGAGCGGGTCGCCGTGCTTGCTGGGATCGTGCATGACGAGCCTGCGATCAGAGCCGCAGCCGTGCGCGCATGCGCCTTGGTCCACGACGCGGAGATCGTGGAGACGTGTCGCTATCGACTCAGCTCGACCAAGCAGGAGACTGAAGCCAAAAAGCTCCTCACGTTGCTCGCGGCAAGCGGTGCTTCTGTGCCCGCCCTCGAGCGCTGGCTCGAGGTTCAAGAGCCATCGATCCTTCTCCCGGCGTTGCAACTCGCGGGCGACGACGGCAGTGGACGTTACCTCTACTGGGCAGAGCGTCATCTGCAGCACGCAGATCCGAAGGTCCGCGAGGCGGCCTGGCACGCGGCGTTGACGAGCCACGCGCAGAGTGGCTTCGCGGCATGCGAGGCGGACGCCTTGGCCGACAGCTCGTGGAACCCGCGAGCGATGCAGCTGTACGCTGCTCTCGGCGGCTCAAGCGCACACAGGCGCCTAGAAGAACGGATATCGTCAGACGGCAGCCGCGACGATGCCATCTTCGCACTCGGATTCTCAGGGAACCCTGAGTGCATCCAGGCCATGCTGCCCTTGTTGTCAGGCAATGACGAACGTGCCGCAAAGCTAGCATTCGAGGCCATCGCGAGCATCGCCGGCCTCGACCTGCAAGACCCTGGCCTCACGATCCCCGACGAGAGTCACCCAGGCGGAGACCTGCCCCCGGTCGAGGAAGACCCAGAGGCGCTGGCGTCGCTCCCGCCCTTGGAAGAAGATGTGGCCTCCCCAGAGCGTCACCCAGTCGATGATCTGCCGACTCCGAATGCGCTCAGGGTTAATGAGTGGTGGTCTCGTAATCAGTCGAGGTTCGCCTTGGACGGGCGCTATCTCGGGGGACAACCCTACAACGCCCATTCGCTAGGCGCCTATCTCGAGGGAGCGGCCCTACGTAGACGCCACACCACCGCGGCGGCCGCTCTCATTCGCAGTCAATGCGCCTTTCGGCTCGACACAAGGGGGCTCAGCGCCACACAGCGCGCGCAGCTCTCCGCGGTGTTCGCACTTCCGGCCCGGAAGCTTCGCAACCCGTTCGCTGATTTCTAAATTGGAGCATTCGTATGTGGGTGATTTCCAATCAGACTCCCTATGCCGCCGAGCGAAACTGGGTGCGCGACAAGCGCGGCGAGCACCACTGGATCGTGGCCGTGAGGGCCACTTACGACATCCTTCCCGAGGGGGTGAAGCTGGCCGAAGAGCAGCTTCCTCCGGCACTGGCTCCCGAATACTTCGGTGAGCCCGGCAAATCGAGCCTGCGCTGGGACGCGGATCTCGGTGCGAAAAAGCACGGCACGGACATCATCGTCAACGCCCACGCTCACGCCCCCCGGGGCAAGCCCGCGACCTCGGTGCAAGTGTCGTTGCGCGTTGGCTCCGTGCACAAGACGCTCATCGTTCACGGTCCGCGTGTCTACGGTCATGGCTTCGGAGTGGTCGCCACATCGAGCCCCAAACCCTTCTCGAGTGAGCCCATTCGCTACGAGTCCGCCTTTGGAGGCATGGACCAAAGCGACCCGGATGCTCGCCGCCACGTCGTGGACGCACGCAACCCTGTAGGACGTGGCGTTGCCAGCGATAAGAGTCGCCTAGAGGGCCGGCTTACCCACGCCATTGAACACATCACGGGCGACCCCAGAACGCGTGGCCCGGCAGGTTACGGTGCCATCGATAGTTGGTGGGCCCCGCGCAGCCAGCTGGCAGGCACCTACGACGAACATTGGGCGAAGACCCAAAAACCGTTCTTGCCAGCAGACTACGACGAGGCCTTCACGCTTTCCTCTCCAGTCGATCAACGACCCAAGGACCATCTGAAAGGGGGCGAGCGTGTGGAGCTCGTGCACATGACTCCGGAAGGCGTGCTCAATTTCGAACTCCCCAATGTGGCGCTGCGCTTTGCGACGTGGTTCGGAAGCCGCAGAGAAGATCACTTTGCAAACCTCAGCTCCGTCATCATCGAACCTGAAGAAAAGCGCGTGATCATCGTCTGGCAGACAAGCCTTCATGTGAAGGCCAGGGATTGTGACTACCTCGACCGCACCTCGATTTGGGAAGAATCAACATGAGCAGGGGCGCACACGTCCTCGCCCTCGGCGCTCGCACCCCCGTTGGGCTCAATGCGGAGAGCGCTGCCGCGGCAGTGCACGCCGGCATCTCGCGGTTGGGCGACTACCCTTTGCGCGTGGGCGAAGCAGGTGAGCTCGCCACGGGCGCGTCCGATCCGCTGCTCGATCCGGAACTGCCTCACACAGATCGACTGTTGGCGATGGCGGAAAGCGCGCTCGCCGAGGTTCTACAGAAACTGCGCGCCTCAGGTGGCCTGTTGCCAAAAGCACACGTCTTGCTCGCTCTACCCGAGACGCGGCCGGGCTTCAGCGAACAGGACGCGCTCCGCGTGGCAGAGGCTCTCGGTACCCAACTCGTGGAGCGAGATGTTTGGTGCGACATCCAGCTAGTGGGTCGCGGCCATGCCGGCTGTGCGCTCGGGTTGCAGCAAGCTCTCAAGACTCTCGCGCAGCGCAAGGACAGCTTGGTCATCGTTGGCGGCGTGGACTCGTACCTGCAGCTCGAGACGCTTCATGCGCTGCACGCGCAGCGACGACTTGCGACGCCCATGGCCCGCTCGGGGTTCCCTCCTTCCGAAGGTGCCGGCTTCCTTGCGCTGGGCACAGAGTCAACGCTGCGCTCGTTGCACATTGCACCACTCGCGAGGCTGCTGAATGCGCACACCAGTCAAGAGACGAAGCTCATCAGCAACGACGAGGTATCTCGCGGCGATGGACTGACCGAGGCCGTACTAGCGGCGTGCTCAGGTCTCGAACTGCCTCGCGAAGCCCCCGGCATGGTCCTGTGCGACGTCAACGGTGAACGCTTCCGCTCCGAGGAGTGGGGTCTCCTGCAGCTCCGCATCGGAGACCAATTGGCAACTTCGGACTACGAGGCTCCGGCCTCAGTCTGGGGGGATCTCGGGGCAGCCAGCGTACCTCTGCTGTGTATGCTGGCGTGCCGAAGCTGGGCACGCGGTTACGCGAGCGACTCTCGAGCCCTTATATGGGCGGCCTCGGATTCGGGACTGCGGGGCGCCATCGCTCTAGAACAAGCGCTAACTGGGTAGGCAGACATGGGAAGCGTCACCGTAAATGCTCCGAAAACCCCTGTAACGAAGGGCAGCAACGGCATCGCAGCCGCGACGGTTCCCAACGTCTGCAAAATGCCGGGGCCGCCAGCTCCCTTTGTGCCAACACCGCTGCCCAACATCGGCAAGAGCAGCGACACGCCCAAGGGCTACTCGACCAAGGTCAAGATCGAAGGAAATTCTGTCGCCATTCGCGGCGCGACCTTCAACAGCCAGGGCGACATCGCATCGAAGGGAACGGGCGGTGGCCTGATCTCAGCGAACACCCACGGTCCGACCAAATTCGTTGGGCCGGGTTCACTCACGGTGCAGATCGAGGGCAAGAACGTCCAGCTGCTCGGTGATCCGATGCTCAACAATTGCGGGCCATCGGGGAGCCCTCCGAACGCCGCCACCATGGCCGGAGTCGTGCAGGCGCCGGGCATGGATGCTGGCGTTGAAGAAGTACAGGTCGACCCGGGCAACATCGAGCTCAAGGTCGTCGACGTGTGCAACGGCGATGCCATCGCTGATGCTCGCGTCACCGTCGAGAAAACAAAGGTTTACTCAGACAAATCAGGTGTTGCGAACATCTCTGACCTTACGCCACTGACGTACGAGGTCGAAGTCTGGAAGAAGTTCCTGGACGGGAAGTACTCGACCTTTCTCGTGCACTACCCCCGCGTCATGTGGGAGAGCAAGGCCGAGTCGAAGACGACCGTAACCGCCGAAGTGCTTTCAGGACAGACCGCGAAGATCGAGGCCCAGCTCGTGGTCTATCGCCTCATTGACAACGTGGTGTTTCACCGAAAGCACCTGGATTTGAACCCCGATGCTGCAGACAAGTACGGCCACTGGTGGACGGTAATGGGCGACGAGAGTTACGGCTGGTGGCCCAAGTACCGCATTGGTGACGAGGCCAATTACACCAAGGGCCCTCCTGACCCGCCCAAACCACCAACGGATGACGCAGGCACGCTGGCAAACATTGCCTACATGTTCGCTGATGCAATTCATTCGGCGAGACAGGCCGCTTACGAAATGCGCAACAGCCAGCTGGGGCAAACTTTCTTCGGCGTGGAAGGCGAACTCAATGGCGTTACCAGTTTCCTTGGGAAACCTAACAAGGACCCCCACGCACTAGCTGGCGACATTGGCCATGAGGTATATTCACCGATTCTCGACGATTGCCGAAGCGACGCCGATGTCATGCAGGCCATGCGCGAGTTTACTCAAGGATATTCAGGCGGATGGAGCTGGTTTTTCGAGCTCGGCAATCACTGCCACTCCTTTCAAAAGAGCATGATGACGGCCGCGAGCCTCGACAAGTTCAAGGTCATCAAGTGAGGCTTCTCCGCATGCTCGCGGCAGCTTGCGGGTGCCTCTTGGCCCCTACA
>CAZEWA010000058.1:0-3576 GCA_964515685.1 uncultured Polyangiales bacterium | reverse complement strand
CCAACGGGGTGCGAACAGCCACCATCGTCTCGCGAGTGACCGCCCTTAGCTACCGATACTTCTACGGCCCTACCGGTGCGCTTTCCAAAGCGGATCTCCGAAATATGTATGGTCGCCACACGATACTTGAGTGAACCCGCACCTTAGCTTGGAGCGCCCCCGTGACATGGCGAATCGTCATCCTAGTGGTACTGCTGGTCTTCGTGGGCCTCGCCACATACGCCTACCGGGTTGCCTCGTTTATTAGCGGAGGCATCCCCAAGAAGTGGAAGCTCGACATGCCTCACGTCCCGCAAGTGCTGGATGGCCTTCCTTGCGACATCTACTTCTTCGCGAGCTGGGGCAGTTATAGTCATCCGATTTTTCCGACACGCGAGCTAACCTACGCGGAGGCGCTCAAAAGTAACCACTACCGGGCTTGGCTGTATACGGAAGGCGGAGCGACGAGGTTCATGCTCTTCGAAGGCGTTCGTCTCGAACGAACCCCATACGCCGGTATGGCGCCCGCGCTGGTGGGCGAGCAAGCCGAGGCCTTCTTCACACTGCAGGCAGACGAACCTGGCGAGTCCATTCGCGCAGAAGCTGCACTCGTCGCGGACCAACGATTCCCGAATCCGCGATTCTTGCACGTGAGGCGCGGCGACGATGGGGTGCCGATTTCAGAGACGGTCTCTGTTGCCTCCACCATACGCTACCGCTATTTCTACGACGGCGCTGGCAAAGCGATCAAAGCCGAGATTACAAACTTCGACGGCGAGGTCAGCACGTACGCTTTAAGGCCGTAATAGGGGCGCCCTACCCGCCGACGCCGACCGAGTCGGCGAAACCGTAGTAGAGCGGTTGCCTGCCTAGTTTTGTTTGATCTTGCTGCCCTTGATCACCACATCACCGCTGCCTTCAATGGAGATCTTCTTCCCTTTGATGGTGATGTCGCCGTTCTTCTTCATCGTGATGCTGGCGCTTCCCACCTTGATGGTCAGCTCATCGGCAAGCTCGATCATGCCCTTCTTCTTGCCGTTGATGCCAAAACTCTCGCCCGACTCGAGCGACATGCTCTTGCCCGACTTGATGGTGACATTCGCGGCAGCCGATTCGCTGATGTTCTTCGCGGACAGCGTCTTGTTCCCAACTACGTTCTCGGTGCTGGCGGCGCCAACGTTCACGCTGCGTAGGCCACCAATCTCCTCGGCCTTGAGTCCCACCACAGTCTCGTTGAGCGCACCACCCACGCTCACCTGATAGGCTGCGCCAATGGTGAGCGCCTTCGCGACCGTCACGGTTTCCGTGGAACTCGCACCCACCGAGACGGAAGCGCTCTTGCCAATGCTCATGGATTGGCCACCGCCGATGGAGATGGTTTGGCTGCCGCCAATGGTCTCGCTGTGATTCCGATTCACGCTGGTCGTGCGATCATTGCGCACCATGGTGGCCTGGTTGTGCTCGACTGTCGATCCCATGTCGCGCTGAGCGTGGACGACGATCTTTTCCTTACCCTTCGTGTCGTCCAGCGAGATCTCGTTGTACCCCCCCCCACCGGGTGTGCTGTCCGATTTAACGCCGCTGACCATGGCAGCGCCCGGCAGCGGGAAGGGCGGCGCCATGTTGCCGTTGTACACGCTGCCAGTGACGAGTGGCCTGTCGGGGTCGCCCTCCAGAAAGCTCACAACGACCTCTTGGCCGATGCGTGGAATGTGGATGGTACCCCAGCCATTGCCTGCCCAAACCTGCGCCACACGCAACCAGCAAGAGCTCTTCTCGTCGCCTTTGCCCTCCCGATCCCAGTGGAAGAGCACCTTGATACGCCCAAATTCATCGGTCCAAATCTCTTCGCCCGCCTTGCCGACCACGCGTGCCGTTTGAGGCCCGGGCATCACAGGACGTGGCACGGAGCGGCTCGGCCTGAACTGCGTCGAGCCGAGTATGACGGACATTTTACAGCGAAAAACGGCCTCCTCGCTGACATCGCGCGCCGACTCGAGACTTTGACCGCGCAGCGTAAAGGAGGTGCTCGTCACCAGATACTCTTGGTTCTGGTCATCACGCGGGTATCCCGTCAGCGCAAAGAGCGCTCCAGGGAAGAGCCCTCGCACGTTTCCCTCAGCGTTCGCCACATAGGCGTCTGCTTGCTGTTCCTCGAGTCGCACGCGTGCGTACTGCTCGCCGTCGACGACTTCGATGTACTCGCCGGGGTAATCGTAGACCTGAAAGTCATCCCGCTCGTGCGACAAAGGCGCGCGCAGCGAGACCTGCAGCTCTGCACGCGGACGTTTGAAGTCGTAGGAATCGAGCACATATTCGCCAGCCTTCACCTGCTGACGAAACCGCCACATGTCCAAGTGGTCCCGTTCGCGGCGAAGGTTGTCGTTAGGCGGGTAGAAGGGAATGGTTTCGTACCCTGACGCGGTTTGATGGGCTCCGTATCCGTCCGCCATCACCAAGATGTGCTTGCCCTGTTCGTGGCGGAAATAGTAGTAGATCCCCTCCTGCTCCATGAGTCGGGTCACGAAGTCAAGGTCGGTCTCACGGTACTGCACCAGGTAGTCGAAACTGCGGTGCGCCTCACCGAGCGCGTCTTCAAAATCCGTGAAACCGTGCGCGCGGAACACGTGCTTTACCACCTCGGGCACACTCTGCCCTTGGAAGATGCGACAGTTGGTCGTGCGCGTGAGAAACCAGAGCCAAGATTGTACCGTCGCCCGGTATTCGGAGTAGCGCCCCTGCCCCACCCCCACGGCGAGCCGGGTCACGTACCCGTGAAAGTATCGGGTAGCATCGCCCCCAATGTCCAAGGCGATAGTCAGGGTTTGCCCAAGCAAATCCGTCGGGTGGATATCGTGGAGGGTGCTTAGCAGGTCGAGCTCATATGCGAACGAACGGCCCAACATTTCCGCTCCAGCCATACTCTTGAGCTGAAACGCTTCGTCCCCCAGCGGACTGTGAACCACGATCTTGGAGAAACTCATGCGAAGCCCTCTGACTGCCTGTGCCGCCCTAGGTATCGGCCATGACTGGGTAGTTGTCGACCCCCTGGAGCCGAGATCTGACAGCACCCAGGGGTGATTTTGGGGTGATGGGGCTCTAAGGCGAAAGCCCCCTCCCCAGACCCAGGCTAGGCTGCCGGGCGATGTTCGAGCCGCACGCCATCCCCTTCGACGGCAAACGTTACCTGCTCGTCCGGTACCTTTGCGCCGCTGACCACCGAGGACGCCAACTCGCCCACCTCGAGGGCGTGTGGCTGCTCGAGCGCATGCTCCAGGACCTTACCACCCGCTTTGCGCTGCGCGACATCTACCAGGAGCTGTGGGGCGATCCGTTCAGTCATGCCTCCGACTACCAGCTACTGCGACGCTTCGAGCGCGAACTCGACAGCTTCAGCGGCTTCGGCGACTACATTTTGGTCGAGTGCGACGAGCTGCTCGAGGCGCCCAAGGTCATTGAGAACAGCTCACCCGAAGCGCACGAGGTGCGCCGCATCGAGACCTTACTGAGTGCGCTCGGCAAAGACGAACTTGCGCATCGCGGGCGCAACTATCGCTTGCTGCGCGCCGCAGACAACGCGCACGCACCGGAGCGCAA
>CAZEWA010000057.1:19119-27481 GCA_964515685.1 uncultured Polyangiales bacterium | reverse complement strand
CTGAGCCTGGGGCTCGCGTTCCGATCCCTCGAAAGCCGTCGTTGGAAGTGAGAAAACCATGGCGATGAACAAACGGGCCCGTGCCGCCACCGAATCGATAGCGTTCTTGGGCGCTGTCGCAGGCATCCTTATTCTGCTCAACATCTTGGGCGTGTTCTTCTTCGGCCGCGTCGACGTCACGAAGAACAAGCTGTTCTCCCTGTCCGACGGCAGCAAGCGCATGGTGTCAGGCCTCGAGGACAAGCTCGAGATCACAGCCTACTTCACGCAAAATCTGCCGCCTCCATTCAATGCGACCGAGCGCTACGTCCGCGATTTACTCGAGGAGTATCAGGCAGCCTCGAGCGGTAAGGTCAAGCTGCGCTTCGTAAATCCCGGGGAGTCCGAGGAACTGCAGCAAGAGGCAGAAGCCGACGGCGTCCAGCGCGTAGCGCATCAGAAGATCGAGAACGACGCCGTTCAGGTCGTCGAAGGCTACCGCGGCATCGTCTTCAACTACCTCGGCGAGCGTCGTGCCATCCCCGCCGTCTCCGGCACGGAAGGCCTCGAATACGACGTCACGCAGACCATCCGCGAGCTCGCCGGCGAGAAGACCAAAATCGGCGTATTGAGCGGCCACGAGGGCCCCACCCTGGCGCAGGGGCTCACCGTGCTGAAGCAGCTTCTCCCAACCTACGATCTCACGGAGGTGAGTGCACAGTCCGCCATCGACAAGGACCTGCGCGCACTTCTTATCGTGGCCCCGGAGAGTCCGCTGAGCGACGACGAGCTGCGCAACATAGACGCCTTCGTCATGAACGGCGGCAGCCTCGGCGTGTTCGGTGGAACGCTCAAGATCAAGCAAGATCAGACCGACCTGAGCGCTACGGCGGTCGATACCGGCCTCAACCGCTTGCTCTCCAAGTGGGGCGTTCACATCAATGACGAGGTCATCGGCGATGCGCGTTGCGGCCAGGCGCCCCTTCGCACACGCTTTGGAATCCAGCTGCCCGTTGCCTTTCCGCCTGTGCCGATCATCGCGTTCGACGAAGAGCAGGCCAAGCACCCTGTCACCTACCGCTTGAGCCAGGTGTTCATGCCCTTCGGTTCGTCGCTCAAGCAAACCGGCGCCCTGAACGCCGACAAGGACGTGAAGTTCACGATCCTGGCGAACACCAGCAAGAACTCTTGGCTCATCGAGGGCGACAACGTCGACCTCAAGCCTCGCGATCCACGCGAGTGGACCATGGGCAACAAGCGTGGCCCCTTCCCGCTCGCAATTGCTATCGAGGGCAAGCTTCCCTCCGCATTCCAGGCAGAAGCGGTGTCCAGTGCAGAAGGGGCCGCCCCCCAGGGCCCCCGCGGTCCGGAGCGCGCCGCAAAGCCTGTCAATGTGCTCGTGGTCGGCTCCAGTGGCTTTCTGCGCGACGAGTTCTTGCCGCCGCCTGACCGCGCAGGTCAGCGCGACATCAACAGCTCGGTCGCATTCGGCCTGAATGCCATCGACTGGCTCGCCCAGGAAGACGCTCTCATCGCCATCCGCGCCAAGAGCGTGGAAGACCCCATGATCGAGGTGCCGGCAACGCTCAAGGAAGCCGAGACCGAGATTCAAGACGCGGCCAAGCAAGGCGACGAAGCCGGCGCTCAGGCAGCTCTCGATAAGCGCAAGGTCGCCCTCGAAGACTGGGATCAAAAGAAGGCCCGCTACAAGCTCTTCAACATCGCGCTCATGCCGCTCTTGCTCATCGGATTCGGCCTTGTGCGCTGGCAGTTCCGTAAAAAGAAGCGCGCCAACCTTTCGTTGTAAGATCGTCGGAGGATCGCCGTGAACAAGAATCGCCTATGGATCGCCGTGATCATCTTGCTCGGGTTGGGTGGAGCTGCGGCATCGGCCATGCGCACCCGCGAAGCCGAGACATCCGTTGAGAAGCCGAGTGCGACGCTTCCAACGCTCAAGCAAGAAGACATCACTGGTCTCGAGCTACAAAATCCCGGCAAGGGCAGCGTGTCCTTGAGCAAGCAGGACGGGACGTGGAGCATCATTTCGCCCGTGACTGCCAAGGCCGACCAGGCCGCTGTCGAATCCATGCTGGAAAAGCTCGCTGCGCTCGAAGTCAAAGGCGTGGCGGCATCCCGCAAGGAAAACCATGCGCGGCTTGAAGTCGACGACGCCCAGGCCGTACGCGTCAAGGTGAGCGCCGGTGACAAGCCTCTGCTAACGCTGTTTATCGGCGCGAGTAAGGGCGCAGGCACCCTGGTTCGAGCCGAAGGCAAGGACGAGGTGCTCAATGTCAAAGGCGCGTTCCGCCACCTGTTCGACAAGGACCTCAAGCTGCTCCGCGACCGCGTGATTCTGGATATCGATGCCCAGAACCTCACGACACTCAAGTTGACCTCTGCCAAGGGCACGTTCAACTTCGAGAAGGCCGATGGAAAGTGGTCACAGACCCTAGCCAAAGGCGAAAAACCCATCGCGCGCTTCTCGGATGCAAAAGTGCAGAGCTTGAGCTCCACCCTGGGGCGTCTTCGCGCTGCAGACTTCGCTGAGGCAGCCGAAACGCCTGAGTCGTTGGGCTTCGACGCACCGAGTGCCAGCGCCATCTTGACCTTGGCCGATGGCACCACACACACGCTACAGCTCGGCAAGGAGTCGGGCGTTAGCGGCGAATACGCGCTGCGTCTCGAGGGCAACGACATCATCTACCGCATCGCCAAGCACAACGCGGAGCGCCTCCTCGCAGATGCCTCAGCGTTCCAGGAAGCGGAGCAAAAGCCGGGGGCTCAGGCCCCAACCCCACCTGATATGGGCGGAGGCAATCAGGAGATTCCACCTGAGGTGCTACGCCAGCTTCAGCAACAGCTCGGTCAGGGCGGCATGGGTGGCATGGGCGGCATGGGCGGCGGTCACTGAGGCGCATTTGTAGCGCCTCGCGCATCCCGCTCCGCGCAGTCCCGCTTTCCTCCTATGCACGACCTGCGATACGCTGGATGCGCTAGCTGCAGCTGTAGGAGGAGACGATGACCGAGCGCACGCTCTTCCTGCGCTTTTCGAGCCTTGCGGCCCTCGAAGAAGAGATGCAAACCAACCTGCTTCACGGTCGCGCCTTCGTAAAAGGCGCAGTGGACGCGCAGGCGTTTCCGCTCTTCTCCGAAGTCCTGCTCGCGTTGGAGCACCCCGAAAACGCGCGCGTGCATAAGATCCCCTGCCAGGTCGTGATGGTCCTCGAGACCCCGCCCCACGCTGGCATTGCCGTGCAGTTTGCATCGCATACGGAAGCGACCGTCGGCGAACTGCGCGCGTTCGTAGAAAGCGACCTTCCGCTGGCGTTACCGGCGCTCGACGAAGCACCCGAACCGGAAACTTCGGAGTTAGCCCAAGGCGATGGCAGCCCCAACCCCGCACTCCTGAATCCCAGCCCGCGCGAGCGCCTGCGCAACCTGTCCGCCCTGGCACGCACCAAGGTCGCTCAGGGCCCAAGCCTGGAAGATCGCGTCCAGCTCGAGCGCCTGTACGGAGCGGCGGTCTGGGAGAGCCTGCTTCGCAACCCCAAAGTGACGATTCCCGAGGTCGCGTCCATGGCCCGCAAGGGCACGATGCCCCGTCCCCTGCTCGACCTCATCTGCGACAACGATCATTGGGTGCGCCAGAGCCCCGTACGCAGGGCTTTGCTGTCGAACCCGCGGCTCTCCCCCGAGGGGGCCTCAAAGGTCCTGCGCACGCTGCCCGCACGCGAGCTCAAACTGGTCCCCCAACAAACGGCGTATCCCGCAAACGTAAGAGCGATTGCGCAGCGCCTGTTACGAAACGCGTAAGCCCTCGCTCACCGACCGGGCCGCTCTCAGCCTCGATAAGCGGCTACCGCCAGGGCTGCCCAACCCAGCATGAGCGCCAGACCACCGAGCGGGGTCACCGCGCCGAGCACGCGGATTCCAGTCAGCGTCATCGTGTATAAGCTGCCGGAAAACAGCACGACACCGCACAGAAATGCCACGCATGCAAACTTGCCGGCTCGCGTCTCACCGACGAGCCCCGCAGCGAGCGCCAGCGCGAGTGCGTGGGTCAGGTGATACAGCGCTGCTGTCTTCCACCACTCCATGCGCAGGGCGCCGTCTGGCAGCGCCTGAAGGCGTCCTGTGAGGCCGTGGGCTCCAAAGGCGCCAAAGCCCACAGCCGTACATCCGAGCACCGCTGCCAGAGTCAAAAATGTCCTATGCACGAGAACTCCTCGATGCCGCCCCCGCGCTTACGAGTTCGACATATGTATTCTTTCGTAATTATTCCACAAAAACTGCGCGCACACGCGAGAACGGAATCGGGTCAAACGGCGTTCTGGTGCTAGCAAGCAAACCCCTTTCGGGGTACGGTTGCGCCGATTTTTAATGCCGACTGAGGGCCGACGCAGCAGGGCATTGCGGCGTACGAAGCACGTTGGCAAGCGAGTGGGGTTATGGAACTCGATTTCGGCGTCAACCAAGGCTTTGTCGAAGAACAATATTTGCGATACCGGGAAAATCCCGGTGCCGTGGATCCAAGCTGGCGGCGCTTTTTCGAAGCGCATGAGCGCCAAGGGCAAGTGCTGAACTTTGCGGATAGCACCCCGCAGATGGAATCCCCACAGGCCGCACTCACCAAGGGGTCGGAAGCGTCGGCTCCGCGTTCGGTTCGCAACAGCCCAAGTGGACGCGGCGGCAATGGCCATGCAGTCCCAGTGCTCATGCCGTCGACGGCGGAATACGTCCCCTCGGCTGTCCCGAGCGATGCCGGCACCTCCTTGAGCGCCGACGCCTTGTTTGTCAGCGAGCTTCAAGGGCGCGTCTCGGCACTCGTCAACGCCTACCGTGTGCGCGGCCACATCTACGCAGACCTCGATCCGCTCAACCGGAATCCGCCACTCCCCAACGAACTCAGCCTAGCGACGTTCGGCCTCGATCAGGTCGACCCGAACACCGTGTTCTTCACCGGCGATATGGCGGGGCCGAGCACCCTTCCCCTCAAGGACATCGTCGCGCGCCTGAAGGAAACCTACTGCCGCACCATCGGCGTGGAGTTCACCTTCATGGAGGACCCAGAGGAGCGTCAGTGGCTCCAGCGGCGCATGGAAACCACGCTCAACCGCACGGAGCTCACGCACGACGATCAGCTCATGCTGCTCACGAAGCTCATCGATGCCGAGCTGTTCGAGCAATTCCTGCACACGAAGTACGTCGGCGCCAAGCGCTTCTCGCTCGAAGGCGCCGAGAGCGTCATTCCCTTGATTGAACAGCTCATCCAAGGTGCCGCCAAGCACAAGGTGGAAGAGCTCGTCATCGGCATGGCGCACCGCGGCCGTCTGAACGTGCTCGCGAACGTGATGGAAAAGAGCATGCGTGAGCTGTTCTTTGCCTTCAACGACAACCATCCGGAGCTGCTCATCGGGCGCGGCGACGTGAAGTACCACATGGGCTTCTCGAGCGACCGCAACATCGACGGCTCGCGTTTGCACCTGACGTTGTGCTTCAACCCCAGCCATCTCGAGTGGGTAAACCCCGTGGTCGAGGGACGCGCGCGCGCCAAGGGCGACCGCAAGGAAGACCTGTCGCGCCGCAAGGTATTGCCGCTGTTGATTCACGGTGACGCCGCGTTCGCCGGCCAGGGTGTCGTCGCAGAAACGCTCAATCTGAGCCGCCTGCAGGGCTACACCACGGGCGGCACCGTGCACGTGGTCATCAACAACCAGATCGGTTTCACCACCGCTCCCGAAGACACGCGCTCCACACCCTACTGCACCGACATCACGCGCATGCTGCGCTGCCCGGTGTTCCACGTGAACGGCGAGGATCCAGAGGCCGTCACGCAGGTGGTTCGACTCGCCGTCGATTACCGCCAGCAGTTCGGCCAGGATGTCGTCATCGACATGTACTGCTACCGCCGCTACGGCCACAACGAAGCCGATGAGCCGCGCTACACGCAGCCCGTGATGTACTCGGTCATCGATCGTCAGCCCTCTGTGCGCGAGACCTACGTACGCCATCTTAAAGAGCGCGGCTTTATCACGGACACGCAAGCCGAAGAGATTGCGACGCGCCGTCAGGCCCAGATGGAGGAAGAACTCGTCGAAGCAAAGCGCGGTAGCTACATGCCGCCTGACTACGCGATGGGCGGCCTCTGGCAGGGCTACGTGGGCGGGTCCGACGCCGAATGTCCTGAGGCCGACACAAGCCTCTCGCATCAGCGGCTCTTGTCTCTGGCAGACAAGATCATCTTCACGCCAGATGATTTCAACGCCAATCCGAAGGCCAAGCGCTTCCTCAAGGAACGCCGCGAGCGCGCCATCGGCGAGAAGCCTCTCGATTGGGGCACAGCGGAGATTCTCGCGTACGCATCCCTGCTCGAAGAGGGAACGCGCGTACGCCTCAGCGGCCAGGATGTCCGACGCGGCACTTTCAGCCATCGCCACGCCGTGCTGTTCGACGCCATCACGGGTCGCAGGTTCATCCCGCTGATGCACGTGAGCGAGGAGCTCAGCAAGATAGAGGTCTGGGACAGTCCGCTCTCCGAGGCAGGCGTGCTGGGCTTCGAATACGGCTACAGCCTCGACAGCCCTGACGCTCTGGTGGTTTGGGAGGCCCAGTTCGGCGATTTCGCGAACACCGCGCAGGTCATCATCGACCAATTCCTAAGCTCGTCCGAAGACAAGTGGCACCGTTTGAGCGGCCTCACACTGCTCTTGCCGCACGGCTTTGAAGGCCAGGGCCCGGAGCACTCGAGCGCGCGCCTCGAGCGCTTCCTCGCGCTCTGCGCCGAGGACAATATGCAGGTCGCGAACCTCACCACGCCAGCGCAGGTATTCCATTGCCTGCGTCGCCAGGTGCTGCGCCCCTACCGCAAGCCCTTGGTCATCATGTCGCCCAAGAGCCTCTTGCGTCACCCAGACGCAACCAGCACGGTCGAAGACCTCATTTCTGGTAGCTTCAAGCGCATCATCCCCGACCACCAGGTCGATCCAGCCAACGTGCGACGCGTCGTCCTCTGCACCGGTAAGGTTTACTACGACCTCCTCGCCGCGCGCACGAAGCAGCAGCTCAACGACATCGCGTTGATTCGTATCGAGCAGCTCTACCCGCTCACGCCGAGCCTGATTCAAGAGACGCTCGCTCCGTACAAGGCCGGAACCGACTTGGTTTGGGTGCAGGAAGAGCCTTGGAATAGCGGCGGTTGGTATCACATGAATGCACGCATGCCCGCCATCTTGAAGGGGCGCTTTACGCTGCGCTGTGTTTCGCGCTCGGAGAGTGCAAGCCCCGCCACGGGCTCCAACGCGGCGCACAAGCTCGAGCAAGAGCGCTTGATTCAAGAAGCGCTGGGCTGAGCGCTCGCCACGGCTAGCCGCGCATCCGCGTGCGCGCCAATGAATCGAAAGAGGGCACGAGAGTAGACCACAGGGTCTCTCCAGTGCCCTTTTTTCTCGGCCAAAACGCGATCAGGCTTTGACTTCGATCTTGCGTGCCTTGAGCTCCTGCTTTTTGGGTAGCCGCAGCGTGAGAACGCCGTCGCTCAGATTCGCGTCGACCGCTGTCGAGTCCACGTTGGTCGGCAACTGGAACTGCCGAACAAACGAGCCGTAGCTGCGTTCGATGCGATGATACTTGTTGCCGCTCTCTTCGTTCTCGAGCCGACGCTCGCCCTTGAGTGTGAGGACATTGCCATCGATAGCTACGTCGATGTCCTCTCGCTTCACGCCCGGAAGCTCGGCACGCAGAACGAGCGATTCTGCATCTTCATGCACGTCTACCGCGGGTGCGAAGTCCACATCCCGCTTGCGCGGCCCAAAGAAATTTCTCTCGAACTCGCGGTGTACTCGGTTGAGGTCGGCAAAGGGGTCCCATGCAGTCAACATTGCGCTTTCTCCTTTGTTTTGGTGATAGCCATAAGGCAACGCACGCGAGCTTTCGCGTGCAATTTGGGTTCATATGCGAGGCTCGTTTGCTCGCACGAAGCAGGAGCGCCCCCACAAGCAGGCGCGGGAAAGAAACCGACGGAGAGCTTTGTTATAAGCCTAATTGAGGCCGGTTTCTCTCGTGCCTTCCTTCGGCTTGACAAGAAACTAAGCATGCAGTTTGCGACGTCAACCCCGTCAGCGTTCGACTTTGATAGGATGGAGCCCGATGCCAGTCTCTCCCTCGCGATGGTTGTCCTTCTTGGCCCTTCTCCCCCTGATGAGCGGCTGCGGCGACGACCTTTACCCGGTCACAGTCAGCTGGGTCGTGAACGGCCTGGCACCGACGGCCGATGTTTGTGAGCGATACGACATCGACCGCATCGTCCTTACGATCACCGATGGCGCACGGGACCGCACCATCGAAGCGGACTGCACAAGCTCTCTGTTTTTAAGCGACGGCTACG
>CAZEWA010000057.1:0-19019 GCA_964515685.1 uncultured Polyangiales bacterium | reverse complement strand
GTCGGCTCAGGCGATCTCGCGCAAGCTTGCGAAGACGCTGGCATCAATCGCGTCGAGCTGTGGGTGTATTCCGTGTTGGACAGCAACCTCGAGTCCCCGGCATGGGTTTGGGATGCGGAATGCGCCTCGGGTGTTCTTGATTCCAAAGACCCGTTGCTCGACTTCGGGGACTATCAAGTCGTGTACGCTGCCGTTAGCTACATTTCCGAAGAGGACTACGAGGTGGTGGAGGTATCGGAGCCCATTTCGGTATATGTCGACATAGCAGGAGTGTTAGACCTACCTGCGGTGACGTTTGGCCGTTGATGACACCTCTGGCTTGCGAGATGCCCCGGCGCTCCCTAGGCTGAAAGTGTGCTCCGCTTTCCGCCACTCACACCCGCAGTCCGCGCGCTTCTCATCGCGCTGTTTTCCCTCTTCGTTCTCGGAGCCGTACTCCAGAATTTTCTCGACGTACCCATCACCACGTGGCTTGCGCTGAACCCTCGCGTTCTTTCGCCTGCCACACTGTGGCAGCTCGTCACCCACGTGCTCGTGGTCCCGCCCGAACCCGGCATCCTACTGTCCCTGGCCATCAGCCTGGTATTCATCTGGCTCATCCTCGCGCCTTTTGAAGCTCGCTATGGCGGTGCGCGCGTTTTGCAACTTGCGGTCGTTGCAGCCATCTCCTCAGGCACAGCGGCCCTGTTCGTGGGCCAGCTACTGCCGAACCTCTCAGGGCTCTTGGCAGGACCGCAAACCATCACCCTCGCCGCCATCGCGGGGTACGCCATCATGCTTCCTCCCAACGCGGAAATGAGCTTTTTCGGCCTGTTTCCGATGCGAAGCAAGCACTTGATGATGCTTATCGTAGGCGTCAGCATCATCGGGTTTCTGACCACGCGCAACGCAGCCCAGCTGGCAGCCGACTTCGGCGCGATCGGTGGCGGTATCGCGTTCTGCAAGCATTGGCTGCATCGCTCGCCCCGCAGCTCGGCCCGCAAGGGCAAGAAGCCGGGCCGCGGCGGCCCCAAGCTCAGAGCGATTCAGGGTGGCGACCGCGATAGTAACGGAGACCCCAAGCGCTGGCTGAACTAGGGCCGACGCTTACACGCGACGGTCGGCCCATACGCCTCCCCCGCGCACGTGCCAAAACGCAGTGACGGCGCTCGTTCCCCGCGTTTTCCCAGTCCAACTGGTTCAGTGCGGCCCCCACCGCTCGGCCGAGAGTGAGCCATTTCGGCACGATCCCGTCTCGCGACTGCCCAAACTCTCGGTCGCCTCCGGCTGGTCTCCCCCAGTCCGAGCGTGGTAAGAGGCTCCCGCCGGTCCGGGGTGCCCGTTCCCGGCCTCCCTGGCTCGCTCCAGGGTAGCTCGCTAGGAGTGCCATGTTGCCTCGGAATCCCGCGGACTACCGCACCTTGGTTTGGGTTGTACTGGCGCCCACAATTGTGGCCCTCCAGTTCTACGACCCGTCTTTGGTCCCGTATCTCAGCTGGTTGAGCTGCTACTTCGCGCTCGCGTGCGGAATCATCGCGCACAACCACAATCACTGTCCGACCTTCGCGGACAAGCGCGTGAACAACGCGTTCGGCATGTGGATCAGCGTGTTCTACGGCTACCCAACGTTTGCTTGGGTGCCCACGCACAACCTCAATCACCACAAGTACGTGAACACCGAAGGCGACGCGACCATCACCTGGCGCTTCACCAATCGCCACAACTTGCTGGTGGCCGTCACGTACTTCTTCGTGTCGTCGTACTACCAGAGCGCGCCTATCAACGCCTACATCAAGCAGGCAAAGCTCAAGAACCCGGCGTTGTACCGGCGCATCTTGACGCAGTACGCGGTGTGGCTCGGTGCGTATGCGGTAGCGTTTGCGATTGCAGTGGGCCTCCACGGGCTCGCGCTCGGAAGCTATGTATGGCTGCTCTCCATCGGCGTGCCCGCCCTGTTCTCGCTGTGGACGATCATGCTTTTCAACTACGACCAGCACGCTCACACGAACCCGTTCTCAGAGCATGACCACTCACGCTCGTTCGTCAGCCCCGTCCTCAACTACCTGCTGTTCAACAACGGCTACCACGGTGCACATCACGAACACCCCGGCGTCCACTGGACGCGGCTGCCGCAGCTCCATGCCGCGGTCTCAGATCAAATCCACCCGTCGCTCGTGCAGCAGAGCGTGTGGTGGTACTGGTGCAAGCAGTACTTCCTGTCGCCGCTGTTTCCCTCGCTGGGCACCGTGCAGCTCGGGCCGGGCCCCATGAACCCGCCCGGCAAAGCCAAAGTACGAAGCAACAACGGCGCCGAACCTACGCTCGGTGAAGCCGGCACGACCTCCGACCGCATCGAGTTCGAAGCCACCGCATGATGCGAGCCGCCGCCACCATCCTCCATGAGCGTGTGCGGCCATGAGCCAGGCGCTGCGGGACCTCACAAACCGCTGCGGCACGTGCATTTTTTACATGCGCCTGCGTGTCGATGAGTCCGGCACCGGCCTCGGCGAGTGCCGACTGGGGTGCTGGCCCGCGCCTCTCAAAGACACAGGGACCTGCGCCAGCCATCAGGCGCAAGGTGCACCACCCAAGCCGCGAGCGAAGGAGCGTGCGTCTCGCAGCGCCGCTGCCCCTCTTTTGCCACAACGTCCTGCCATTCCAAATGAGGTCGGCATCGATATGGACCAGAACGAATTCCGAAGCGTGCTGCGCGAAATTTTGCTCGATGAACTCGGCCTACGTGACGTGGAGCTCGGCGAGCGATGGCACGGGGGCGAACTCGTACTGGTTCCCGGCAAGCAAAACACTCAGGAAAAACGCATCCCCATCGACAACCTGTTTCGCAAGGTCGTGTTGATCCGCGAGAAGCTGCGCGTACTCGAGCAGAAGATCAACAGCCACGAAAAGCTCAACGACGAAGACCGGCTGCAGCTCCAGCAGTACGTGACCCAGTGCTACGGCTCGCTTACCACGTTCAACGTGTTGTTCCGCAGCAAGGACGACCACTTCAGCGGGCAATCTGGCAAAGACGACTGAAGGCTTCGGCTAGGTCCGGCCCGCAGTCGATGGCAGCTTGGACTTCGCTGTGCTGGCTATCACCGAAGTGCGCCGGCACGCGAAGACTTCAGTTGATATCGCCGGCACCTGGGCAGCACAGCGCAGGCATCGGGAACGGAACGCAGTTCGGCACGCTGCGCATCTCGCCGCCGAACTTACGCTCCGTGAGCTTCGTCGGGCTCGCGCGTACCTTCAGGCCTCGCACGTCGACTGTCTCGCATAGCGGAAGGCCACACAGGTGCTCCACAGCTTCACAGCAAGCCTCGGGCAGACAACCACTGCCGTCGACGCCTTTGAGCGTTCCATAGAGACCCGCAGATTGGCTGAGCGGGTCTTCGTCGGCCCTGCAGACCTTCTTGTAGGTCACGTCTCGAAGGCTCTCGAACACGGGATCCCAGGCCTGATCGCAGCTCGTGGTGTCCTCTGGATTCGGATCATGCACCACGAACAGTCCGTCGGTCCCCTGGTGAGAGAGCACGTTCTCAGCGCCCACCTGCAGCGGGTCAGCGAGCTGATTGGGCAATGTCCAGGCTTGTCCAGACAGACCGCCGCCCGTTATCACCTGACCATTGTCGCTGATGCTCTCATCTACGGCACTCGGAACGCCGCCGGCCACGCCGTGCAGCACGTTCACACCGTACACACCCGTAGGCAGCTCGGCGCAGGCCGAAATGCGGTCTTCGTAGCTATTCGCCGCGCTGCCCGGAGGCAGGTAGGGAATGCGGCATGCAGTGTTGTTGGCGACCAAGTCCACAACCGCAATCGCGGGCACGGCAATGTTCATCTTGTCCAAGAACACCTTCTTGGTCTCGATTTCACCAGGCAGGGACGTGCCGAGCAGCGTGACGGCAGGGATGCCCGCAGCCTTCTCGAGCACGCCCTGCTCGGGCGTCTGCGCGCGCCGCTGCATGATCACGGCTGGGAAGGTAAACGGCACAGGCAAGCTCGCACCTAGCAAGGGATGCGGGTCAGGGACGCCGTCAGCCTTGGGCAAGTCTGGCCCATCTGGCACCACGGTCTTGATGTCCACCGGCTGCACCACGAACGCGTATCGCAGCGGATTGAAGTCGAGCTCGACTCCGGCCGCCTCGAGCAACGGCCCGTCGTGCTCCTCGCTCAAACTCTCGAGCGCAAAGCCGCAGCCCTCTTCTCCTGGCGTCGCACACGTCTGCTCCCAGGCAAGCTTGAGTGTGCGGTGGGTGTCCGGCGCAAAGATCGTTCTGTCGATGGTCACGGGCAGTGTGGCTTCTGAGCTCAAGTTCCAATTGCCCTTGGCCAGCTTGAATGCAGGCCGCTCCATCCAGACGTGATTGGCGAGAGCCACCGTTACGCCTGTCTTGAGATAGCCATCGTTGTGCGCCTTACCCCGCGCAGGCATTTCAATCTTCAAGAAGCCCGCGCTTGGGTCCTGAAGACTCACGATGGCCGCCCCCGCGATGTCTCCTGCAGTCGGCAGGTTTTTCACGGAGAAGAACGGGTTCATGTCTTCGTCGTAGTCGTAAAAACCGCGGATTTGGAAGGCGCGCGCCTCAGCCGTGAGTTCGATCTGCGGCCATCGGAATTGCACGTTCCGCATGATGCGCTCGCTTAGATCGACCTCCGCTCCCTTCGCCAGACAGTCTTCTTTGCCGAAGAGTTGCTCGCCAGCGATCACGAGCAGGTTCTCGGCCGTCGTCGCAGTCCCCTCAGGCGGAGGCGGATTGTCGAAGCGGAACATCGTCAGAATTACGCGTCCTTTGACGCGCACGGCCTTGCCCCTTTCGTACACGCACGTGGGCTTCGGCCCCATGTAGAGGACGCTGCCCTCGATGACTCCGGCGGGGTCGGGCGCCATGCCACCCTCACTCCTGAAATCATCCTGTACGGGCTTGCCACAGCCAATCGAGAGGCCGAAAGCCACAAGTAGCCCCGGTGCATTGCGAACGAGTCGAAGCATTGTCTGTTTCATGTCTGCGCCTCCCTCAGAACCGGAACCGAGTGGTACCCATCACGCGGGTATCCATGGGTTGGCCAAAAGGATGTTGGCGTTTATCGTTGAACGTTAGGTTTGTGCCGACCAGGCCGAGTTCGACGCGGTCGTTGAGTAGCCGGTAGCCGATGCGTCCGTTGAGGACGGCAAACGGCGCCAGCCCAAAGCTGTCGAAGCGTACTCCGGTCGTGACGTCGGTGACCTGCTCAACCCACAGCTGACGGCTGTACCACGACACGTCCGTAGAGAAATCGAGGCCAAAGGGCGCACGATACTGCACGCCGACGTTGACCTTGTGCACGCTCGTCTGCTGCTCCTTGGCGCGAACCGGATCCACCTTGCTTCGCTCCTTGTTGTTGAGCGGGCGCGTGTCGTGATTCGCGTAGTTGCTGTACAAGTCGAGACCCTTGAACGGGTAGAAGCGCACACCCACTTCACCACCAAGCTGGCGGAACGTTGCACGCTCATTCGTGAAGTTCAGCGAGCTTACGGGGAACGCGCCCATCATCGGGTCGAACTGAGCCAAGCCGTTGTCCCCCTTGTTCGCGAAGTCCCCAAGCGTGTAGCTGCGCACGTCCGTGAAGAGAATCGCGTCCTTCACCATGTTGAAGTAGAGGTTCGCTTCGAGCGCGAAGTAGTCGGAAGCTTGGTTCTGGTAGCCGAGTTCGACCGAAGTGATGCTCTCGGGGTCGAGCTTGTCGTTGCCTCGACCCCAAGCCATCACGCCGCGCAACGGTGCCGCGTTCGGTAGCTCGACGTAAGACTCAAGGAATGAAGGCCCGCGGAACGCGCGACCCGCGCTCAAGCGCAGCGATTGTTGCTCGACAAAGCGGTACACTATGGAGCCGCGCGGCGAGAACTGCAGGGAACTCAGCAGCGGATGGTGGTCCATGCGCGCGCCGAACTGCACGCGCACTTGCTTTGCCACCTGCATTACGTCCTGAACGTATGCGCCGAAGTGATTCTGCCGATGGGCATCGTCCAACCAAATCCAGCTGATCGATTTGTAGCGATAGCCGCCGCCCACCGTAATCGTGTGAGGGAACAGCAGCTTGACTGTTCCGCTCCACGATACGTCGACATCTGCGATGTCCTGCTGCACGCCGTAGCCCAGGACTTCCACGGCTCCAGGAGTCACGTAGGAAGAAGCGGCATTTCCGTCGATGTGGTCCCACCAAGCCGCGACGCGGATTCCCACAGGAGTAGTGAGCGAGCTGTACACGTTGGTGCGGAGTGACTCGGGCGCCGTAACCTGTCCGAGACGCGAAAGGCCCTGCAACGTGTAATCGCCGTAGAAGACGTTGCCGCCTACGGTCGCCACAGACTTCTTGCCCAAAGCATAACGCGCTTCGCCGTTCGCCCAGGCTGCGCGGACACCGATGTCAGGATTTTCAGTCAGCGGTACGACGTCGACACGATTTTTCCCGACCGCATCCACCGCGTTGTAGGCCTGTTTGTAGCCAAAACCGAAGTGGTACGACAAATCACCGCGCTTGCCGCGGAACGAGGCCACCGCGCGCCCCTGCCCCTTGTTGCCAGCTCCACCCGCGACGAAGTTTTCGCCCTCGCCTGGTGGACGCGTGATGATGTTGACGATACCGGAGAACGCATCTGCGCCGTAGAGTGCGGATGCCGGACCACGGATGACTTCGACGCGCTCCACGTCTTCGAGCGATACTGGGAGCTGCTCGTACCAGTTGGTGCCTAGGAAATCGAGGCGCAAAGGACGACCATCCAACAGCAACAACACCTTGTTGGACTGGCGGCGGTTCAAGCCTCTTATCGATACTTCAGCATGGTTGGGCGTCACCATATTGACTTCGACACCCGCAACACGACGCAAGAGCTCCGCAAGATTCGTGAGGCCCGTCATGCGAATATCTTGGGCAGTGATGATGCTGGTGGCGTTCGGCGCGTCGAGAGGTGACTGCGAAAAGCGCGAAGCCGAAACAACCTCTTCTTCGTACAGGCCCTCGGAGGCTGCCTTGCCAAGCGGCACGAGCGGTGCACCGACTCCTTCGGTGGCCGTCTCCTCGACCGTGGCGACCTCCGTCACAACGGGACTCGCTGCTGACGTCCCCTGCTCCCGCAGGCGCTCGGCAGCTTTCTCGAGCTCTTCGGCGTAACTTCGCAGCGACTCGCTGCTCGAAGCCTCCGCTAGCTTGCGCAGCTCCGCCGCGGTTCGCTCGATCGTGGCGAGGCTTTCTGTATCGGTCCGAACCTGCCCCGAAGCTGCGTCTGCCGGAGCCTTCTGCCCATCGCCTTTTCCGGTGTCGGCCTGAGCGGTCGCGCTGCCACTGCCCTTGCGCAACGTCGCCATCAAGGCATCGACTTCTTCGGCATCGCCAGTCGGCGCGGTTTCCTTGTAACGCTCAAAATAGTAGAGCGCCGCCTCAGAACGGCCTGCGTACATGTGCGCGAGCGCAATATTGTAGAGCACGTTCGGGTGGGGAAGAATTTCGTAGGCTTGCTCGAGGCGCGCGATGCCCTCGTCGTATTGCCCCCCGGCAACGAGAGCCATACCCGCCCGAAACTCACGGCGCGCGTCGGTTCGCACGTCTGCACGCGCCAATCCTGGATCACTACACAAGTGCGCTGCCAAGAGGAGCGCCATAAGCCGACCTAACCGTCGCCGCATGAGATTTCCTTTTGCTCGAGCTCGCCACCACGGATGGGACGCTCTCGACGAATCCGAACTAGGTTCGTGCTGGCCCTGGGACAGAACGGCTGAGTTCACGATTGGTTCGACCATTGCTCACAAGCTTTGCAATCGCGCAGAGTTTCCGCCGGGCAGCACACCCGGATGCGAACAGTCGCAAACGCGCGATGGCGTGTCAAAGGTCGTGTAAATGTGCATGGTTCGGACGAAACTGTTTCGGACACTGGCGTCATATCGATTTTGGCGTGAGGCGCTTCCTTACACAGGCTCCTAGGCTCGCTAAACCGATGGCAAACTCGCCGCGTCGAGGTCTGTTTTATCCTGCTTGCCCCTGCGAAATGGGCGACCACTTCGCGGGAGTACGAGAGAGGGGAAAGACGTGACTACAGACGCCATGCGTGCTCCGGCACTCTGCCTGCTCACGATTTTCGGAGCTGCTTGTGAGGAGGCTCAGTACGCAAATACGCCACCGCAACCCAAAGAAATCCAGCGCACACGGCCGGGAACGCCCGTAGAGCTCGCAACGCCAAAGGAACGTGACAGCGTATCCAAGGAGATCGCGAACGCTGTCTGCGACCGCGCCGAACGATGTGGGAAAATAGGCGACGGTGAGAAGTACGCATCCCGGACCGCATGCGAAAAACAGGCAACCCAAACCTATCGAGACGAACTTGACATGTACGACTGCCCCGGCAGCATCGTGCGCAATGCAGTAAAAAACTGCGCAGACGAGATTCGCGAGGAAGGCTGCCTCAACCCCATCGCAAGCCTTTCGCGAATGGTGGACTGCGACTCAAATCATCTGTGCCAGAGACCCCATCCCTAGTCGTCGCTACCAACCGCATTGCCTGTCTTTATTTTGCTCATTCAACCAGACTTGCAGCGGCGCAAAGTAGTCGAGCAAAGCGGACGGATCTATCGCACGCTGGCCAGTGAGCACCTCGAGCGCATCAGGCCAAGGCTTTTGCGCACCCAGCGCCAGCATTTCCTGGAGCTTCGCGCCAGCCTCTCGATTGCCGTACACGGAGCAAGTGTGTAGGGGCCCCGTGTGACCTGCGATGCGGCACATGGCCCGGTGGAATTGGTACTGCAGCAAGGTCGAGAGAAAGTAACGCGTGTAGGGAACGTTGGCGGGGATATGGTACTTCGCCCCAGGGTCGAAAAATGTTTCCCCGCGAGCCGAAACAGGCCCGACTCCTTGGTACTTGGCGCGCATCTCCCACCAAGCAGCGTTGTACTTTTCGGGCGGAATCTCCCCCGAAAAAACCTTCCAGCGCCACTCGTCGATAAGCTTCCCAAACGGCAAGAAAGCGACCTTCTCGAGCGCATCCCGCATCAGCTGGTTGAGGGTTGCCTTCTCACTCACGGAAACCGTGCGAAGGAGCCCCACCTTTTTGAGATAGGCAGGCGTGATGGACAACGCAACGGCGTCTCCAATCGCTTCGTGAAAGCCGTCGTTCGCGCCGTCCTGAAACAAGATGGGAAGCTTGTGATACGCGGAAAAATAGTAGTTGTGTCCCAACTCGTGGTGAATCGTGATGAGGTCATCTTGGTTCACCTTGATGCACATCTTGATGCGCAGGTCGTTGTCGTACGTGACGTCCCAGGCGCTCGCGTGGCAGACCACCTCACGCCCTTCGGGCTTTCGAAACATCGAGCGTTCGAAGAATGTGCTCGGGAGCGTAGGCAATCCAAGCGAGACGAAGAACGCTTCGGCAAGCTTGACCATGCGCACTTCATCGTACTTCTGTTGCAGCAGGGCGCGCGTGACGTTGAGCTCTCCCTCACCTCGGTACGGCTCAAGCCTCGGGTACAAGCTCGCCCATTCTTGAGCCCACATGTTGCCCAGAAGATGCGCTGGAATCAGCCCCGAAGGCGGCACGCGCTCCCTGCCGTAGATCTCTACCAAGCGCGCGCGGACGTAGCAGTGCAGTGCCTTGTAGAGCGGGCTGACCTGCGCGTACAGGTCTTCGGCCACCCGACTAAACTCCGCTGCAGGCATGTCGTAGCCTGAGCGCCAAAGTTCTCCCAAGTCGCGGTAACCGATGGCTCGTGCGCCCTCATTGGCAAGGGTCACATAGCGCTGATAGAGGGGGCGAATCTCGCTCCCAACCTGATGCCAGCCCTGCCACGCGTCATAGAGCTCATCGTAATCTCTGCTCGTTGCGAATAGATCAGTCAGCTGCTCGAGGTCACGGCAGCTCTCGGGCTCAGGGCCCGAGCAAACCTTGCCCTTGCCATACGCGCTCTCCATTCTGGCCGCGAGTGCTGCGAGTTCCTGTCGCTTTTGCGGTTCCGTCGGCGCAGGCAAGGAAGCGCCGCGACGCAGCAGCTCAAACTTCCGAGCGTCCTCCGTGGACAGACCCGAAACATGCCGAAAACGTGCGGATTGTTCGATGGCCTCGCTCGAAAAGGCCATCAAGGCCTCGCTGGCCTCTGCAGCAGCGCGCTCCGTGCCGTCGGTGATATTCGTGCTCTTCTCCCACTCTGCACGCGCAGCGCGCACCGAGAGTTCGCGTAGCCTCAAATCCACTTGCTCGAGGAAAACGCGAGCATCCTCACTCGACAGCTCATTTGGTCCTGGAACTTTCGCCTCGCTCGGACCTTCGAGCGGCCGCTCTCGCTGCGTCTGCTTCGACGGGCATCCAAGTATCAGCCCGAACAACAGTGCCCCCGTCCACACGCGCATAGGGAGAAGCTACGCAACCCGCACGCCCGAGTCAGCTTCTTTCTCCCCCTGGGCCGCGGCCTGCGCCCTCGCAACTTGAGACGGGGCGCTCTTCTGGTACACCGCGCGGGCCCATGTTCAACTCTCATAGCCGAGCTCCGTGTACCGCCAAGGGCGCGCTTCCCCTCCTTTTGTCGCTCGCCGTCGTCACGGGATGCGACTGCAATGGCGGTCCGCGCGTGCCTTTCAAGCTCCATGCGGACGCCAGCGTGGACGCGGATGTCGGAGAGCCTACCAAAGCGCCTACGTCGGCTACCTTTGCACCTGGCGAGACCCCGCAAAGTCTCGAGGGGGCAACGCTACCTTGGGCTGCGGTGCGCGCGGTGCTCGCTACCGATCTCGATCAAGACGGCGATCGCGACGTCATCGCGGTGCACGAGTCCGGGGGCCTCATCCAACTTGCAGCCGCCCTGCGCAATGGAGACGTCTTCGAAGCACCGCGCGATGTGTGGAGCGCACCAGAAAACGAGGCCGGTGAGTCGTGCTTGGTGGAATACGCGGAAATCCAAACGCTCTCTGCAACTAAAGCCCTGGCGCTGTTTTCGCGCGTCTGCGGCCCTGAGAAACGCGCGGAACCGCGAAGCTACGCGGTGCTGTCACTCGAACCGACTCCGCGCGTCCTAGCGCTCGTCTCAGAGCAGGTATCTGCCGACTCCCCTGAACCATTTTTCACCATCGACGCGACCAGCCTCGACGCCGACGGTGACACGCACGACGACGTCGTCCTGAGCTTCTCTCCGCGCGGCTACGGCAGCCCCGAAGACGCCGTGCGCCTTGTCTGGTTCGACCGGCCGAGTGGCCTCGTGCGAGATGTACGCGAACCGGAAACCACCTTGAAGGCGTGGGCCGACGCTGCACGAGCCCAAGTGGCGCAGAGCCCGGAACAAGCCCTCGAGCGCGCTGAGCTCGCGCTACGGATTCGACGGGCGCTGTGCAGCGAAGATGGCGAGCCGAGCGTTCGGTTTGCAGAGCGACCAGGCATCGCTTGCGGAAGCGGGAAAAGCGCGACGGAAGCCTGGATTACGAGTGTCCTTGCCCATGCACGCCTGAAGAACGTCGCACGCACCTTCGATGCGTATAAGCAGCTCAAAAAGCGCGGTGGCACAATCGATAGCAAGACGGCTTCCAAGTTGGACGAAGCGCTCGCTTCGTTGCCTGCAAGTCCTGGCATCGTCCTGCGCCGAGGCACGCGCGTAGAGCCCAAAACAGCGCCTCAAGTAAGGCTTCCTGCTGTACGCTTTCTCGGTGAAACGCACCTGCTGGTGACGCGCGCAGAGTCCGTACTCTTCGACGTTGTCAGCGGTGAGGAAAGCTCGCTCCAAGTGCCCGAAGACGCGTTGATGCGCGATCCGAGCGGGCAGCTCGCAGTGACGAGCCTCGAGCATACGTGCACCGGCTACTACGTGCGGATTGAGCGCGCGCCCACACTCGGCGAGCGCTATTTTTCCCTGCCAAGCTCAGCCGCCGCCCTGTGGCCGGAAACGCCGTCCGCCGAATGCGGCCTCAAGAAATCCCAGAAGCGCGAGATCCCGCAAGGACTCTTTTCCGTGCTGGGCTGGGCGCCTCAAGGCGTGATCGTCGCGCTCGGCAGCGAGACCCGCATCGTGCCCCTCGACCTCGCGGGTAAGCCCGCAGGGGCCCCACGCGCCCTTCCCCCCAGGAGTCCGTTACCCGCCCCCCTGCCCACGGGCCAGGCCGCACCAGACGGCGCTCGCTACGTGGAAGCCACTCCCTTTGGCGTGCTGGTCTACAACGTGCGCGAGGGCGACGCCGAACTCTGGCGTCCAGAGGGCTACCTGAGCCTGGGCAAATCCGTGAGAGAAGCTGCGGTCAGTCCCTCGGGTCGCAGGGTGGCCGTAGTCACCGGCGATACCTTCTACACCCTCGAACGCGCCCCCTGAGCGGCGGAATCCCAAACAGCTGCTATACTCGCGGCCAAGTGCGTCGGTTTTCGTTTGGCGTGTTCGCGATGTTGGTGGCCCAGTGCAGCTCTTTGGGCCTCAGCGGCTGTCGCGTCGAAGCGCCGAGCGGGCCTTGTATGTCCGATCGCGAGTGCCACAGCGACCGCATCTGCCACGATGGCCGCTGTCGCTTCTTGGAAGATGTTCGACGCGAGATCGCGGGCGAAGCGACTGCAAGTGAAGCGCCCTCCAACGCGAGCGTAAGCGGCAGCGAGGGACCAGCCCAAGAAGCGCTCATCCCGGCGGGCACGCACAGCGCCCCCACGGCCGCTGCGGGCGGCATCCACATGTTCATGGGCGACGCCCGACACACAGGACGCGTGCCGTTTGCGGGTCCCAAGGGGCCGGTCGAGCCGTTGTGGACATTCAACACGGGCTCACGCATCTATGCGTCTGCCGTCATCACGCCTGTTGGCGACATCGTGGTGGGTTCGCTGGACCAATCGCTCACCGCCGTGACGCCCGAAGGCAAGCTGCGCTTTCGCTACAGCGGCACGGGCAAGTACTACGCGAGCGCTGTGGTCACGAGTGCAGGCGATATCATCGCGGGCTCCCTCGACGGCAGCCTGGTCGCACTTACCGCGCACGGGCAGGTGCGTTGGCAGCACAAGCTGAGCGACGGCATCGATGCGAGCCCCATCCTGGCGGGCAACCGCCTGTATGTGGCTGCAGACGGCCTCTACGCCTTCGACCTAAAGGGCAACCTCATCTTTCACTACGCAGTGGGAAGCCACGTGCGCAGTGCCCCTGCCGTCCATCCCAACGGACTCGTCGTGTTCGGCACCGCACAGGGCAAGCTCATCGCACTCAAGAGCGATGGCTCGCTAGCTTTCGAGGTGAACGCAGGGGCGAACATGGATGGCGGCGCCGCCATCACGGACGACGGTCGCATCGTTATCGGCAATGACTTAGGTCAGGTGCTGTGCTTCGACGAAAGCGGCAATCAACTCTGGCGCTTCGACACGAGCGACGACGTACGTGCGACCCCCGCTATCGCACACGACGGAACCATTATCGTAGGCTCCTACGACCGCACTCTGTACGCCATTCATCGAGATGGAACCCTCAAGTGGCGCTTTGCCACGGCAGGTCGCATCCGCTCGAGCGCCCGCATCGATCCCGAAGGGCGCATCTACTTTGGCTCTCAAGACGACTTCGTCTACGGGCTTACTGCCCAGGGCCAATTGCTCTTTCGCCACAACATCGGACGCGACGTGGATTCAAGCCCTGTGATCGATTCACGCGGCACCCTTCTCGTCGGCGCCGACGACGGCAGCCTTTACGCGCTGCGCTGAGAAACATGACCCGATCTACTTTCAATGATGACATCGACCTCCACGAGGTCTTGGCCGTTTTGCGTGATAACAAGCACCGCGCTCTCCATGTGATGGAGGTTTGTGCACGCTTGAAGCTCGAATCGTATCAACGCGACGACGTGCGAAATGCCCTCGACCGCTTGTGCGAGGAGGGCGTCGCCCAAGAGCTACCCGGCTTACGCTTCCGTTCCCTCAAAGCCCAAGAAATCAAGCGTAAGACGCCTGAACCTCGAGAGACTCCGCGCGCCCCGTCTTCCCGTGCGCCCGCTGCCAACCTTGCGCCGCGTAAGGTTGCCCCCACGGCCAAACTCGGAGTCTTGCGTATTCAGGCGCGTGGACACGCGTTTTTGAACTGTGAAGACGGCTCGGACGACGTCTTCATATCTCCCTCGGAGCTACTCGGCGCGCTGCACGGAGACCGTGTGGCTGCCACGGTACGACGCGGCGAACGTGGGCTCGAAGGCACCATCGTCGCAGTGCTCGAACGCGGTGTGAAGTACGTGGCCGGTCTCCTCTCGCAAGAGCAGCGAGGCCTGGTCATCACGCCCAACGACGCGCGTCTTCCCCAACGCGTAAACGTAGTCGGCCGCCTGCCTGCGGATGCCGTACCGGGCATTGCGGTGGTGGCTCAAATCGACCGCTACTTCGAAGATGGTCGACCGCCCGAAGCTCACGTCGTGCGTGTACTCGGCGTGGAAGGCAGTGCCGAAGTCGAAGTCGCAAAGATCAAGCTGCGCGAGGGAATCCGCGAAGAGTTCCCGGACGAAGTGCTGGAAGAAGCCCGGGCCTACGGCGATCGAGTAAGCCTGCGCGACAGACGCGACCGCGAAGACCTGCGCGAGCTGGACCTTGTCACCATCGACCCCATCACCGCACGCGACCACGACGACGCCATCTTCATCGAGCGGCGCAATCATGGTGGCTATCGTGTGGTGATCGCCATCGCTGACGTGTCTCACTACGTGCGCGAAGGGACAGCACTCGACGACGAAGCGCTGGAACGCAGCTCGTCTATCTACCTGCCAGACCGCGCAATTCCTATGTTGCCGCCGGAGCTCAGCTCAAACCTGGCCTCGCTCGTCGCAGGCAAAGATAGGCTCACGCTCGCAGTCGACATGGATCTCGCCGCCAACGGTGCGGTGCGCTCGTTCCGCTACGTCGAAGGGCTCATGCGCTGCAAGGCAGGCCTGACGTACGAAGGCGTCGCGCAAGCGCTGGGTCTTACGCGCGAAGGCCGCAACGAACGCGCCGCCGTCAAGCTCCTGCCCATGCTCGAGACGCTGCAAGAGTGCGCAATGATCCTGCGTAGCCGCAGAATGAAGCGCGGCGCCATGGACTTCGATTTGCCGGAACCCGTCGTCGAGCTCGACGAGAAGACGGGCGAACCCAAGAACGTCTCCAAGTCGCGCAAAGATCCGGGCATCCGTAAGGCCTACCAGCTCGTCGAAGAGATGATGCTACTCGCGAACGAAACCGTGGCTGCAGACCTCGCACGCAGGAAGGTGCCAGCCATCTACCGTGTACACGGCCTCCCAGACGCGCATCGCCTTGAACAGTTTGCGGGGCTGGCTCAGGTACTCGGTTATCAGCTCGACACCGAAGAGGCCACGAGTCCCAAGGAACTCAGCCACTTTCTGCAAAGCCTCGACGACTCTCCCCACAAGAGCTCGCTCTCATACCTGCTGCTCCGCGCCATGCAGCAAGCGAGTTACGACATCGTAAATGTCGGGCACTTCGGCCTCGCCGCCGAACACTACCTGCACTTTACTTCGCCCATCCGGCGCTACCCGGATCTCGCGGTGCACCGCGTCGTGCGCATGCTCGCGCGCAAGGAAGCCATCGACGCGCGATCACTTGAACAACGCCTACGCGAACAAGCATCGTCCGCAAGCAAGCGCGAGCGACGAGCCATGACGGTAGAGCGTGAGGTCAAGGACGTCTACCGCTGTATCCTGGTGAAGGATCGCATCGGCGAGGAGTTCGAAGCCACCGTGACGGGCGTTGCTCCCCACGGCATCTATTGCTCCTTCGATGATCCCTTCGTGGAGGCGCTCTGCCATGTCACAGCCCTCGGCAACGACTTCTACGAGCTCGACCGCCATGGTTTGCGCCTGGTCGGCCGACGTTCGGGAGCAAGCTACGGCTTGGGCGATAGAGTCACGGTTCGCCTCGAGAGCGTAAACGTCGCAGAGCGCTCCATCTTGGCCGCCCCGGTCGTGTATGTGCGCCCCAACGACTACGAAGATTCCAGGGCCTTCCCGCCGCCGCGTAAGGACGCAGGCAAGCGTCCGCTCAAGCGTAAGCGTGAGGAACCGCGCAGCAGTAGCGCCAGCAGCAAGCCCGAAAAGAAGGGCAGCTGGGGCAGCTTGCACTCGGCCTCAAAGGGACGCGCTGCCGAATCGAGCCCACGCAAAGAGGAACAAAAGCGCGAAAAGCGTCGCGAGCGCCGCACTAAAGACGAGCGCAAGCAGAACAAGCGCCGCAGGTAGCAGACAGCAGGGGGATGCCCCTTCGGAGGGGCACCTCGAACGAACACCACGCTCTGTGCGCGCGAAGCGCAGCGTGGTCCTCGTTCAGACCTCCATGATGTCTTTTTCTTTCTTGCCGACGATCTCGTCGACTCCCGCCGTGCCACCCTGGACGATTTCGTCGACCTTCTTCAGCGCGCGGTCGACCTCGTCTTCGCCTGCCTCGCCCTCGTCCTTCAGATTCTCGAGCATGGCCCGAGCGTCCTGACGATGCTTGCGAATGCCCACCTTGGCCTCTTCGCCCGTCTTGCGCACGATCTTGGTCAGGTCGCGGCGACGCTCCTCATTCAGGGGCGGCATGGGCAAACGGATAAGCTCACCGTCGGTCTGGGGATTGAGCCCCAGATCGCTCTGGATGATTGCCTTCTCCACGGCTTTGACGTTCTGCCTGTCCCAAACCTTGATCATGAGCATGCGCGCTTCAGGCACGCTCACGTTTGCCATCTGGCCGATTGGAGTGGGCGTTCCCCAATAATCCACACGAATGCCGTCCAATATGTCCGGGTTGGCTCGCCCTGTGCGGATGCGAGAGAGGGACTTCTTGAGCACGTCGTGCGACTTGGTGATGTCCTTCTTCAGCTCTCCCAAAATGTCGTCGATCATGCTGCGCCTCCTCCGAGTCTCTTCAACCTATCGTAGCCACGAACGTTCTGCCAATCACTCGCCATGTTCAGCCACGAGGGTCCCGAGATCCTCGCCCTGCACAACGCGCTGAATATTGCCCCACTCTGCCAGGGCAAACACGCGAATCGGCAGCTTATTGTCACGACACAGCGTGACTGCCGTGGAGTCCATGACGCCCATACGTTCCTGCAAAAAGCGATCGTAGCTCAGCCTGCGGAACATCGTTGCGTCGGCAAACTTGACCGGATCCTTCGTGAAGACCCCCTCCACCTTGGTGGCCTTGCACAGCACTTCTGCCTGGATCTCCATGGCTCGAAGCGCGGCTGCGGTGTCGGTAGAGAAATAGGGGTTCCCGGTGCCCGCCGCGAAGATCACGACGCGGCCCTTCTCGAGGTGCCGCACGGCCCGCCGACGGATGTACGGCTCAGCCACTTGATTGATCTGCAGGGGCGTCATGACGCGAGTCGGAACGCCCGCCTTTTCGAGCGCGTCTTGCACCGCGAGCCCGTTGATGACGGTCGCTAGCATCCCCATGTAGTCCGCCGACGTGCGGTCCATGCCCTGGGCACTTCCGCGTAGACCTCGGAAGATGTTTCCGCCGCCTATCACCAGACCTATCTCCACACCGAGCGCATGGACCTCCGCAAGCTCCTTACAGACGTTGCGCAAGGTCTCTGGATCAATACCGAATCCACCGACGCTCCCGCACAAGGCTTCACCGGAGAGCTTGAGCAGAATTCGCTTATGGCCGAGCGTCGAATCGTTCTTCATGATCTTCTCCATTTGGTGAAAAAAAACCCCGGCCGCATAACGCCCGGGGTTCCCGAATCCATGGGCATAGGCCCGAGACGCAGACAAAAGAATGAAGCGTCAGGCACCCTTGAGGGTTTCCGCGATTTCCGCGGCAAAATCAGCCTTCTTCTTCTCGATGCCTTCGCCGAGCTCGTAGCGCACGAAGCGCCGCACCGAGATCTTCTCGCCGATCTTGGCGGAAAGCGCGTCTGCAAGCTGAGACGTGGTGCGACCTTCGTCGCTCACCACCGACGGCTGCTCATCGAGGCACGCCTCGGCCTGCCACTTGTCGAGCTTGCCAAGAACGATCTTCTCTTTGACCTCGGCCGGACGCGACTTGCCGCTTTGCGCCTCTTCCTCGTCCATCTGGCCGAGGAAGATTTCGCGCTGCTTGGCAACTGCGTCTGCCGTGATGTCCGCGCGGCGCACGAACTGGGGATTCATGGACGCGATCTGGAGGCCCACGCCATTGACGAACTCGAGGAACTCGGGGCTGCGCGCCACGAAGTCCGTCTGACAGTTCACCTCCACGAGCACACCGATGCGGCTACCCGCATGGATGTAAGCGTGGACGACGCCTTCAGCTGCGATGGCTCCCGCCTTCTTCGCAACCTTCGCAAGGCCCTTCTTCTGGATGAGGTCGACGGCTTTTTCTTCGTCGCCACCCACTTCTTCCAGGGCGTTCTTGCAGTCCATCATGCCTGCGCCGGTACGGTCGCGCAGAGACTTAACCATTTGGGCAGTGATAGCCATGGTGATTTCCTCTCAAAAAGCTCGGATTCAATCCTGGTTAGGGCTACCGGCCTCGGGGGCCTCGCTGTTCGTGGGCTCGCTGGCCGAGGGAGCTGAGGGTGCCGAGGGAGCGTTGGACGGGCCACCGCGCTTCGGACCGCGGTTGCCACCGCCACCGCCACCGCCACCGCCGCCACGACGACCCCCGCGCGAGAACTCAACCGACGCGTCGCGTCCGTCGGGACGCTGGCTCTGGTTGCCGCCTTCGCCGCGGAACTCGCGACGACGCTGGGTGCCTTCGATGGCCGCGTCTGCAATGCGCGACGAGATAAGCTTGACGGAGCGGATCGCGTCATCGTTGGCGGGGATCACGAAGTCGATCTGATCGGGATCGCAGTTCGTGTCCGTGATGGCAACGATCGGGATGTTGAGACGGCGTCCCTCGCGCACCGCGATGTGCTCGTGGTGCGGATCGACCACGAAAATAGCGGCAGGAAGGCCGTTCATGGCCTTGATGCCACCGAGGAACTTCTCGAGCTTCTCGCGCTCACGGCTGAGCATGAGCGCTTCCTTCTTCACCAGCGCTTCCATCGTGCCGTCTTCGGTCATGCGCTCAAGTGTGCGCAGACGCTCGATGCCGGTCTTGATGGTGCGGAAGTTGGTGAGCGTGCCGC
>CAZEWA010000056.1:14958-27597 GCA_964515685.1 uncultured Polyangiales bacterium | reverse complement strand
TTCTCAATCGTGAGCTGCGCCGCATTGGCCGCACAAAACGTGCTGGCATGTGCGTTGCTCCATTTGGCCTGACTTCGGGGACTGTCGCATGAAGGGGCATTGGTGCAGGATGGGTTCGCGCGAATCTGGATGGTCGCCTGCATCCTATGCTTGGGATGCGCGCATATTCCGAAAGAGAGCTACGGAATCTCGAAGCTATCGTTGCGCGGCATGGAGGCGCTCGACTCGGGAGCGCTGCGCGCCTGTCTTGTGACGGAGCAGCGCAACCGCTTGACGCTAGGGCTAACGGGTCTGCGCAATCCCGAATGTGGTCAGCCGCCGTTTGATCGCGCGCGCATCGCCACCGATCTGTTCGCATGGCCATGGACGAGCTGGCCTCTCTACGACGAGGCTGTGTTTCGCCTGGATCTCTCACGCATCGAGCGCTGGTACCAAGCGCGTGGCTACTACGGCGTGCGCATCGACGAGATCACGTTCGACCCCGGCGGCGCGGAACACTCAGACCTTGCAGCCTGCGGTGAGCGTGGCTGTCCGCTCGATATTACAGTCACGATTGTCGAGGGCGAACCGGTACGGATTACGGCCTTGCACTGGGAAGGGCTTCAGGACTTGCCTGCTCCCGTACGCAGGCGCGTGCAGAAGTTGGATGGCATCAAAGTCACAGACATCTTTGATGAGGCGCGCTACGACAGCATGCGCCTGCGCGCTGCCAAGACACTGGGCGACGCGGGTTACGCACGAGCGCGCGTACGCGGGAACGTACTCATCGATCAGGAGCGCAACACGGCGGAGGTCACGCTCTACGTCGAAGCGGGGAACGTGTGCCGTGTCGGGAGCGTGCGGGTCGAGAGTCGAACGGCGGTACCCCACGGGCCCATCCTGGCGGCAGCGAGTCTTAAAAGTGGCGCGCTCTACGACGAAGACGCACTCGAGGATGCGCAGCGTGCCATCTACGCATTAGGCGCTTTTTCGGCGGTCACGGTGCGCGGCGAGCGCGACAAGCCAGGCGATGTGATCGACATCGTGCTCGAAGTGGAGCCCCGGCGAGAAAGTCAGTGGACGGTCGGCGGCGGAATGATGAACGGTGTGCTCACAACAGGCATCATCGCGCCTGAGTGGATGAGCGTTCCGCAGTGGGATCTGCATCTGACCGGTAGCTTCGAGCATCGCAACTTTTATGGTGGCCTCAGGCGCTTGCGCATCGAGAATAGGCCGCGCATGCTGTTTTTGGGGGCATTTCCAGAGGTGCCGAGCGATAGCCCGCGCTTCGGCAATATTTTTCGCGTCGATTTCTCACAGCCCGGCGTGATCGAGGCCCGTACCTTGCTGCGCGCGCAGGTTTATTGGGACAATGGACCAGACCCATTCTTACTCTTCTTCCGCAATACATTTGGAGCTTCCGTGGGTGGCGAGCGCGGTTTTTTGAAACAGCGTCTCTTGTTTGCAGCCGCCGTGCACCAGGAGTTCATGTTGGTGGCTGGCAGACAGCCCATCGTCGACAATGCGCCGTCTAGCTACGAGCTTCCCTTCTTGGAGCAACGCGTTAGCCTCGATTTACGCAACGATGCTGCGAATCCAGACTACGGCGCTTACTTTTCGCTTTCGGCGCAAGAGGCGTTTAAAGTTACGAGTCGCGGTTGGAACTATCTTCGCCTTACGCCCGATGCACGCGGCTACTTGCCGCTCGGTTTGGGGATCGTGCTGGCAGGGCGTTTTGCGCTGGGCTGGATGCACATTTTCAAGGCGGGTTCTGGGCTCGACACGGAGTCTCAAGAATTGGGACCGCAGGCCTACAGATTCCGCGGCGGTGGAGCCCAGAGCAATCGCGGCTTTGCGCCGGGGCTGCTCGGGGATGGAATACAAGGTGGGATTCGCCGCTGGGAAAGCTCGGTGGAGTTGCGTGTGCCTTTTACACAGAGCTTCTCGGTCGCTTTGTTTTGCGATATGGGTGACGTGCACGCGGGCTCGAGCTTTCGCTTCACGCATCTCAACACCGCATTTGGCGGCGGCATACGCTACCGCACGCTGGTCGGCCCCATCCGCTTTGACGTAGGAATCAGACCCCAGGCCTTACAGCGTCTTGGTGGCGGGGAAGGGTCGACCGATACCACGAAGTTCTTGGGCAAGCGCTTCGAGGGAGCGGTTCATATCACGATAGGCGAGCCCTTCTGATGCTGCGTTTGTTGCTACGTATCGTGAAGATTGTGGGCAGCGTGCTGCTCCTCGTGTGCGCGCTCGCTGCACTCGCGTACATGATCGTCACAAAGCTACCTGGACCACGCGATAAGCTCGCGGCCTTCGGAATCGATGTGCTTCGGCGTGAGGCCGATGTTTATTTGGAGGTTGGGCATATCGAGCGCCTCGACCCGTTCCAGGCCGAGCTGCGTAACGTGCGCGTGGCGATTCCGGAGATAGGACTCGTGGCCAAGGCGCGCCGGGTGCGCGTAGGATTTCGCCCCTGGGCGCTGTTTTCGCGTGAAGTTCACTTTACGTCGGCCTGGGTTTCGGGTGCAGAGGCCGTCTTCGAGCCCCCGGTGGAAGATGCAGACGAAGCTGATCAAGAGGAAGAGAGCGCGCAGACGCCCGCATGGCGCGTCGAAATCAATCGCATTGCTCTGCACGACGCGCGCGTCACCTGGCATGGTTTACCTGACTATTCGATACTTGTATCAGAAGTGAATGGTGGGTTTACTTATGAACAGGCGCCCGCGATAAGAGTGAGTCGAGGCGAGCTCGATCTGTTCGAGGCCGGCGCGTTGCGGGCCCATGTGGCTCGGGTCCACGGCAGCTACGAACCTGAGCAGGGGGGCAATGCCTTCGTGACGGGGGACGTGGCTTCAGCCCCTTTCGAGATTGCGCTCACGCTGCCGGACGCAGCATCGATAGCGCTGCCCATCCCGTTCGATAGCATCACCGCACAGGTCAAAGGGTTGAGCCGAGAATCTTTGGTCGCGCTAGGGGGCGAGGCGGTGAGTGGACTACGGGATCCGCTCGATATGCGGCTTGATTTTGAGCACAAACAGGATCGATTTTATGTAGACCTAGGGCTTGAAGCCAAAGGTGCAGAGCTCCGTGCGACGGGCTTTGTGTCGACGACGTTCGAGCGCGCAGAGCTTGCGCTCGATTTTCGCGCGCCGCTTTTGAGCAGGCTTCATCCAGACTTGCCGCAGGAGCGCGCTTCGGGCCAGCTTCAAGCTCAAATTCAGCGTGCAGGAAGGCAAGCACACGTGTTGTTGTCGTTCCGCGAGCTGCGCCTTGGGCAAGCGAGTCGTGTGCTGTCTGGCGATGCGCGGGCTTCACTTACAGGATCCGAGCTAAGATTGGAAAGACTCACGCTGCGTGAAGCAGGCGGGGGCCTGGAGGCCAGTGGCCGCTACCATCTGGAGAGCGGCGTGGGCACTGCACGTCTGCGCGCAACGGCATTTTCGCTTGGGCCGGTGTGCGCCCTACTGGGTTTGCCCGTGCAGGGCGTACTGACAGGCACGGCCGAGCTGTCGCAAAATGTGCTGGGGATGCCCGCGGTCCGCGCCACGGGCCTATTCGGCGCGCTGCAGGTAGCCGATGTGGTGCAAGTTCAGCGTCTTTCCTTCGACGTGCACAGCACAAGCACGAGGAAGCGTCCGGAGCTGCAGGCGACGCTCAAGGCAGAATCCCTGCGTGTGCAAGGCGTAAGGTTACCGGGTGCGAGTATGCGCGCGGTGCTGGATGGGGACGATCTTGCAGTGCGTTTCACGGCCGCATCCGACGATACTGATCTGCGCGGCGCACTCATCGGTAGGGTTGCGCAGAACGATCCGCTTGAAGACATGGAAGGCTCGTTGCAGGTCCGTGGACGTCTGCTCGGACAGAGACTATCGCTCAATGTAGAAAGACTTGCCCGTGCCCGAGGCTCACTCCACCTGACGGGGCTCTCGGTTCGTCTGGAGGATGCTGTGCTGCGTGGGCAGGGCGAGCTCTCGGCCTCGGGTGAGCTGCAGGCAGGCCTTGAAGTGCGAGCGCTGCCAATCGCCTTGCTCGCGCGGAGCCTCAAACAGTCAGACCACGCGCGTTTTCGCGGCGCGCTTTCGCTGTCGCTCCGCCTAGCCGGCACGCTTGTTCGGCCCATGGCGACGGTAGCCATCGAAATGAACGATGTCTCCTTCGGCAGCATGCCCCCCTTGAGGGGGCACGCAGCGGCGCTGATCGACGCAGGCCACGGTAGAGCTACACTGCAGCTCGCTGTGCAAGGCGGAACCGGCACCTTTCTGGAAGCGCGCAGTGAAGTGTTGTGGCCACAGGGAACGGCCCTTGCCGATCTAGATTCGCTTGCCTACGGGCGAAATTATCTCAACCTGAGCCTGCCTTACGCTGATTTGCCGCGCGACGTCGCCTTGCCGGAGCTGGACGATGTGTGGCTTTCAGCGAAGCTCAACTTGGAAGGCAAGGTAAGTGCCCTGAGTGGACAGATCCTGGTGTCTGCGCGGAAAACGGAGGACGCGGTCGCGCCACTCGAGCTCGAGGCAATCCTGCAACCTGGACAGGTTTCGCTGCGCTTTGATGCGGTGGATGGCCCGAGAAAAACCGCGCAGCTTTCCGGGAGCGCTGAAGTCGGCCTGTCGCGCGCTGGCTTTGCGGGGCTTACGACCGGGCGCTTCGAGCCCGATAGTCTGCGTGCGGAAGTGCACTACCGCTTCGAGCCGCTGCAGCGTGTGGAAGGTGTACTTGGGCAACTTGTGCATGCCTATCAGCTCGATGTGCCCGTAGGGGCTTCAGGCAATGCGCATCTCGCGCTACAGGGCAACAGTCTCGAGGGTTCGCTGTACTCCACGTTCGATATAAGAAGTGCGGCTCTCGACACGGCGTGCGCCGCAGAGGAGGGGGCTCTGGGCCGGCTCGAGGCACAGCTCGCGGCGGATCAGATTCGGGCGACCGTAGCGCTCGAGGGGCATCGTGGCGGCAACGCCTACGCACAGCTCAGTATGCCTCTGCGCGGGCTGATGCAGGGTTTAAAAGGCGGTCTAAAGGGTGATCTCCTACTCGACGCGCGAGGGGAAAACTTGCCGCTTTCGTCATTGCCGTATCTGTGTGCGTTGGACGCAGGCCACGCAGGCTTTGCGCTGCGTGCGAGGGTCGTAAACGGTAAGGCACCCGAAACACGCCTAAAGTTACGCGTGGAGGGGCTTTCGTCGGCGAGGGCGACCGCGGTGTCGAGCCAGCTGTCTGTGCGCACGGACGGTCGTTCACTGGAACTCGATGCAGTCGTGCATTCTCAGGGCAGGGAGCGGGCGCAGGTCGGATTGTCTTTGCCGCTGCGCTATCGAGGCCTCACGCCAGGGCTAGCACTCAACGAGCCCGTGCATGGAAATGTGCGGCTGCATGAGCTGCCTGTGGGTCCGATTCTGCAGTTCACGGAAGGAATCGGCGGCGCTTCGGGAACTCTGAGCGGCGATGTGGAGCTGTCGGGTACGCTCAAAGATCCGCGTCCACAGGGATTTTTGGCGTTCGATGCGGTGTCTTTCGTAGTGGCGAGTTTGGCGCAGCCGATTCGTGATCTATCAGGACGCATTGACCTGCATGGGGACAGGGTGACGTTCCGAGATCTGGAGGCTTACGATCGAAATGGAAAGCTGAGCCTTACTGGGAAAGCGGATCTTAGGCGGGAGGGCTACGCTACGGCCGAGTTCAAGCTCAAGACAGAGCAGCTTCCGGTGCGCCGTCAGGGAAAAGTGATGGGAAGACTCTCGCTCGGCGCGGATGTACAGGCAAAGATCGACCGGCACGGAAAGCTCACGGTGGATGCGGGAATCCGCTATGGGACGCTGCAGTTCTTGGGGACGACTGGTAAAGCCGTGCAAGACCTTGATCCGCATCCCGATGTGCATCTGAAGCGCGACGAACACGAAGACAAAAAAGACTTGGGATCGCGAGCCATTGTTCTGCGCTCGCTCGAGCTAAGCTCCAAGCAGGATCTTTGGATAAGGCATCGCGACTTCAGCGTGCAGCTTGGAATCAATCTTTCGATTGTGCCCAAGGGAGAGCGCCAGGTGCTAGTGGGAGAAGCTCGCATTGCACGCGGTAACCTGAAGCTTCTGGGGAAGTCCTTTACGATTCAGCGAGGCGCTGTGCGCTTTACGGAAGATTCGGATGAACCTGAGCTCGATCTGCGCGCGAGCTTCGATCCGCCAGCGGGTGGGCTACCGCTCAGCGTTCAGATTTCGGGGCGAGCGAGTCATCCGGTACTCGCGTTTAGTGGTGCAGCCGACAATGCCGACAAGGCCTTTGCGATTCTGTCAGGCATGAACTCGGCCGCAGCGGCGGCTTCGGCACAGGCCGACGTGAACAGTTTTGGTCTGGGCCTGACCGCAGGCCTCGTGAGCATGACCGCGCGCCAGGAGCTGGGGGCGTGGGTGCCTACGCTCTCCGTCGGCAGCAACTCGCGCGGTGAAGCGTCGCAGGCGCGCGCAGGGTTTGACGCGAGCCAGCTTATTCCACCCGCGCTACGCCGCTTTGCGCGCGGCGCCTATGTGGAGGGCATCGTTGGGGAGACTCGCGAGGGGCCCGGCGGCAGCGTCGGACTAGGCGTGCGTTTTGAGCTGTCGCTACCGCGTAGCGTGGTGACGACCGTTACGTACGGGCCAGGAACGAACTGGTCTGCAGACGTGGCCTGGGTTCCTTGAGGTTTGGTGGCCCACTCGTTCGACGCGGGGCTGCAGGCTTAGAAGCCTTGGTCCGAGCATGCCTGCGTTATTTCGTTCTCCAGCGCGGGTACGGTGCGCAAGAACGCCACCAGATCCGCGGCCTCGTCCTCGGAGAGGGCCGTTCGAGGCATCAGCGTGCACAGGTTCGAGCCGTCGGTGCCGACTCCGTGGACGATAGCGTTCGCGATTTCTTCGTCGCTCCATGTGCCGATGCCCGTGGCGTCGTCTTGTGTAATGTTCGGGTAAATTCCCAGGCCCGAATAGTCTGCCAAGTGACAGCTGCTGCAGATGTGTCGCTGAGCCAGAATCTCGCCGCGCCTAGCAGCCGCGTTCGAGGGCTGCGCGTCGTCTGGAATGGCGGTATCCGCGTCCGGTGCGGGCGTATCCGCGTCGAGAGGTGGGGTTCGAGATTCGCCGGGATCGTCGGAACCGCAGGCCAAGAGGAGACCGAGGCTCAGGAGCAGACCAAGGGGCGTACGATTTGCGTTGCACATCGGTCGCTTCTTTTCACGAGCTTCCATGGAGCGCCATGGCGGCGCACGGAAGCGCACGGAGAAATGTGAATATCAACCAAGCTCAGCTATGTGAGACCGTGCGAATCTGTGCGGAGTGCACGAGTTGGGGCTGTTGCCCCCAGGTCCGAAAACGGCCAGACACGACAGGCTGGCTGGTCTAAACAACAGGCGTGCTGCTCGAACCGACCACTTGCTACCGCGCGCTGCAGGCCCACGATGTGCGCTTCGATGGTCTGTTCTTCGTTGCGGTCACCACGACCGGCATTTACTGCCGCCCAATTTGCCCGGCCAGAACGCCCACATTTGAACGCTGCGTGTTTTATCGCCGGGCTGCGGAGGCGGAGCGCAACGGCTATCGCGCTTGTTTTCGTTGTCGTCCCGAGCTCGCGCCGGGAGTCGCAGCCGTGGATGCGATAGGTCGCCTCGCGCACGCGGCAGCCGCGAAGATCGAAGCAGGATACTTGAACGAAGCTAGCGTTGAACAGCTCGCAGCGGACCTCGACGTATCCGCGCGCCACTTGAGGCGTGCCGTGGAGGCGGAGCTCGGAGTGACCCCTGTGGAGCTGGCGCAGACCACGCGACTCGCGCTGGCCAAGCACTTGTTGCAAGAGAGCAGCCTGTCCATCACCGAGATCGCTTTTGCTGCGGGATTTGCGAGCGTGCGGCGCTTCAACGCACTGTTTCAGCTGCGCTTCGATAGGCCTCCCTCTGCGCTGAGGCGAGAGCATGCGGTAGCGGTGCAAGAGCATGCGGGCGAGCAGATCACGCTGCGTTTGGACTACCGGCCACCGTTCGATTGGGACGCGCTTCTCTCCTTTTTCAGAGCACGTGCGATTCCCGGCGTAGAGTGGGTGACGAACGACGCCTACCAGCGCGCAGTTACACTCGGCGGACACACAGGTTTTATTTCGGTGCGCCAGGATGGAAAGCAACACGCACTGCGGGCATGTGTGTCGCTGTCCTTGGCCCCAGTTCTGACGCGCGTCGTTGCGCGCCTTCGGGCGCTGTTCGATCTCGATGCACAACCCACCGTTATCTCCGAGCACCTGCGGCAAGATCCGTTGCTTGCAGCGTGTCTCGCACAGCGACCCGGCTTGCGTCTACCGGGTGCGTTCGATGGCTTCGAGGCGGCAATTCGAGGGATCGTAGGCCAGCAGATTTCCGTCGCTGCGGCCACGACGCTGCTGGGACGTTTGGTAAGGCGTTTCGGCAAGCCAGCGAGTGCGCAGCTGTCCGATGAGTCGGCGGGGCTAGGTTTCCTGTTTCCAAGTTCTGAGCAGCTATCGAGAGGAAGCGTCGACGACATCGCGAAGCTCGGCATGCCCGGTGCGCGAGCGCGCACGATTCTCGGGCTGTCGCGCGCGGTAGCGGAAGGCCGCATCAAACTCACGCCTGAAACGCCGCCTGAGGAACTGATAGCCCGCCTAATCGAGCTTCCGGGGATAGGGCCATGGACGGCCCACTACATCGCGCTGCGGGCGCTGAGCTATCCAAACGCCTTTCCGGCAGCGGACCTCGGCGTTCGTAAGGTGCTTGGAGTCAGCAGCGTAAAGGCGGCCGAGGCGCGGGCTTTGGCGTTTGAGCCGTGGCGTGGTTACGCCGTGTTGCATTGTTGGATATCGCTTGCGTCCGTTTCAGCACCAGCCGGCGCGAGCAAGCGGACGAGGAGGAGTCATGCAAACGAGTCTGCATAGCTGTTTCATGCAAGGGCCCCTGGGGCGCCTCATGCTTGTGGCATCTGAGCAAGGTCTCACGGGGGTGTACTTCGAGTCGCATCGCCACATGCGCAGCTTCGAGGCGCGTGAAGTGCGTAGCCATCCCGTACTCGACTCGGCACGGCGCGAGCTCGGCGAGTACTTCGCCGGCACTCGCTGCTACTTTGAAACAGCGCTTGCACCCCATACGGAGCGTGGCGGCACCGCTTTCCAAGCCGCGGTCTGGGAGGCCCTGGCAACGATTCCATGGGGCACAACCTGGTCTTACGGCGAGCTTTCGCGCTCGTTGGGGCGTCCCAGTGCAGCGCGCGCGGTCGGAGCAGCCAACGCACGCAATCCGCTGTCGATCTTCGTACCCTGCCACCGCGTGGTAGGTGCCAGCGGTTCGCTGACTGGCTACGCCGGGGGCATGGACTGGAAGCGCTGGCTACTCGCGCACGAGCAGAAAGCGGCTTCCGCCGGGGTTGCGATGGCGACCTGTCCGGGTGCGACTCGAGCGCGGGTGGGGGCGCGTTAGGGGGCTGCGCGCGTTGGTCGATCGACACGAGGCGCCTGAATCCGACTATGCTGAGGCGACCTAGCGAGCGTCGTCGCTCATGGAGGAGCTTCGAGTGGAAAACGCACCGGATAGTGAACTGCTCGATCTGCGCGCACGTCTGAGAGAGTTTGCGGCTGAGCGTGATTGGGAGAAGTTTCATACGCCCAGAAATCTCGCGGCGGCGATATGCGTCGAAGCAGCCGAGCTGCTCGAGCCCTTCCGCTGGTCATTGTCGGGGGAACTCGGCGAACTGGGGGAAAACGGAAGCAAGGCCATCCGTGAGGAAATGGCCGACGTATTGATCTGCCTCGTACGCCTGGCCGACAAGGCCGGCGTAGATCTCTATCGTGCCGCCATCGACAAGATCGAGATCAATCGTACGCGCTACCCGGCCGACAAAGTCCGCGGCGATGCCCGCAAGTATTCGGAGTATGGCGGATAGTCTGCGCGCGACGTGGTAGAGACGCAGACAGCCACGGATTTTCCCGCCGAGAGATGCGCAAACCCACTTCCCGACCGCTCTTCGCGCTCTCGCTCATGCTCGCGGCCACGGCGTCTTTCGTTGCCATGCAGGCCGGGGTCAAATTCGCGCGCCAGGCCGGGTTTTCTACGGTCGAAGTGATGTTCATGCGCACGGCGCCGGGGCTGCCATTGCTCTGGTACCTATTGCGCAGAAACGGTCACGGGCTCAAACCGCAGGCGCCGAAGAACCTGCTGGTGCGCTCGCTGTTTGGTTCGCTTGCCATGGTCTTGAACTTTGCGTCGATGCAAAAACTCTCGCTCGCGCAGTTCTCCACGCTTGGCCTATCGCAGCCGGTATTCGTGGCGCTCGCCTCTCCGCTTTTTTTGCGGGAGCCGGTGCGCGCGGCGACGTGGCTTGCGATGGCGCTGTCAGGCGCAGGGGCGTGGCTCTTGCTCGATCCGCTGGCCGAGAATCGCTCGGTACCACTTTTTCCTGCGCTTTTCGCTCTTGGGTCTGCGCTCGCCAGTGCGGTTGCGCACATTTGGGTGCGCATCGCCGCCGAGCAAGATCCACCCGAGCGGGTGGTGTTTCACTTCTCGGCCTGGGTTTCCATCGGCTCGCTTGCCATGGGACTCGTAGAAGGGCGCCTCACGCAGCTGCCTGTGGGCGTCTCCAGGACCTACTTCGTTCTGCTTGTTCTAGCGTTGTCAGGCTTTGGGACGCTGGGGCAGGTGCTGATGACTCGCGCTTACGTGCACGCCGAAGCCGCCAAGGTTTCCATCGTCGGCTACGCCTCCATCGCGCTCGCCATGTTGGTCGATCTAGTGTTTTGGGATCTTTCGCCGAGCTCAGGCGCCGTGCTCGGGGGCGCGTTGATGGTGGCGGGGGGCGTTGCCCTGGTGCGGAACGGCGTGAGAATCCCCAAGCGCGCATAGTCGGCGTGGGATGCGATGCGGTTGCCAAAAGCCCGCTGTTTCGTCACTGTTGCGAGCAAGGAATGTAAGCGAACGCCATGGCATCAACACAACTCTCCTTCGATTCCCAGACTCAGCACCGGGCGTGGCTCGAAAGCCAAGCCAAGCTGCCCGACGGCTTCCGAGTGGGGACGGCGCGCTTTGACTTCGTCCCGGTCGAGGTGTCGAAGCCGTCCAAGATGACGCTCACGGTCATCGCGCTGGATAAGCCCACCGATGCGTTCGCCGCCATGTTCACAAAGAACGCTTTTCCCGGTGCGCCAGTGCTGATCGGTCGCGAGCGCCTGAACGCGCCGCTGCTGTCTGCCATCGTAGTGAACAACAAGATCTCGAATGTCTGCGCGCCGCGTGGCGTGGAGGCCTCGGAGCGGATTTGTGCGGAAGTGGGAAAGCAGCTCGGCGTTGCAGCCGGCGAGGTTCTGCCTTCTTCGACGGGGGTCATCGGTTGGCAGCTGCCTGTGGATGCGCTGACAGCCCAGGTTCCCGCCGCGCTCGCAGCCTTGCAGGCCGACTCCATCTTGCCAGCGGCTGAAGGCATCTGCACCACGGATCTGTATCCGAAGGTACGCGCACAGCGCGTCGGCAACGGGCGCATCGTGGGCATCGCAAAGGGGGCCGGCATGATTGAGCCGAACCTTGCGACCATGTTGGTGTACATCCTGACCGACCTAGACGTGCCCCGAGACGTGCTGCGGGAGGCACTGCGCACATCGGTGAACAGCAGCTTCAACAACATGAGCATCGACAGCGACACGTCGACTAGCGACACGGTGGTCTTACTGTCGTCCCGTCGCCATGCCTGTGATGATCTAGACGCATTCCGCGCGGCACTGACGAGCGTGTGTCGCGACCTGACTGAAGATGTCGTGCGCAACGGGGAGGGCGTGCACCACGTGATGCGCGTCAAGGTGAGCTCTGCACCAAGCTACGAACTTGCACGCTCGATAGGCAAGAGCGTGGTCAACTCGCCGCTGTTTCAGTGCGCGGTAGCGGGCAACGATCCGAACGTGGGGCGCCTCGTGTGCGCCATTGGCAAGCACGTGGGGGCGCTCGATTTGGGTCTGTCGCTCGCGAAGACGCGGCTCAGCATGGGCGGCATCGAGTTGATGCGCGACGGTGTGTTCGTGCTCGACCCCGAAAAGGAAAAGGCGCTCGTCGCACACCTCAAGGGAGCCGAGCTGTACGCCTCTGTGCCGCCCGCCGATGGGCTGACCTTCCGGCCGCCCGTGAGCTTCCCGCCCCACGAACGCTCGGTGGAGATAGGTATCGAGCTTGGCCTAGGAGACGCCGAAGCCACGATTCTTGGTGCCGACCGTACCCACGAATACATCAGCGAGAACGCCGACTACCGTAGCTGACTCGCGCCTCCCACCTGCACGAGCGGGCCCCGTGCCTCACTCCGCGCGTCGCGCTGCTGCTTCGCGCCTCGGTCGTACGGCTCGGGGTGTATGGCGGCCGGTGGTTCGCCAAACGAGTTTGGCTTTGCTGCTCAGGCGTGGGTGCTGGGTTTCGTTGTACGTCTGTTCTTTGCTTCTCGCGGGGGCGCTCCATGCGCGGAGCGAGGCATGGAGCCCCTCGTGCAGGGGCCGCGTTCGCTGCTGGGGTTTGGCTCGAGTGTGCTCGAGCGGGCTTGGTGGAGCGGACCCAAGTGTGCTCGAGCGGAACGTTAAGGTTCGGGGTAAACTTCGGCTCTGGTGGGGTGCGACGGAACAGTAAGGTTTGCTCAGGAGCAGAGTCGACGAATCCCTATGTCAGGG
>CAZEWA010000056.1:0-14858 GCA_964515685.1 uncultured Polyangiales bacterium | reverse complement strand
CGACGGAACAGTAAGGTTTGCTCAGGAGCAGAGTCGACGAATCCCTATGTCAGGGCGAAGTCGACGCGACCCTATTGTACGGGCTGGCAAATCTCGTTCCCCTCCCTGGAACAGGTGGATGGGTGGCTAGCGCTTCACGCGTCCTACGAAGTGACCAGCGCGCGTTTTCCATGGCTGAGGCAGGTAGGAGGCGACCTGGCGTTCTACTTTAATAGAGGGCTCGTCGACGTGAATTTCGAGCAGCTCGAACACGCCGGCCGCCACGTCGAGTTCAACGACAACGAGAAGCTCGTGGCGCTCTCCTTGCCAGCCTTCAGGAACTCCGGCGTCGACCTGAATATCTACCAGAATGCGAGCCTCGAGAGCATCAGCATCCCGATGGCCGTGCACATGCGAGGCTTCGTGCAGATCAGCAGAAATCCGCGGCTCACCTCGTGCGACGCGGGGGAGTATACGGAGACGGACTGTCCGAAGTAGCGCATTTCCTGCCGGTCTGCGCCCTGTGCTGTTGGTGTGCACCGGGCTGGCCATACAGAAGGCACATGCATAGCCATCGCGACTTAACCAGACCACTAAAAGGCCTAGCGAAGGCCGCGATCGCGGCTTGGCTTCGTCGCCTACGGCCAATCGTTAGCCTTTTGAAGGCTTTAAACCGCATGTACGGCACTTGGTTGGCCGTGCTGGGGCTCTTCGAGCATCTCCAGGGAGAGGCGAAAGGCTGTCTGGCGCGACCCAAACCACCCGGTGCGCGCAAGCGACCGCCATTTAGGTGGTTTGGAGCAGGTCGAAAGGCCCATGACGGGCCTTTCCTCCGCTCTCGAAAACACGCGAGCCCACTCGAGCCAAAACACCAAACAAGAGCGAGCCCACGCACTCCGCCAACCAGGAATCTCAGCGCCCGCAGGGAGCGGGGTGCCTTAGGGTGCGCATGGAGCGCCTCCGCGAGGCGCAAAGCACAGACGTACAACGCCACCCAGCGCACAACCCCCAGCAGCAAAGCCAAACTTGTTTGGCGAACCACCGGCTCCCAAGCACCCCGAGACGTACAAGTGAGGCGCGAAGCAGCAGCGCGACGCGCGCCCTAAGGCGCCCCGCTCCCTGCGGGCTGGGTGCCCTGCCACGCAGGGAGAGAGCGTGGGGGCACGACAGAATCAGCCTACGAACGCGCCGTACAGTGCGTTGACAGCCTTCTCGTAGTCTTCCGGCACAACGCCCACGATGATGTTGAGCTCGGAAGCACCCTGGTTGATGAGCCGGATGTTCACGTTCGCGTCGCGCAGTGCGATGAAGACCTTGGCTGCAATGCCGATGGTCTTTGCCATGCCTTCGCCCACGATCGCGATCAGCGCGATTTGTGAGACGAACTCGAGCTTGTCGGGGCCGAGCGTGCTGCGGATCTCGCCCAACACGAGTTCAGCTTTGTCTTCGAGCTGCGAAGACTCGACCACCACGCTCATGCTGTCGATGGCGGAAGGGCAGTGCTCGAAGCTCACACCGTGACGCTCGAGAATCCCGAGCAAGCGGTAAGCAAAGCCCACCTCTTTGTTCATCAGGCTCTTCTCGACGCTGATCATCGAGAAGTTCTTCTTGCCCGCAATTCCCGCGATTTCCGTGCCTTTTTCGATCTCGGGGCTGAGCACCTTCACGATGCGCGTGCCGGGGTGTTCGGGGGCGTTGGTGTTGCGGATGTTGATCGGAATGCCCGCCTCGCGCACCGGCGAGATGGCTTCGTCGTGGAGCACGGAGGCGCCCATGTACGAGAGCTCTCGAATCTCTGCGTACGTGACCTCTTCCATCGGCTTCGGCTGGTTGACGATGCGCGGGTCGCTCATCAGGAGACCCGAGACATCGGTCCAGTTCTCGTACACCTCGGCCTTCGCGGCACGAGCGACGATGGAGCCGGAGATGTCGGAGCCGCCGCGCGAGAAGGTCTTCACCTGTCCCTTGCCATCGCGACCGTAGAAGCCAGGCACGACGTAGCGCTTCTTCTCGTCTTTGAGGCGCTCGCCCAGGACAACGTAGGTTTCTGGGTCCACGCTGCCGTTTGGCAGAATGTGGATGTAGTCCGCCGGATCCACGAACTCTGCATCGAGGTAGGCGGCCATCAAAAGGCCATTGAGGTACTCGCCGCGCGAGGCGACGTGATCTTTGGTGACGCCCTGCTTGATGTCGGCCTCGAGCTTGTCTAGGTGCTCGCCAATGCGAGCCGATACGCCGAGCTCGCGCTCGATCTCGAGGAAACGCTCACGAATCAGGTCAAAAGAGCTGACGAAGTCCGCTTTTACCGCGGCACTTTGCTGGCACAGGTAGAGCAGGTCGGTGAGCTTGGCGTCGCTGCTGCTGCGCTTGCCTGGTGCCGAGGGCACCACGATGCTGCGGCGCGCGTCGGACTCCACGATCGCACGGACCTTCTTGAACTGCTTGGCATCCGCCAGACTCGAGCCACCAAACTTGCAGACAATCCGAGACATCTTTTTTCCCTCGTGTCAGCGACGCGCTAGGTCGCTCTTGCCTTATCGGTAAGCGTGTCCGTTTTCTCTTCAGTCGTCGGTCAAGTACGTGTAGCTGCCCAGGCTCTCTTCGTAATGCCGCAGCAAAAGCTTCACCTGGTCCACCGTGATGCGACCTTCGCGCTTGGCTCGCTCGGCCTGTAGGCGCATGCGCTCGATCATCACGCCGGGTTCGTACTCCACGTAGTTGAGCACTTCGTGGATGGAGTCGCCCTTGACGACGTGGCTCACTTCGTATTCGTCGGCATCGTCGGAGAGACGCACGTGCACGGCGTTGGTGTCGCCAAAGAGATTGTGCAGGTCGCCCAGGATCTCTTGGTACGCGCCATTCAAGAAGATGGCCATCATGTAGGGCTGGTCGGGCTTGACCGCGTGGACCTCGAGCACGGGCTTGGGGTCCTCCACATCGATAAAGCGGTCGATTTTCCCGTCGCTGTCGCAGGTGAGGTCGGCGATGACGCAGCGAACCGTGGGCTCTTCCTGCAGCCTATGGATGGGCATGATCGGGAAGAGCTGGTCGATGGCCCAGCTGTCAGGCACAGACTGGAAGATCGAAAAGTTGCCGTAGTAGATGGCAGCCATCTGATTTTCGAGTTCCGCGACTTCTTCGGGCACACGCTTGAGGCGCTTGGCGGTGGTCGCAATCTTCTGGCAGCAGGCCCAGTAAAGGCGCTCCGCTTGTGCGCGCTCGCGCAGGCTCAGGTAGCCGAGCTTGAACAAGCTTTCAGCTTCTTCCTTGCCTTGCTGCGCATCGTGGTAGGCCTCCTGGACGTTCTTGGGCATCACGCCCTTCCAGGTTTCGTAGAGCTGCGACAGTACGCGATTGGAGCCCTTGCCTGGGTCTTCCACGACTCCAGGCCGCAGTTCATGGGTGCCGACGACTTCGAACACCAGCACAGATTGGTGCGCGCTGATGGCACGGCCGCTCTCGCTGATGATGGTGGGAACCTGGAGATTCGCCCTGCTGCAAGCTTCCTGAATCGAGGAGACTACGTCGGAAGCGTATTCCTGAATGTTGTAGTTCTTGCTGGCGTGGAAGTCGGTCTTGGAGCCGTCGTAGTCCACGGCTAGGCCGCCGCCGACGTCGATGTACTTCATGCCCGCGCCGAGCTTGGCCAGCTCAACGTACATGTTCGCGGCTTCTTGCATTGCCGCTTTGATCGGAATGATGCTCGAGATCTGGCTGCCGATGTGGAAGTGCAGGAGCTGCAAGCAGTCGAGCATGTCGCGCTCACGCAGGCGCTCGCACGCTTCCACGATCTCGCTCACGGTGAGGCCGAACTTGGCCCGGTCGCCCGCGGAGTCCTTCCAGCGTCCCACACCGCGCGAGCTCAGCTTGGCGCGCACACCGAGGCAAGGGCGAATGCCCGTCTTCGCGGCGGCTTCCAGTGCGAAGTCGAGCTCCTCGATACGCTCGAGCACGACGATGACCGTCTTGCCGAAGCGCTGCGCCAGCAGGGCCGTCTCGATGTACTTACGGTCTTTGTAGCCGTTGCAGATGATGAGCCCATTCGGGTCGCTGATGGCCGAGAGCGCGATCAAGAGCTCGGGCTTGGAGCCCGCTTCCAGACCGTACTGCCAGGGCTGACCAAACTCGACGACCTCGTCGATGAGGTGCTTCTGCTGGTTGACCTTGACCGGGAATACACCGCGGTAGGTTCCCGGGTAGTCATGCTCCTTGATGGCTTTGCCGAAGCACTCGTTGAGGCGCCGGATGCGGTCCTTGAGAACATCGCTGAAACGGATGAGCAGTGGCAGGTCGAGTCCACGGGCCTCGAGGTCCTGAACGAGTTCGTGCAGGTCGATGGTGCGCCCCGGTTTCTCGGGGTCGGGCAGCACTTGAACCGTGCCGCGCTCGCTGATGGAGAAATAAGGTTCTCCCCAGCCACGCACCTGGTAGAGCTCCGCGCTTTTCGCGATAGTCCAGCCCGGTACCTGCTCGTCCTGTTCGCTCACATCAACCTCTAGCCACGGGGAATCGCGTGGGCGCCGTGGTGTAAGGCGAGAAACCGCGAACGGCCAGCAGAATGCGCGCGAATTTGGGGGGCGCGCGCGGGTCGTGCGGGCGGTGTGAGCAGCTTGGCGCGAGTCGAGGCCGGCTCGGGGTCGCCAGGAGAGCGTACAGGGGGTCCGCTAGCCGTTCGGGCTGGCCGAATGCGACCAGAGGTAACCCAGGAGCGTCCCTGCGACGATGAAGGGCAAAAGGAGCGCGCCGAGCAGCAACAGGCCCACCAGGCCCAGAATCAGGTAGTCGCTGGGGCGCGCGCGCCGCTGTACGCCGGGGTCCTGGTAGCGCTGCACGAGGGAAAGGTTTTTGCGGTTGGCCTTCCAGACGAAGTCGAACGCGTCGCCGAGGATGGGTATGGAGCCGACCAGGGCATCGATTACGACGTTCAGGGCCATACGTGCGATCACGATCCGTGGCACGCTGCGCTGCACGGCGAGCCAAAAGACGCTAGCGGAGCCGGCCGCGGAGGTGGCGTCGCCGACACCAGGAATCAGGCCTAGCAGGGCGTCGAGGCCGAACCTGAGCTCGGTGCCGGGGATGGTGAAGCGGTCGTCCAAGAGCCGAACCAAGTGCTCTATCCAACGCGGGAACGCTTTCGGTTCGGCTTGCGCTCGCTGTTGCGACTTGGGGCGTTGTGGCAAGAAGCTTCCTGTGGCTAGGGCGTCGCACGTTTGTGAGCGTCGTGCGTGCTTGAGTTTGACGCCGAAACAGCGCCGCGTCGCGAAGCAAAAGTTCCGCAGCGCGCAACTGCAACAGCACGTCACAGGAGCGCGCTGTGACTGCACAGGGGCTCACGCTGTGTCAGGCGCGAGGTTTGGAAATGTTCGAGTCTCGCGAGAGCACGCGTTCCCACTTTGTCCGCGTTGCACAGGGCTCGACACATACGCACGAAACGCCACAAGCTGTGCGAGGCATTTTGCCGCATAAGAGTACAGCGCGTCCCGATGAGACAAAGAATGTCCACAAAAATACGGGCCAAATCTGCGTTTCTGAGTGCAAAATCTGTGGCATATGCTTTGCGTTAGTCCGTAAGTCTGAAGCTCAAAACCCCTTCGGACAGGACCAGGCGGAAAAAGCCAGGGTTTGGACTATTGCGCACGGGTGAAGTGATGAGCGACGCGGATCAACACAATGAGCGTAATCGACTCAAGGCGGGCGACCGAGTGGGAGACCATCTCGTGGTCCGCTCAGTCCTCGGCCATGGAGGCACCGCCATCGTGTACGAGGCGCTGCACACGCGCTTGGGGGCGCTCGTCGCCCTCAAGGTCCTTCAAGTGCCAGAGGAGTTCGTCCGCGATGGTGCACTCCGCATGCAGCGTGAGGCGGAGGTCTGCGCGAGCATCGACGACTCCCACGTGCCGCGCATTTACGACGTGGGCGCGCTCCCTGATGGAACGCCCTATGTCGTGATGGAAAAGGTGTCGGGCGTGACGCTCGAGGAGATGTTGTCTGCAGGCCCACTTCCCACAGAAGTGGTGCTGGAGATCACGCGCGATTTGCTCAAGGCGCTCGAGGCCGTGCATCGCACAGGCGTCGTACACCGCGACATCAAGCCCGCCAACATCATCGTGAAGACGACGTCGGACGGTTCGCGTCACGTGCGTCTGATGGATTTTGGCGTGAGCAAGGCGGTGTGCAGGGAAGGGCACGACGTCAAGCTGACGCGCGTGGGAACCGTGGTTGGAACGCCGCACTATATGGCGCCGGAGCAGATCACGGGTGAATCGGCGGATGCGCGTGCGGATGTCTACGCGACGGGCGTCGTCATGTTCGAGATGCTTTCAGGCGCCGTTCCCTTCGACGGAGAGAGCACCGCGGAGATTGTCTCTGCGGTCTTACGTCACGGGCCGGCAAGGCTTGTGTCTTTGCGACCCGATGTGCCGCCGGCGCTGGAGGCGGTGGTGACGCGCGCGATGGCAGCGCGTCCGGGCGATCGTTACCTCACGGTGCGGGACTTCTACGCCGACCTTCAGGAGGCTTCGTCTGTTACGACGAGTGTGCGCGTGCCCGATGGGGCGCCGTCTACGCTTTCGCTCATGCCGCCACCGCGCGGTTTTACGCAGCCAGAAGAGGTTCGGAGTGCTTCGTCGAAACGCTTCTCCGTGATCGGCGTGGGCCTTGCGGTGATCGTGGGGACGATGGGCTTTCCTGGCGCCGCAAAGCATGGCGGCGGTGTAGAAGTGGCGCGAGCCGACAATGACCGAGCGGACGCAAGCGCGGCGGCTCGAGCGCTGCGCGTATCGACTCCCGCAGTCGACGCGGAAGCACAGGCAGCCTCCGCACCTGACGTGGAAGACAGCGTGGGTGAGCCTTTCGAAGAGCCTCTCGCTGTCTCGGAGCAAGGCGCCGAAGGCGCGTTGCATGATGCGCGGCTCGCGCCAGAAGAGACCCGTGAGGCCCCCGGCGCTGCCACTGAATCACAGGAGATTACACAGCTTGCGCAAGAAGCGGCTGCGGCTGAGGGCGCGGGGGTCGGCGGCGAGTTGCTTGAGCCACGCTATCGCCTGAACATGCCCGGTCAGGTGCGTCTCAGGCTGGGGACTGAGCTCCAGGGGGAAGACGCAGCCGCGGTGTCACAGCAGGTGACAGACGTGCAGGAACCCCGCCGCGCCTTGACCGAGGAGGAGCGGGCCGAGCGGCAGGCTCGCCGCAGGCTGCGTGAGGCCGAAGAGCAGGTGCGGCGTGAGGATCGCGAGTTCGAGCGCCAGGAGGCGGCGCGCACTGGGATCGTGATCTCTGACTACATTCGCAAGCTCGAAGACATTCAGCAGCGCGCGCGGGATGAGAGCAGTGCTCTCCCTCGTAGCCCGGAACCATTGCCCGACAATCCCTACTTTCGTGATGCGCTCGACGATACGGGGCCAGTCACCACGCCAAATTAGCGTGGCATAGTCCCTGCTTTACCCGTCGATTGAGTGCCGAAGTCATTTCGCGAGCCTTGGGCGCGGCTACTTCGCCACCGAGGCGTGATGTTACGCTTACACGGGGAGGGGACGATGAAACGCTATCAGCTAGGCGCGCTCATGCTGGCCATGTTGATGCCTGCGTGCAGCAAGCACCACGGTTCCGAGCAAGGGACGACGCAGAGGGCCGCTCGCGAAGCCCAGCAAGCAGCAGCTCCCGCGCCACAGGGGGTCTTGCCCCAAGGTGAACAGGCAACGACGCAGGCTGAAGGGGGCTGGAAGCAGTACGATGCGGCCGACAGCGAAAAGCTGAAGCTGCCCGCGCCGAGCGAAAAGCGTGGAATGACTACGACCTCAGGTGGGATCGTGACCACGCCTCCGCCCAGTTCGGCGGCCGCTCAAGCGCCTAGTTATGGCAATCCTCCAGGGACGGATACGGCGCCCGGAACTGTACGTGCGGTGCGTCCTTCGCAGGGCGCCACAGTGCCGCGAGAGGAAGCGCGCGGAACCGATCCAGAGTCCGATGCGGATGACGCTGAGGATTCTGTACCCACGGATGCGGACAGAAAAATTACCCAGCGTGTGCGAGCAGCACTGCGCGGGAACGACTCGCTTTCCTACACCGCGAAGACCGTCGAGATCATTACTCGCAAAGGCAACATCACGCTCAAAGGAATGGTTCTCACTGACCGTGAGCGCTGGGAAATCGAGCGCACTGCAAGGAGCTATGTGGGCGATGGCCAAGTGCGCAATCGACTCGAGATCAAGAACAGCATGGCACCGCGAAACTAACGCGAGCTGTGACAGCGGCATGGCGAGTGGCGTATAAATACATGGGTCTCGCACGGGGGGTTCATGCGAAGTTCGCTGCTCGTCGTGGTCGCGCTATGGGGCGGCTGCACAGGTTCGAATCATGCGCTGTCAGAGCGGCATAAGCGAAATCCAGCGGAAAATGCGGCGCATACGGCCGATGAGCGTCCCTCAGAATGGACGATTGAATCGCTGGCCGATCAGGCCAAGCTCTTGGGCAACCTCGGTAAGGTGCATCGGACGGTAAGCCATCGAGAGCGCGAAGCGCAGGAGCTGTTCGACCAAGGCTTGGCGCTCATGTACGCATTCAACTACGACGAAGCGGTGCGTTCCTTTGCGCGTGCCGCCGAGATCGATCCAACCTGCGCACTCTGTTTTTGGGGCATCTCCTATGCACTTGGCCCGAACTACAATCGCCCCTATCTGGAAGAGCGTGCGGCGCTTGCGTGGGAGGCGCTGAAAGCAGCCGAGAGTATCGCAGGCTCAGCCGCGAGCCCCGTCGAGCAGGCGCTCATCGCCGCCTTGGCCAAGCGTTGTGGCGGAAGCACGTGGCCCAAGGGCAGAATGGAGCCTCACAAGCAGGCCTACGCGCAGGCCATGGCAAAGGTCGCAGAGCAATTTCCAGACGACTTCGATGTGCAGACGCTTTACGCGGAAGCGCTGATGCAATTGCGACCCTACAGGTTGTATACGCCGGAAGGAGAGCCGACTGGGAGCACCGAACAAATCGTGCAGATATTGGAGCGTGTTCTCAAGTACGCGTCGTCGCATGCAGGGGCAAACCATCTCTACATCCACGCTGTGGAAGCGTCGCGCATGCCCGAACGCGCACTCGCGTCTGCGGGGCGTTTGCCTGGGCTCGTGCCGGGGGTCGGGCACGTCGTGCACAAGCCTTCGCGCATCTACCAGCGTGTGGGGCGCTATGCGGACGCAGCCGAGGCCAATCGGCACGCAATCGAGACCGATCTTGCCTATCTTGCACGGCACAGACCGCACGGTGATTCCCGAGCGCACCTCAGCCACAGTTACGGTTACCTCGCCTTTGCTGCGTCCATGTTGGGCCGCCGCGAAGAAGCCAGTGAAGCCGCCTTGTCTGCCGTGCAGGAGGCCTCTGACGCATCTGTAGAGCGGTCGTCGCACTTGCCAGGCCGTGACTTCCTGCGCGCCGCACCGCTGCTGGTGTGGGTGCGTTTTGGGATGTGGGACGAGATCGAGAAGCAGGCGAAGCCCAGTGAGAAGCTCCCCGTACAGCTCGGCATGTGGCATCACGCGCGGGGCATGGCGTGCGCCGCGAAGGGCGATTGGGAGCGGGCAATCGAGCATTCGGCGGTCATACGCAAGCTGCGCATCGTGGGCAGCGCTGCACCCGAGGACGTGGCGGCGCTCACGCAGCGCTTAGGGCTTGCGGCGAAAATCGTCGATGCGCGCGCAGCCGAAGTGGCGCGAAATCCGGGAGCGCTCGCTCTTTGGCAAGAAGCCGTGGCGCTAGAGGATGCTCTCCCCTACAGCGAGCCAGACGACTGGTTTTATCCTGTACGCCACTATTACGGTGCGGCCCTGCTCGATGCTGGTAAGGCCGAGGATGCGGAGGCGGTCTTCCGCAAAGATCTCGAGGCCCACCCACACAACGGCTGGGCTTTGTACGGACTCAGTCGAGCGCTGGCAAAGCAGAAGAAGACCAAGCCCGCCAAGGAGGCCGAGCAAGCCTACAAAGACGCATTCAAGCTGGCCGACACGCAACTTGCACGCTCGGCATTCTAGGTGGAACGACTTCTTAGTCGGAGTGACTTACGAGCAGACTTGCGAGGTCATCGGCGTGCTCCTCTTCTCGCTCCAACAAATATTCCATCAGTCTTCGTGTGGTGGCATCTCCGTCTCCTAGCCAGCGCACGATTTCGGAGTAGGTCGAGATAGCGATACGCTCGGCCACCAAGTTTTCTTGCAGCATGTCGATCAGGCTGCTCGAGGTTTTGTATTCGGCATGCGAGCGTGAGGTGAGACTCGATGGGTCCATGTTGGGCTCGCCTCCGAGTTGCACGATGCGGGCGGCGACGCGGTCCGCGTGATCTTGCTCTTCGAGCGCGTGCTGCTTGAACTCTGCAGCCACGGACTCCGCGTGGATGCCCTGCGCGACGAGAAAATTGTTGCGATAGCGCAGCGTGCACACAATTTCTGTGGCCAGCACTTCGTTCAGAACTTTGAGCACGGCTTCACGGTCTGCACCGTAAGACTCGGTTACGGCGCCCTCAGACATGTGCTCGCGCGCGCGTCGCTTGATCTTCTCGATGTCGATCTGGAACGTATTTGGCATGCGGGGGTCTCCTCGCGATATGGAGTTGCTTGACCCTTTGCCGGTGCGAGAAACATGCCGCTACGCCTACTGCATGACGTTTGCTCGCTTGCGCCCAAGTGCGGGCAATAAGCCTGCGTTTCAGCCACGTAGAGCACGAAAGCGCGCCTGAAACGATGCCGCTGCTTGCTTCGTGGTCTGGGCAAGCGGCGCCAGGTGTTGAGCGCCCGGCATGTAACTCTTGGCTACGGCGTTGTAGATGCGAGCGTTGCGACCTTGCAGGTACAGGAGGAATTCGTCGGGCGAATAGAAGGTGCGCCCCTGGTCCTCCGAGTTCACCTCGCAGGTGGACGCTGCGTAGTCGCGGCAAATGTGCGGACGCGTCTCGTAGATGCCGCACTTGTTGTCGTCCTGCAGGTGACGACAGCGCGTCTCAAACTGCACCACCCAGTCGTCATCGTTATCGCGGTAGACGCTGACGTTGTGGTGGTAGAGGTGCCACAGAATCTCGGTCGCGCTCTTTACGCTGCCCGGCCCGTCGATCTCGACCGCGATGTAGGAGCAGCATAGGGCACAGGTGAGGCAACCCACCTGCGAGCGCGGCGGGGACACTACGGGCAACTTGCGGCGAGGAGCAGAACGTTTCTGGGGCGTGCGCGAAGATGGCATCGGGCACGCTATTTAGCAGAGAACGCAGGATTTAGCAGAGAAGAGCGCTCGCCGTTGCCGCGTTCGGTCAGCGCTGCATCAGCTCCATGCCGAGCTGCATGGCGCGCGCGGCGTCGCCTGTGATCTGGAGGCGGCCCATCAAGGCCTGTGGCTTGAGCTTCTTTTCGCGCAGCTCTTCCAAGGTGTCGTAATCGAGGGCCACCGTGAAGAGGGGCTTTTCTGCCAGCTCGGAGCTGCCCAAGCCGATTTTCACGCGGACTTCGTCGAAGTCCGGGGTGTCGGTCAGCACGTAATGAAAGCGTAGCTTTTCGGCGCCGAGCTTATCGAGAAAGCCGTTTACCCGCGCGGCCGAGAGGCGGGCTAGGCGCTTGGGTGCTTTGGCAAAGCCCTTCTCGATGTCCGCTTCGAGGTCGTCGAGGCCGATTTCAAGCGCCTCTGCGGGCGCTGCGATGGTCAGTGTCACAGGTTCGCTCGGGGCAGCCTTGGAGGCGCGCATTTCGCCGTCCTTGATGAGCAGGTAGACATCCCCGCCGCCTTTCCCTTCGAGTGCAACGCGAACCGCGCGTGTGGTCGCGGAAAGCTCCGCCACGCGTCGCTTGGCATCCGCATCCCCCTGCTCTGCCGCGGCTTTCATTTCCGCGGCACCGGCGTTGAATAGGTTAGGTACGTCGGTGCTTACGAACTCGATGGGATCCTTGGTCACGTCTTTTCGTCTCCTCTAGGAAGGCCGGCAGGATAGCCCGATTTCGAGACTGGCTTGGGGATTCATGGTTGCCACAGAACGTTCTTTTCATGACCCAGCGAGTCAGGCGCAGGCCCTGGACGCTGTTTACCCCCTCAGGGCGCGCGGCTAGGGGCGCTGCCCCAGAGCCTGTACGCGCCTAAATCTTCCTCGAGAACCCACGAAAAATCTGCATTTTGTAGGCGAAAACGTGCGGTCTCCCGAAGGATTGGTGGCTCGGCGCTTGCAGTTTGTGCTTGCCGATGAGGCGGAACGTTCTCTTTGTTGCGCGGAGAGTGGTTTGGGGCGTAGTTGCGTTTGCCGCGATCGCGTGCGGTGAACCACAAACTGAAGCGCTCTTGATCGAGCTTGGGCAGGCCCAGGGGAGCGACGCTCGACTTTACAGCATGTTGCGGCGCGAGGTGTCCCGTCCGCCTGAGATCGCGGCGCTTCTGTTCGAGATGCACGCTGTGGCAGAACGGCTCGCACACCTCGGCAGTGTACGCGCCACGGAAAGTGCGGTGGCCACCTTTGCACGCGACAGCCTGGGGGAGCTCAAGTCGCTGCATGAGGGGATGGTCCTTAACTGCACAAGTTCGCGCGCTGAATCTACGTATTTCGAGCTTGCAGCGCTGCGCGGGCAGGATGTGTTGGCGGATCTACGCCGCGGCGAAACGCACTTCGACCGCCGTTACCTTTTTGGCGTCGCCACGCTGGGCGTGGAGTTTGCCGAAATGCTCGAGCGTTCGGTCGAACCACGCGCCGCAGCTGGAGAGGCGCGGGAACTTGCGAATTTACGGAGCCTGCTGCTCAAGCAGGCAGTGCGCGCGGAGACTCTACTCGAGCCCCCGAGCGCTGACATTCAGTAGCTTTGGCATCCAACACGCACTCAACGCGTGAGCAAGACCAAGTTGACCTGGCCGTCGTTCGGGGCTTCGGCCGGAGCGTGCTCTGCGAGACGTACTTGAGCTTCGGTTGCCCCATTTGCGAGCAGGAAGCGTCCGACGGCTTCAGCACGTGCTCTCGAGAGTTCAGGGCGCTGCGTATCTGCGTCGTCAGCAAAGGCCTCGACGAGCACCACGGAACTCGGATGTGCCCGCAGTATCTGCGCTGCATCTTGGAGCTGTGCCGTGTTTCCCGATAGCGTGGCGGAGTTTCGAGTAAATTCGCGTTCCGTCACCACAAAGCGCTGCGGCGGACGGGCACCCCGTTCGAGGTAGTTCGCCATCGCCTGCTCTGGCGCAGCCGGCGGGGTTTGCGTGGGAATAGATTCCGCTATCCCCCGGGGCGCATCGCCTTCGTCGATCGCCGCAGACGGGGTCTGCGGAATCGCGCCGAACGCGAGTTGTGACTCGCTGGTGCTCGGAGGAACGGCGGGCAGTTCACTCGCTGGGGCTTGGCCTTCGTCGGCACGCACGACGGGACCGATGGCGTCGACGGCTTCCTGGCCAGAAAGTCTTTCGGGCTCAGTCGGTGCCTCACGGCGCGGTGCGAGCGCGGGTGCGGTTTCAGACGCTGCCTCACGGCTAGGCGCGAGCGCGGTTTCAGGCGCCTTTTCGCCGCCGGTCTCTGCCGGTTCGCGTGTCCCTTCGACCGCAGCATTCGGCGTGAGCGGCGCACTCGAAGATGATGCTTCGGTACCCGGCGTGTTGTTCAGTGCGCGGTTTTCGGCGCCGATCGCGGGAACGCCACCCGGCATGGACTCTGGCGTCTTGGGCGCGACGGGCTGCTCGGTTTTGCCTAGATTAGAGGGCCGCGCTGGTACCGGTTCCGGTTGGGGCAGGGAGCGAAAGGCCAGCCAGCCAAGGAAGGCCAGGGCGCCTAGCATGGCTATCAGGTAGATGGCGGTACGCAGCATGTTCGAAGGCGCCTCGGGAGCACCTGTAAGCGAGCTGCCATGCCGTCGAGTCTCGCTCGTGGGGCTGACTTCGTTGGCAGGAGTGAGATGCGGCGGCGCGTAGCCATGCAGCGTTTTCAGCGGAGGCGAAATGGGCTGGGCTACGGTGTCGATGCCCGAGGTCGCCACGGCTTGGCTCGCGCGCTCCACGACCACAGGCAGCACGCCGCGCGCGTTTTCTTCCTGCACGTCGAGAAACTGCGTGAGTTCTCCCGCGTCGAACTTACGCAGTACGGTTTCCTTGCCCACCGCGTCGAGCAAGAGCGGCGCCGACAATCCTAGAATCACGTGCGCCGAGGTGCGGCTGACGCCCGCCTGGCGCGCGACCAGATCGACCACTTCATCGAGCTTTTCACCGAAAATATGGGAGAGGAAGCCTTCCCCCGATGCGGCGAATTGCGCCGTACGTAAGGGATCGGTTACCAGCGGCGTCACTTCCATGGGCGCTAGATGTGGATAGTCACCCTTTTGAAAGTGACCGAGCATGTCTTCCGCGTTGTGTTGCCGCTTGGCATGCTCCGCGAGACCCGTGAGTGATACAGGAAATGCCCTGTCGATGCCGCGCTGCGTGGCAGCCTCGGTTTCGTGCAGCACGGAGCTGAGTCGTGAAACCGCAGGGCGAGGAAAGGCCTCGCGTGAGATATCCAGCATGTTGTCCATCGTCGCCTCCGCTTTTCAAGTCGGCCACGATCCCTGTGCAAGTCTCGCTCGCTCGCGCGATGTGAGCTGCAGGTCTCGCCTATGTCCACGTTTCCGGCTACTCTCACACCTTCCGTCACTGCGCGCGCCGTGCAAGCCGCACGTCGCCGCACGAGAGCTTGCGTTCATACGTTTGGGCAGTTACGACCCTCACGTAACAACTAAAAGGAGACGTGTTTTGCGCCTCGATGCGATCTCGATCGGTCGAAACCCCCCGGAAGAAGTCAACGTAGTGGTCGAAGTCCCCGTTGGCGGTGAGCCCGTCAAATACGAGATGGACAAGGCTGCCGGGACGCTGGTGGTGGATCGCTTCCTGTACACGGCGATGCGCTACCCGGGCAACTATGGCTT
>CAZEWA010000055.1:6720-27690 GCA_964515685.1 uncultured Polyangiales bacterium | reverse complement strand
AGCACGTCGCGCGCCGAAGGGCCCCATCCGCCTTTCGGTGGCCAAACAAAAAAGGTAGCTCTGAGAGCCTGCGAAGCGCCTACCGTACCGGGCCTGAGCGAAGAAACCGCCCTCCCCAATGCCTTACAGCCCCTCCTGCTCATGAAGCAGCGCCTCCACCGCCCTGCGCGCGCACTCCCAGCGTTGCTCCCAGGACCCACGCACGACCACATAGGGCCGATTCATGCGTGCGAGCGCCTGCTCGCAGCGTTCGAAGAATGAGCGCCGTTCCTCTGGCAGAAAGCGCACGACATCGGACACCCAGGGCACGTCGACATCGAGCAAAAGTGTAAGGTCGTAGTGCACTTGCTCCGCGTACATCGTAACGATAGGGTCGCAGTGTCCGAACAATACGTCGCTCCAAATGGAGGTGGCAAGCGCATCCGTGTCGCAAAACAGGACACGCTGGGCCTTGCGCGCGAGGACCTCTTCAGAAGCACGCTGACCACGTGCGATGCTCGGCATGTCCTCAGGCCGCACCACCCCCTGCTGCAATTCGATAAGCGTGCGCGCGTACTCCGGCACCGAGACAGTCTTGAAGTGCGCGGCTAGTTTTTCAGAAAGCGTGCTTTTTCCAGTGGATTCAGGCCCAAACACGCACACCCGCTTCACGAAATAGGGGCGCACGCATTCTGGCAAGTACTGAAAATGGGTGAGCGGAAAAGATCGCAGCTTGGTTCCGCTGATCGGCACAATACTGCGCGCCGGATCGACTGGAACAAAGGCCGCTCCAAGCACGCTCGCAAGCTTGGGCCCGTAGCTCTCGGATGCGAACACATAGTCGGGCGCGTACGGCAGGATCTTCTGCAGACTGCTCCGCCAAATCTCCCAGAAATCGGGATGCTCTTCCGGTTGCTGAGGATTCTCGTCGAGCAGGTGCACAACATTGCAGGTGGGAAAGAGCTCTTTCATCCACGAAAAACGCAGCGTGCTCGGTATGGGCTCGTCGCGCACGTGCTCCACGACCACCGTAAGTTCGTCCGCATAGTGACGCGCGAAGTCCACCAAGTATTGGTGCCCCGCGTGGGGCGGCATGAACTTGCCGAGCACCATGCCCCGCGTTGGCCGAGCGGCTGGCTCAATCCGCATTCGAGCTTCCTTCCTCGCTGAGGATAGCGCGTACGTAACGCTCGAGAAGGCCAGGCGTAGCCTCGGGACAGACAACGCCACTATCGCGCAACAACCTTCGCGCATGCTGGTCGTCAAAGCGGCAGCGCGTGGCCTGGAAGAGGTCGAAATCCCTGTACCGCGTATCTCCGATGCAGGCCCGATCCAGTGCAAGCAGCGCGCTCGCGAGATCCGGAACTAGCTCCCCATCGAGCTGCGCTTGGATCGCTTGCTTCCAAGCCTCACGCGTCAAGCCGCGCACCGGGATCCCGAGCGCGCGCATGCTCTCGACGAGTTGGTCGAACTTCACCGGACGGGAACCGTTGAGATGCACAGTCTGCACACGCTCCTTCGTCTCCTGCCCGTGGCGGGCAATCGCGACCATGGCACTCGCGGCGTAGTCTACAGGCGTGGCGTCGAACGCAAGCTCAGGGTCACGCGGCTCAGGCAAGCTCCCCAATCGGGCCAGGCCGAGCACCGTTCGCCCAAGCCAGTCTCGCTTGGCCCCTCGGCCCGTTTGGCTGTCTCCGGTGAGCAAGCCGAGACGGTAGATGTAGGTAGGAGCGCGCGCAGAGGCTCCATGTCGAACAAGATGTTCTGCCGCCCATTTGGTCTGGGCGTACGCACCAAACAGCGTCTGGGTAGAGGCCAACGCGTCGGCTTCAAAAAATGTCCCTGTGCCCGCGTCCGCCGCGACAAAGACCGAGAGCGTCGACGCATAATGCAGCGCCTTGGGTAGGCCGCAGCGAACGAATCGCAACACTTCCCGCGTTCCGCACACGTTGCTCCGATAGTGCGCCTCGCGGCTCGCGGCAAAGCTCACACGCGCGGCACAGTGAAAAACGCGCGTCACGCGGCGGCTGAGATCCGCAAAAAGCGTCTCGGAAAGGCCCAACAATGGCTGCTCCAAGTCCCCCGGCACGCACTCCAGGCGCTCGAGGGCATCGCGCTCTACCGGCGTCCCATACGCCCCGTAGTGCCGCAGCGCGGCTTCCACGCGGGCCCGGGCCTGAACCGTGTCGGCCGCACGAACCAAGCAAATCACTCGACTGCACGTGCTCGCAAGCAGCCGGTTCACGATCTGCGCGCCCAAAAAACCTGTGGCTCCCGTGACGAAAACTGCATCCTCGACGGTGCCGCTTTTCTCGTTCAGCGCAGCCTCGTCAGGCAGTTTTTTGAGTTCTCGCTCTACCTCGAGGCGCAGCGCAGCCGCGGACTCGCCTTCTGGTCTACGCAAATCACGCGCTAGGTGCGCGGCGAGCTGCCGGATGGTCGCATGTTCTCGCAACATCTCGGGGCTTAGCTCGATGCCCTGCTGCGAGGCCCGTGCGATCAACTCAATCAGCTTGAGTGAGTTGCCTCCCGCCTGGTCGAATCGCGTCTGCAGATCGGGCGTTGCGCCGAGGACCTGCGTAAACAAGCCAGCCACTGTACGCTCCCAGACGCAAGCGTAAGACAGCAACGCCTGGCTCTCTGGACGATGCGCGTGCACAAGCTGCTCTAGCGCCCCGAAGTCGACCTTACCGCTGTCCGTCGTCGGCAGGTTCGCCACATGCTGAATGCGGTCCGGCACCATGTAGTTAGGTAAGGTCTGCGCCAGCTGTCGCTTCAGCTCGATACTCTGCGCGACGTCGATCGCGGCGTCAGATTCGACGAACGCGGTGAGCGTGCTCTCAGCTCCTGTTGCGGACACCGCAGCGCGCATGATGCCGTGGCACCCGAGCAAAGCGCCTTCGATTTCCTCAGGAGAAACCAGGGCCCCGCGCACTTTGAGCTGCCGGTCGATGCGCCCGAGAAACTCGAGCTCCCCCGATGCAAGGCGCACGACCCTATCCCCCGTCTTGAACGCACGCACACCCTGATGCTCCACAAAGCGCGCAGCCGTGTGCTCAGGAGAGCCCAGATAGCCACGCGCCAAGCACGGCCCAGAGATATGCAGCTCACCTGGTACATGCACAGCGCACGGAGAACCGCGCGCGTCGCGCACGGCGTAACGCACAAAGGGCAGCTCCTTGCCCAAGAGCGGTTTTGCATGCCTTTCGTGGCAGAGCCCGAGACTTGTGCACACCGTCGCCTCGGTGGGACCGTACACGTTGATCACGCGCAGCTTGCGCGCAAACCGGCGCACCGCCTTGGCATCGGCGACCTCGCCGCCTATCACGATCGTCCGCAGACTCGAGAGACCTCGCTCGTCGAGATAGGGCAACAGCGCTGGAGGCAGGTCAAGATAGTGAATCTTGAGGCGCTCTACGGTCTCCAAAAGTGCACTCGGTGTGCGTGTACGCGCGGCATCTTCAATGCATAGACACGCGCCCGACAGCAGCACCGTGCCTATATCCGAGATCGAAGCATCGAACGCTGTAGAGAGCAGCCACAGGCTCCTATCGTGCGGAGCAAGCTCAAAGCTTGCTATCTGCGCGTCTAACATCGAGACCAGGCCCTGGTGCGTCACCAGCACACCCTTGGGTCTTCCGCTCGAGCCCGACGTGAAGATCACGTAGGCGAGCTGACTCGGCTCGAACGCACTCGGCGGATAGATGCGAGTGGGCTTTTGCGTCGATGCGACAGCAGGCATCTTCAGGTCGGCTTCGCTCACGCCCTCGAAGTTCACCACCAGCTTCGGTGCGGCCTGCAACAAGTACGAAGCACGGCGCACGGCGGGCAATGCGGGGTCGAGCGGCAAAAAGGCTGCGCCTGCGTACCAGCAGCCTAGCTGCGCCACCACGAACTCAGCGGACTTCGCCAGACCGAGCGCGACCACATCCTCCGGGCCAACGCCGCTCTCGATGAGCAGCGAGCCCAGGCGTGCCACACGCTCCCAAAGCCGCGCGTAATGCAACACCACCACTCCGTTTTCACAGATTGCCGGCGCGTCCGGATAACGCTCGACGACCTCTGAGAGGCGCGCGATGAAGTCCTCAGCCATCAGCCTGCCTTCGCTCGACGCCCCGCACGTAGTCTCGCAGGGCCGAACCCCGAGAGCGATTGTCTACATTGGGCGCTCCCATTCCCTTCTCGTGATCGCACAGATAAACGAAACGAAAATCTAGGCTAAAGCGCGTGCGCCCGAGGTTTTGTGGCAATGTGCGGTGAAAATGGGCTCCGCTAAAGAGTAAGATTTCTCCGCGCACGCAGCCGAACCCCAGCGCCTCTCCGCCATCGACCTCACCGACCACGCCCGGATAGCGAGCCTCAATGCCTGCATTTCGGCTCTGCCAGCCTATCTTGAGCCCTAAACCCTGCTCGACCCACTCGTCGTAGTCGAAGATCTGGGAGTCATTGGGCACCGCGCGAGCAAAACACTCAGGGTAGAAAACGAACGTCTCCTCTGGTGCGAGGTCATCGAGCGGGACCCAGACCGTGATCAGCGTCTGCGGGTGTGCGTACCAGGTATCGCGATGCGCGTAGTACACGGCCTTGGCGCGCGGATTTTGGTGACCTGCATCGAGGATGCAGCGCAGGCGCAGCCCATCGAACGCGACTTGATCTGCTGCCTGACCTATCGACTCCAGCAGCCTGAGTGCTGCCTGTTGGTACACTGGCTCGAGATACAGCGCTTTTCGGATGCGACCGACACACGCGAAATGCGCGGCCTCCCCGAGCCTGGCTGCCGCGCCGCGTGGCTCGGAGCCGAGCTCGGCTCGCACAAGCTCAGAAACGACCTCCAGCAGCTCGAGCGAGGCATTGTTTGGCGCAAGCTTGAAGATACTGCCGGTGTAGAGCGCCTCGCGCAGCGCGGTTCCTGTTTCGGGTCGCACGGACGCCATGTTCATACCGGCCTCCGCGCCACCGCAATGCAACGTGGGCTATCGAGCGCAATCGCCGAAAGGTCGACATCCCCGTACAGCGCCACGTCTTCGAAGCCCGCTCGCCGGAGCAACGCTTCGAGCTCATGGGGTAGATACATGCGCACCCAGCTCGGATGGCTCTTCTCACTGCCGTCTGGAAGATGGTAAGTCCAGCGCTTCGTCATCGCCATGGCTCTTAGATCTATCTCGCTCTCCCGGACCAGCGTGACGTTCCCGCGCGGCGTCTGTCGCTGCGTGATCACTCGCGGCACAAAGCTCCGCAGTACGCCAGGTACATTCATGAAATCGAGCGCGAAGCGCCCACCAGGCAACAGGGAATCGTATGCGCAACGCAACATACGCAAGTTCTCCGTATCGCTCGGTGCGTAGCCAAAGCTCGTCCACCAATTGAACGCCGCCTGGCAGGGCGCAGCTACGAAATGAAAGGCATCCGCCACGCAGCTCTCTACCTGCACCTGCTGCTGCAAGGCATAGCTCCGCGCGCGCTCGATGTAGCCGGGCATAAGATCGCACGCCTGCACGTGATAGCCTGCTTGCGCGAGCGGAACACTCAGACTCCCGATGCCGCAGCACTGATCAAACACGCGTTGGCCTGCCTCGAGCCGTAGCGCTTCTGTGAGAAAGCCGAGCGTTGCGGTCACTTCGGCGGCGTCGCCGCGTGTCAGCAGCACATCGGCTAGCCAGTCGTCGTAGAGCGACTCCCACCACGGATGCACCGATTCAGTCATGTCGTCCCTCCGTCATCGAGAACCGCTCTTGAACCAAGCAAGCCGAGACAAGCGTCATCAAGATCGGGTCCGCCACCTCCGACTGTTGCTCACCTGCAAGCGAGCGCTCGGCGAATGCCCGCACCTTGCCTGCATCGAGCAAGGGTAAACTGCGGAGAGCCGTTCCCGACAGCATATCGAGAATGAAGGCGCGCGGTTTGGGTGAGCCCATCCGGCCAAGTGGGGGTGCCAAAAACGGATGCTTGCGACGGCCGCAAACCGCCTTGGGAAGCAGCTCCGAGACGGCTTCTCGCAAGATGTGCTTTTGCACGCCGCCCTGCATATTCAGGGCGATAGGCAGCTCACGCGCGCACTCGAAAAACACATGGTCCAAAAACGGCGTGCGGCCCTCCACAGAAAACGCCATCTCCGTTGCGTCTCCCAGCGTGCGCAGGATGTAACCCGCCAAGCACAGCCGAGTCCACAAGTAGACAGACTGCCGCACCGGCGCACGTCCGCGCAGCTGGTCTTCGATGGCGAGACTGCCAAGGAGTCTTGTGAAGGCGCGTGCACGAACCTCCTCCGCCGAAAGGCCATCACGCAGCAGCGCGAGCAAACCTGCACCAAATGCGGCCTTGGCCCGCATGAAGGCAGGCTCAAAACCCAACGCCTCGCGCAGCTCGGAGAGAATCGGCACGTCCCCCTGCGGCAGCATGATACCGGCCTGCGCTTGGTCCCACTGCGCAAGCCGCCCACGCTCTACATCGGACAGGCCAGAGTTGGACGAAGCCACGAGATCATGTGCCAGGTGCGTGTAGCCGAGCAGCGCCTCGTCCGCACCTTCTCCCGAAAGCGTGACCTTGAATCCTTGCTGCGCGATGGCACGCGACAGGAGCAGCTTTGCCGGCAGCTGGCCATTGATACACAAGCCCTCGCCGTGAAAAACCGCGTCCGACATCGCGTCGATCAGCTGCCCAGGACTCGCCTCAACGATATGGTGCGTGGCACCGAGCGTCTCCGCAATTTCTTGCGCCTGTGCGGCCTCTCCGTATGCAGGATCTGAAAACGCAACGGTGAAAGCGTGGAGCGGACGCGTCGTGTGCTGCGCCGCGAGCGCCAACACGGAAGCGGAGTCGATGCCTCCACTGAGATGAAAGGCGAGCGGCACTTCGGCATCAAGTCGGAGCCTGACTGCCTCGGACAGCGCGGAGCGAAGCCTGAGTATCGCCTCTCCCTCGGCGATCGGAGTCTCTTTTAGCGGAAGGTCGAGGTCCCAATAGCGCTCGAGCCGCAAGGATTTGCCCTCGTCTGCGATGAGCAGGTAGCCCGGCCCAAGCTGCTTGACTCCATAAAAAAGCGAGCGATCCGCAGGTAGATACTGGTGCGTCAGCGCGTGTTCTAAAGACGTTTGGTCCCAGGCCGCGCAAACGCCGAGCGCGAACAGCGCCTTGGCCTCGGACGCGAGCAAGAGCGCGCCATCCTGTTCTGCGTAGACGAGCGGCTTTACGCCAAAGCGATCACGCCCCGCCACAAGCCGTCTTTTGACCGCATCCCACAGCACAAAGGCGAACTCGCCGCGCAGCTTCTCTACGCAAGCAAGGCCATGCTCCTCGTACAGATGCACCAGCACTTCGCTGTCGCTCTCGGTAGCGAAGCGATGGCCGCGCGCCTCGAGGTCCCGTCGGAGTTGCCTGAAGCCGTAGAGCTCGCCGTTGACGATGACGACAACGCTCCCGTCCTCGCTGCGCACGGGCTGAGCGCCTGCGCCTTTTGCAATCACCGCAAGCCGGGTATGCCCGAGCCACACTTCGCCATCCTGCGAGCGATAGATGCCTGTGCCGTCCGGCCCGCGATGACGCAAAGCCTCGAGCGCACGCGCGATGTCGGAGGCGTCCCTACTTCGCTTCGAGCGCAGCGCGACCAGACCACACATCAGGCACGCTCCCCGTTTGGGGCGAAGAAGATCTTCTTGGCTTCAGACGCTTCGGCAGCGGCAAAAGCGCGCTCGAATTCGGACAACGCGTAGGTCGCACCGAACAGGTCCTCCACCACGAAATTCTCCGATGCAAGCAGCGCGATAGCCTCGCGAAAGGGCGCGTAGCGCACAGCTTGCAGTCGGAGCTCCCGCTCCACCGCTCGTGCGACCTCGAACATTGCGGGCTTTTCAGGGCGACTCTTGAGCACCAGCAAGCCGCCGCGACGCAAGGCGCACATGCTGTGCGCAAGGCTCTCGGAGCTGCCCTGCGTATCGATTGCCCAATCGTACTCCGTGGCTTCAAGACTTGGAGACGCTGCACTCACGTTTACGCTCTCGAAGCCGCATGCTTCAAGCACGCGCCGCGTGAGCTCAGCTATCCGTCCTGCCCCCACCACGAGCCCGCGCCCTTCACGCGAGATAGGCGCCTGCGTCACCGCAAGCGTTGCGGCCACGGGCTCCACATAAGCAGCACGCTCTAGCGACAGCGCGCTGGGCACGCGATACACAGCTGAGCTCGGCACAACAATCTCTTCGGCAAAGCCTCCATCTCGATCGACTCCGAGCATGCGCGGGGCATCACACGGTGCGCCTCTCAGGCACGCCGCGCAGGCGTCGCAAGCGAGCAACGGAGAAATCGCCACACGGTCGCCTAGCTCGAAATCTGTGATTTGCGCGCCCATCTCCACGACCTCGCCGGAAAGCTCATGGCCGAGGATGCGTGGTACAGCACACGGCGTTCGGCCGAGCGCCACGTGCAGATCCGTACGACACAGCCCTGCGCAGAGCACCCGCACCCGCATCGCCAGGGGCGAGAAAAGTACAGGGCGCGCCACACGCAGCAACACCACACCTGCCTGCGTTTTTACGACGGCTTCGATCCGGGAAGCGCTGGACGACATACATTCTCCTCAGGTCGCGGACCTACGTGAGAAGCGGTACAGCTCCGCGGGTCGGTGCCCGACCGCGGCCTGATAGTTCCCTGTGGCCTTGAGCTGCCCCGAAGCGAGCATCTTTCTGCGGAACGAGTCCTTATTGAGCGGACGATCCAGCACCGCTTCATGAACGTGCTGCAGCTCACGCAGCGTGAACTGCGCCGACAAGAGCTGAAAGCCAATCGGCGCGTGGGCAAGCTTCTCTCGCAAACGCTTCACAGCCATTCCGAGCTGCTCCGCATGGTCGAAGGCAAGGCGTATGGAACACCCCTCTAGCGCGGCCCCTACGGCGCCCCCCGCTTCATCGAACCATGGGACATGGAGTTCCGCTATCGCCACGTCGTCGCAACGCCCAGCCCGCAGCGCCTCGAGTTTCGCGTAGTCGATTAGCGCATAGTAGGCCACGCTTATCACCCGGGTTCGCGGATCGCGATCGAGTGCATCGAACGTGAACATTTGATCGATGAAGACGTTTCTCACGCCGCTCTTCTCACTGAGCACACGCAGCGCAGTTTCGTGCAGCGACTCGGCGGGACGCACAAATCCGCCGGGAAGCGCCCAGCGCCCGCGATGCGGATGCGCAGCCCTACGCACCAGCCAAGCAACCAGCTTGCCGTCGCGAACGGCGATGAGCGAGACATCGACGGCAACCGAGGGGCGCTCGTAATGGCTCACATCGTAGCTCGCCACGAAGGCGTGCTCCTCTGCCCCAACCGACCTTGCGGCTCGGTTTCGCGCACGCGACTTAGTTCCTACCTTGGCCAAACCGCCCACCTCGTTCTATGCAAATTGCATCTAAGCATAGATACACTACGCATCTAAGTCAAACGACCGGCAGTTCGCCGCCTTGACCGCGCAAAAGCGTCGGAGGCGCTGCGAGAACGGCCCGGCGCGTTCAGAGCGCATGCCGCGGGGGCGCAGCGAAGTGCACCTATGCGCGGCTCGCATTCGATTGGACGCACCGGGACCTATGCGCCCAAAGCGCGCACGGCGCGTCATGCCTGCTGTGTGTATCGAACGCCGCTGAGCGCAGCGCCCCCCCTAGAACTCAGAGCGCTTCGCCGAGCGCCATGCGTGCCTGCAGCGGCAGGTCCGTCGCGACCAAGTTCAACTCACCGACGATGCGCAGCAGAAGCGAACGCTCGAAGGGCGTGATGCGACCGTCGGCGTAGGCTTCGCCCCACTTGTCCGAGAGAAACTCTACGAACACGTCCATCACTTCGTTGGTTGGCAGTTGCGCGCGCGCAGTGGCGAGCGTTTCTCGCTCCTTGGGATCCACCACCGCGTCGGCAAAGATCTGATCTAACAATCGGCGCAGGCTCGCAGCGTTCTCACTCATGCGTGATTCGATCTCCCTCTGAGGTCGGCGCAATTAAACACCGACCCTCCATGGATAGAGCATTCGAGGCATGGGGTCACTGACCAAAACGCACACTTTTGACCCTACGCTGTGCGCAGTGGAGGGCCATGTCGGGTACCTGGCCAGAGCGGACCCGCCGGACTGCGCGCAGGCTCGGCGCGACGGCACTTAGAAGGTGTTCCACAGAAAGTGGCCTGGATCGACGTCGACCTGTGAAACACCTTCTTAGCTCGAGGCCTTGGGTCCAAAGAGTAGGGCTCCCGTGAGGTCGACCTCAGGCACATGCACCACTTGGCCGATCTGGGGGATAGCAAAGGGCACGTAGTCGTAGCTGCCCCATTGCAAAAACACGAATTGCTCGCTCTCGAGCGGCTGCGCAAACCTAGCGGTGATGGCCGCCGGTCGACCATCGCGGGTCAGCTCGGTGACCTCGATCGTCATGTCGTCCAGCTCCACGCGGGCGCCGAGTGCCATGGGACGCGCGCGACTGCGGAACATGTACTGGACGTCGTTCGCCAAAAATCCACCCTCGGGTCGAACTTCGATGGTGCGTGCATCTGCGCGCTTGATGTCGAAGGCGCTGATACCGGTGGTGAGCCAACGCAGGTGCTGCGGGCGATTGAGCCGGTTGACCTCGCGGTACAGCGGCAGATAGCCTGCAAACGGCTCTGCGGGTGGATTCAAGATGACTACGGTCTTGTCGCGGATCGAAGCGTCTTCCGGAATGCTTTGAGCGGACCGCACGATGAGGTTTTCCATGGCGTTCACGCCATGCGTGCGGATGGGTAGCATCAGGGGAGCCAAGACGACGTGAAAGACCGCGAGTGTGCCTGCGCAAAAGCGCGCAAAGCGCCGCGTCTCATGGCCCGGCTCTTCGAGATAGCGGGCAAGCACGTGACCGACGACCGCCATCGCGCCGATGCCGGTTGCGGTGAGCAGACGATCGGACGGACTCGCGCCACACACTGGTAGCGTGGAGACGATGGCGCCCGTCGCCCAAAAGCGGATGCGCCTGTCTTGCAGCAAGGGCCTCACAAGCCAGTAGGCGAGCGCCACCATGCAGACGCCCAAGAGCGGCACCACGACGCGCAACAGCGGAGCAAAAACGGGATAGGCATCCCAAAGGTCGGCGAACGGGCCACCGAGCTGCGCCGCAAGCAACACCGGCAGTCTCAGCCCAAGCTGGCCCAGGAAGGTGAGCGGACTGCGTCCCGGATCGATATAGAAATCGGAGCCTATCGCGCCGTATCCCAGTGCAGAGTAGAGCGCACGCCACACGACAACGAGCAATGCGAACGGCACAAGGCTCAGGGCACGCTGCTTGAGTGAGCCCGACTCCAAGCACAGAGCATAAGCGAACAGGTAGCCGCCGACCTGCAGCGCGACCTCGCCACCGCTGAAGCCAAGCGCGAAGAACGCTAGCGAGAACCACGCGAAGCGCTGGCTGTTTTCGCTGCGCCAACGGTGATGAAAGTACAGACCAAGCAGCGCGGGCACCAAGGCCACCAAGGCGTTGCGATTGCTCACCCAACCGACCGGCATGGCCCGCGCATCATCGATGGCATAGAGCAACAGTGCGAGCCCGCACGCAACGGGTGTGATGGAGAGTGTCCGATATAGGAGGCCCACTACGCCCAACAAAGCCGCAAACCATAGAAGACTGTGGGCGTGCATGAGCACCGGATGGTCTGCCCAAAGCGCGTGATCCAGGTAGTGGGTAAGCGACGACAACGGACGCAGAAACGAAATCACGACGCCTGTGTCCGTCCACCAAGGAAAGACGCCTTCCTCGATAAGCTGCACGTTGCTGCTCGGATTCTTCGCGAACGCAAAGATATCCCAGGGCGCTCGCGCAACCCCCTGAATGCTGGTTTCGCCGCGTGCGGCGAGCGCGTGGAAGTGGTCGTCTGCTGTAAGATCGAGGTACAACGCCGGCGCCGTCAGGCACAACGCGAGCGCGATAGCTACGTAGGCCAATCGTGCATGCCTCAACGCACGGATTGCAGCGCGGGAAAACCTTGCGGACCGCGGAGCGGACACAGCCGGGGCATGCGCATCCACCGCAGAGGGGCCCGGCAGAGAAAGCGCATCCGCCTCGGCCACGGTGGACGGAGTCCACGCCAATGATTGCCATGGTTGCATACCGCAATACCTCGCGGGCGCTTGGGGGTAAGCTGCTTCGCCCGGGACCGTTGTCGGTGCCTTACTTACTGTGGGCGAGGTCGCGACGATTTTATGAGGCGGCGCTCAAAAAATTCGCCGTTTCAGCATACAGCGAAAAAGCCGTTGTGACCGCAGCCAACGCATCACCCCTTCAGACGTGGTCCTCCAACGCCGACACAGGCGCGTTGACGGGCCCGCCCTCACTCCGCAGCTTCTGCCATCTCCTCTTGGAGTGGCTTGCCGTCGGAGAAGCTGTCGCCTGGAATGAGATCGAGGAGTTCGATCTGCGTGCCGCCACCGGGTTGCTTTTCGCCGTCCTCCTCCCATTGTTGCGGTCCAGCGATGCCGAGGCGAATCCGGGTGCCGCCGGGCGGAGTGACGTCCACGATATGCGTAGGCGTGTAAGGCAAGGCCCAACGCAACTGGATCTCCTCAGGCGACAGACTCTTCATATCCGCTCCGCGCATCATCCACTTGCCCTTCGGCGACGTGGTGCCGTCGGTGTATACGCGCACAAACCGAATGCTGCTTTTCACGTCGCACTCCACGGCCTCGCTGCCTGCTTCGTAGGGAGGCTTTTGCCCTTCGAACTCCTCGTTCACATCCTCGGCTGAACGCAGCTCGATGTTGTCATCACACTCAGGATGACTGGGCACGTCGTTGATTGTCTTACCGGACGATTCCGATCCACAGCCCGAGGCCGATGACCCCAGCAGGATTAAACCCAAGCAAACAAAGCGCATCACTCGTACTTCTCGACCAAAGTGCATGATGTGTTCCCCCTAATTTGGACAGCACAGAGCACAGTGCGAACGCACCCCTACGCGCCCACATAGCTCAGCTCATCTGCAGCTTCGCTTTAGGCAAAGCAAAGCCACATGGCTAAAACGATAGAGGGCTCGCGCCGCAAGGGGAAGCCTCTCGTACTCACGCGAGCGAGAATATCGGAGCAGATACCTCAGCGCGGGAGCCCATTTTTCCACTGGGAACTAGTCCCACCCAGACCGTAACGCACCGCAGATAGCCGCCCTCTGCGCTCCCAAGTCTGTACGTCGCTTAGAAGGTGCTCCACAAGAAGTAGCCTGGATCGGCGTCGAGACGCCCGATCCGACAAGGCGAAAAACCGCAAGGACACTTGCCTGTGTCTTGAGGTTTTTCAACGCTGGCGGTCGGGATGGATCGGCGTTGAGGCGGGCTACTTCTTGTGGAGCACCTTCCTAGATTCGCAGCATGTGCCACATGGTAAAGGCGAGGCCCTGAGGATTCTCTTGCTCGCGCTGCACCTTGTAGCCATGACGCTCGTAGAGTCGCACCGAGGACAGCTTGTCGGTCTCGAGATAGCAGGGTGCTTTATCCAGCTGCGCACGTTCGCTCAACCCCTGCAACAGACGTGAGCCCAAGCCTTGCCCTTGGAATTCGGGTCTCACGCCGAGAAACCACAAGTACCAGTGGGGCGAGCGATAATGGTGCTTTTGCATGTACGCATCGAGACGCAAAAAGCGAAGGGTCGAACCGAGCCCTGCGCGCAGCACGTAGGGAGCGAGCATCAGCTCGAAGCTGAGCTTGGGCGGATAGGCATGGGGCGGAAACATGAGGGCGACCGCGCGGGCTGTTCCGTGTTCTGCGATCGACACCACTTCGCCGTACGCATCTGCGGCGCGCACGAAGCCGAGCATAGTGCGCTCGAGACGCGCGAGACGCTCTTTGCGAGGCAGCGGGTCGAATACCGCAACCATGCCTGGATTGTCGCAGAAAGCCTGGGCCAGAACCGAGCTTGCGTCGTGCTGCTGAAAGCTATCGAGTGGCATAAAGGGTGCGCGACCCTAGCACGCTGCGCAGGAACCCTGGTTGCGAGAACGGCACAGCTGCGATGCGCGAACGTGGAAAACGCCGACTCGCACGGTGCTGACCTAACAGGGGCAAACCTCACACAGGTGCACTTGATCGGGACGCATTTCGATTCGAGAGCAAGCTTCGCGGGCGGCTGATATCCGGGCTAGAGTGCACCCGTGACCCAAGACATCCTCTCGCTGACCGCACTCGAGCAAGCCGCGCTGCTCCGCGCACGAACCATCTCGAGCGAAGAGCTTGTGCGGCTCTACCTCGCGCGCATCGCCCGCTTCGATGCTGAGCTATCTGCCTTCGTCCAGGTGTTCGCGCGACGGGCCATCGCAGATGCCCGCGAGAAAGACAAAATCCTAAAGAAAAAGAACGGCGTCTTGCCGCCTTTCTTTGGTGTGCCAATCGGCATCAAGGACTTGAACTTCGTGCGCTTCAGCAGCACACGCTTCGGTACGCGCGCCTTGCCTCCGATTTTTTCGCCGATCGACGACAACAGCACGCGCGCGCTGCGACGCGGGGGCTTTGTGATCCTCGGCAAAATGACCACCTCGGAGTTCGGCGCCATGCCGGTCACCGAGCCCGATGGGCGAGCTCCCACGCGCAATCCGTACAACCTTGCGCACAGCTCGGGCGGCTCGAGCGGCGGTTCGGGTGCAGCCGTCGCGGCGGGTCTTTTGCCGATCGCCCACGGCTCGGACGGCGCAGGTTCGATCCGCATTCCCTCTGCCTTCTGCCATCTCTACGGCTTGAAGCCGTCGCGTGGGCGCGTGCGCGACGCCTTCGGCTCTCCCGACCAACGCATCTTGTATACCTGCGGCCCCATCGCGCGCTCAGTCGAAGACGCGGCCGCCATGCTCGACGTGATGAGCGGCTTCCACGGCGGAAAGCCCCACTGGGCGCCTCTGCCCTCTGAATCCTTTGCTTCGTCGCTTGCGCGCTCGCTCACGTCCCGGCGCACCTTTCGCGTGCGCATGGTTCTTTCCTCACCGGTCGCAGAGACCGATCCCGAAATTGTGGAGGCCGTAAAGCGGGTTGCGCTCGTCCTCGAGCAACTCGGTCACCATATCGAAGAAGGCGCGCCGCCCGAGGGCAGTCTGGCGGAGTTCTTACCGCTCTGGCAGCACCTCGTCGGCAGCATGCCCGGCAGCACATCCGCGCGCGCGCAGGCCGTGACCCGTTGGCTTGCCCGAGCCGGAAAGAAACTTGATACCCGCAACCTGAAAGCGTTGCATACACGCCTCGAAGAGCGCCTCCTGCGCGAAGTAGACGGCTGCGACCTCTGGATTTCGCCCACCGTACCTACCGCGGCGCCAAAGGTCGGTGCCTACGCAAACCTTGAACCAGGCGACGCGTTCCACCGCGCAGCCGCATGTGGCGCGTACACGGCGGTCTTCAACATCACAGGCCAACCTGCCGCAAGCTTTCCCATCGGCTTGAATCAGGCCGGCTTACCCGTCGGTCTGCAGATTGCTGGCAGACCCTTTGCTGACGCCGACGTTCTGGCGCTTTCGAAGCAGCTCGAAGAAGCGCTGCCATTTCGCGACGTGAGGCCTGCGTTTTCCGGCTGACTTCGTAGTTCGTAAAAGCCCGGATGCGGCCCGATGGGTGAGCATTGCTTCCGCCCGTCAGGCGATCGTCTCGGACAGTGTGCACTGTTTACATCACTGGACCTGTAGAAGATCGAATGGACGATCTCCTGTCCGATGAGTGTGGACATTCGAGTATCACGTCTCTTTTCGAGCGCGCGAGCTCGAGGAGCGCAGCGCAATGCAATCCTGAGTACAGGATTCGCGGCGTGCGCCGTGCGTTCGTGAAGATTGCTGTCGCATCACTCCGTCGGCTCTAGACAGGTTACTGAACGCGTCGGATGGGCCCACCTGAGGTGCAATCAAACTGGCGTGTCGTCATTTGCGCGTTCGCGACACCTCGCAAGCTGTGGCGATGACTTGCTTCCAGTGAGAGCAGCGAATTGCACCCGACGGAATTGAACCTGTACGCGCACGTGACGAATGAGAGGCCGTGATGCCATCTGTCCGTTCAAAGAGCACGTTTTTAAGGTGTTTTTGAGGTTTTTTATTAATTGAAAGCTTTCGAGCACGGTCCCTAAGATGAGCCTGATTCATGAACTCGACCGCGGCACAACGAGATTCGTTCGTCCCACGCTATCGTCCCCTGATCGAGCTTGGGCGAGGTGGAATGGCGCGCGTATACCTCGCCGAAAGCGTGGCATCCGGGCTGAACAAGCTCGTGGTCCTGAAGGTTCTCAACCAGGATCTGGCATCCGACCCCGAGATGCGTGACGCGTTCATCCGAGAGGCGGAAATCTCGGCACGGCTCAATCACTCGAACATCGTCAACGTCTACGAGGTATTCGAGCAGGGAAGCACCGCTGTGATGGTCATGCAGCACCTGGACGGAATGGCCCTGTCAGAAATCACAAGTCGCCTCAACGGTCAGATCCCGCTGAAGCTGCATCTTCACATCCTGTGTCAGATGCTCGATGCTCTTCACTACTTCCACGAGCTCAAGGCCGCGAACGGGGATTCCCTCGGGTGCGTGCACCGCGACGTCTCTCCTCACAACGTGATGGTTCTTCACGAAGGGGGCATCAAAGTCGTGGATTTCGGCGTCGCCAAGGTTCGGACAGAGTCCGAGCATCACACCCGCACGGGCGTGATCAAAGGCAAAGTCACGTACATGGCGCCCGAGCAACTGCTGGCCTGTGCGAGCGTGGACCGTCGCGCAGACATCTATTCGACCGGCGTAATGCTCTGGGAGGCGGTGGCCTCACGCCGCATGTGGCGCGGCATGGACTCCATGGCCAGGATTCGCGCCATCGTGCGAGGAGAAGTGCCGAGTATCCGCGAAGTTGCACCCGGTGTCTCAGACGCGCTCGCAAAGATCATCGAGCGTGCGCTCGCACAGACTCCCGAGGGCCGGTTCGCAACCGCCGAGGAGATGCAGATCGAACTCGAGCAGATAGCTCACACGGAGGGAAGTAGCTATTCCGTGCCGCGCGAGCTCACCGAGTTCATGCGCGTGAATTTCGGAGAAGACAGACGCGAGAAGCAGCGCGCGATCGACAAGGCGATTGGGGAACCCGAACACTCGATCCCCGATGCGTTGTGGAGTTCAGGAATTCCCATACTGAGTGGCATCGCAGAGAAGCCCGCCGTGGAAGCTGCGAACATGAGCGCGGGTGCTGTACCCACCGCTGATGTGTCTATTCCCCAGATGCTTCTGCGCAAGCCCCTTCTAGGCGTCGCGCTGCTGGCCGTGCTGCTGTGCCTCGTCGTCTGGGTCGGAAGTTCCTTGATGTCCGCGTCTCCGCAGGCTGATCAAGGAGAAGGCGCGGCGGCCCCAGGCGACCCCACGACGCTGACCGTGCAGTCGAGTCCGGTTGGGGCTGTGGTTCACGAAGTGAAGCAGCACGTGACGCCAGCAAGTCCAACCCGCCATACGCCTGCTCAAGATTCGAAGGCAGCGCCGGAACGCGATGTGGGAGTCCGCTCGAATGTAGAGGAGCAAGAGCTGCGTCAGACGTCGTCTAGGCAGCGTCGTACGCAGGCTCGTCCGGTTGCTCCCGCGCCCGGAAAATCCGTTGCAGACGCCACCGAGACTACGACCTCGACCGCGGGTGCTGTACCGAAAGCAGAGTCGATCGCAGACAGCTGTAATCCTCCCTATCGTCTCGACCCCGGCGGCGTAAAGGTCTTCAAGCCGCAGTGCTTCTAGCGCTGAATTTCGTGCACGCCTTACTAGCGTGCACACAAGAGGTAGCCATGATTCGAAGAAACGTCACTACGTTTGGGGCCGCGGTGTTGCTGCTCAGTGCAGCCGCCTGCGACGACGGGAAAACGACGAAGGATAAGGGACATCAGCACGAACACGACGCCGAGATACCCGACGACGGAGGCGATGGCACACACGAGCTAGACGCAAGCACGGAAGGCCCCGATGCAAGTGGGAGCCTCGATAGCGGCATGGACGACATGGATGCCGCTACGGATGCCGACGCACAGACAGATGCCGCGTTGGACGACGCCGGCGCAGACCAAGAAGACGCGCAGACTGGAGACGCTGCGACGGAGGAGCCGAGTCCTGTGCTTTCTGCGCGGTACACGTTCGATGAGAACACAGGCACCGTAGCCGCAGACTCTGCAGGTGAGTTCGCGGACGCCGTGCTTGAAAATGGTGCGGGCTTTACGACCGGAGTCGAGGGAAGTGCGCTCGCATTGGCGGGCGGTGTCTCGGAGCAGTTTGCGTCCTTGCCAGCAAACATCCTCGGCAGTTGCGACGACATCACGATAGCACTTTGGATGAAGCTCGGGAGCCTCGCACCCTGGTCACGAATTCTCGACATCGATGGTGGTGTGGACGGGTTTATGTTCTTCACGGCGACACAAGATGTGGAAGGTACGCCTCACCTGTTCTTCAACATCTTTCAACCGCCAGGAGATCAAGGCGTGAGTGCGGCGTACCCTGCTGGAACCACGCTCTTGAATGAGTGGCATCACGTGGCGTTCACGCTGTCGAGTGGCACCGGGCGTCTCTACTTCGATGGCGCCGAGATAGGCTCGAATCCGATGTCCACCAAGCCGGCAAGCCTGACGTTGGGTCCAACGGCTCGGGCCTGGATCGGCCGGTCCCTTTTCGCGAGCGACCCCTATCTCGAAGCTGCGATCGACGATCTACGCGTGTCGTGCACGGCGTACACCGCCGAGCAAGTGGCCAAGCTCGTCCCCTGAGCACGGACTCCAATGTGCCTTACAGTTCGAATTCTAAAATGTGGAGCATTCCTCGTGACGCAGAAAAGTGAAGCGCGAGACCAGGCGAAAAGCCTCCATCTCTTGCTCGGTGCATGTCTGCTGCTTTTCGGCTGCTCGCTATCGCTGCCGAATAGCGAAGAGGTGTTTCGACCGAAGGATCCACCGGGAGGTTCGATGGATTCTGGCGATGGATTAGGCGATGCATCGCCCAACACGCCACGGGACGATAGCGGAACCGAACAAGGGCGCGACGGCGAAGTCAATGCGGATGGCGACGCCGAGACTACGAGCGATGCGGGTGGCGAAGACGCGGGCTCGGAGCAGGAGTTCGAGCCAGGGCGAGGGCTCGTCGTTCACTATCGCTTCAACGAATCCACTGGGAACACGGTGCATGACTTCGCGGGCGACAAGGATGCGCTCGTCGTGGGCACGCCTGCAGCTCACACGCAGTGGGTCGCATCAGGGCGCATCGGTGGTGCGCTGAAGCTCGCAGGTGGCGACGCGCGAGAAGACGGCGGGGTCGGACACCACGTGGAGCTTCCCCAGGGAACGCTGCTCGGTCTCCAGGAATGTTCGATCTCGCTGTGGGTCAACCGAACTGGCGGGCCCATGTGGCAGCGCGTGTTCGATTTGGGAAGTGGCCAGCCGGTCTGGCTCTTCTTTACTCCGTACGGCGGAACAGGCTTACCTGTCGTGGCCGGACGCACGCCCGGTCTCATCTTCGTGGACTTCGCCGCCATCGAGGGCGCACCAGCCGGCGAAGGCGAGCTGAAGATCACAAAGCCCATCCCTGTGAGTACCTGGGTGCACTTCGTTCTGACCTGGAGCGGTGACGAAGTGAAAGCTTACCTGGATGGAAAGCTAGTTGCGCAGGCGGTCACGCACGGAGGCGTCACGCCCAGCGATCTCGGCAACACGGGGCAGAACTACCTCGGGCGCTCCCAGTTCACGACGGATCCTTACTTCAACGGCTTGATCGATGAGTTCCGGATCTACGACCGAGTCCTCAGCGCCAGCGATGTGGCCCAACTCCATGCCTTGCAGTGAACGAGGAAGCGACATGATCATTCAAAGATTTTTGCGCGGATTTTGCCTCGGAATGGTCGCGTTCGTGCTCACGCTTAGTCAGTCAGCATCTGCGAGTACGGAGTCCTGCACGCGGGCCCATGCCGCGGGCCAGCGAGAGGAGAATGCAGGTCACCTCAAGGAGGCGCTCGCATCGTTTCAGACATGCGCTTCCGATGCCGAGTGTCCGTTGCCGATTCGCAACGAATGCACGCAACTCTACACCACGGTGGAGGGCAGATTGCCGACCTTGGTATTCTCAGTCATCGATGGCAACGGCAACGACGTCGTCGACGTACAGACCTGGTCCGGCGACACGCTTCTCGTAAGCGGGCTCGACGGCAGGCCGGTCGCTGTCAATCCCGGACTTCACGCGCTTCGCTTCGAGCTCCCGACGGGAGAAGTGCTGACCAAATCCATTGTGGTCCGCCAGGGCGAGAAGGATCGCATCCTGTCCCTCAAGCTTCCTCGAGGCGACTTGGGTTCGACGCAGCCTTCCCACGTCCACATAGAACGTGCCGCGCCTTCCCTCACGACGAAGACGACAACGGCGGCGGCACCAGACATGCGCTTGACGGTGCCGCTCGGTTCGTGGATTGCCTATGGCGTGGGCGTGGCAGCATTGGGTGCTTGGGGCACCTTTGCGTTGCTCGGTCGAAGTGAAGAAAGCAACTTGGACAAGTGCTCGCCGAACTGCGCTTCGACGATGCAGCGCGACTACGACGCGATGAAGCGCAATTACTTGATCGCAGACGTTTCCCTCGGCGTGGCGGGCGCGGCCGCAATCGCGGGCACCGTCGTCCTGTTGACGATGGGACGGCGTCCCAAGGATCCCGTGGACAGAGTCGGCACAGCGACGAAAAAGCGCTCGGTGTCGCTTTCGCCGGTGGCGTTGGGCCGCGTCGGGTGGGGCCTCACACTCGCGGGGCGCTATTGAGACCCTTACGAGCAGCTGTGCGCGGAAATTCGGCTCACTTTCACCGTGGCGTCGCCGCGCTGTGGTTCGCCTGCTCAGCCGGTTGTGCCGCAAGTCCGCGTGAAAGCTTTGAAGCCGACGCAGGAAGCACTCAGGATGACGGCCAAGTCGACGCAAGCCCAGAGGCTGGTACCGAAACGGATGCAGGCCTCGACCCCGAACAGGATGCCGCAGGCGATGCAGACCTGGACGCCGCGATAGACAGTATGGTGGAGCTGCCAGA
>CAZEWA010000055.1:0-6620 GCA_964515685.1 uncultured Polyangiales bacterium | reverse complement strand
CGCTGCAGGGAGATCTCGGCGTTCACGATCCGACCATCATCGAAGCAAACGGCCAGTACATCGTCTTCTCCACAGGGCCCGGCGTGTCCGTCAAGCGTTCGAGCGACCTCATCAACTGGGAAGACGATGGCCACGTCTTTGAGACGAACCCCGCGTGGATCGCACAGGAGGTTCCGGGTGCGAGCCACCTGTGGGCGCCAGATATCGCCTACTTCAACGGCCAGTATCATCTCTACTATTCGGCATCCACATTCGGCAGCCGCAACTCGTGCATCGGTCACGCGACAGCGAGCGACCTTTCTACGCTCGACTTCGAGGACTTGGGCCCCGTGATCTGCACCAAGCAGACGGATGACTACAACGCCATCGACCCAGGGTTCGTGGTGGACGAGAGTGGAACGGCCTGGCTCAGCTTCGGAAGCTTTTGGTCCGGGATCAAGTTGATCCGTCTCGACGCAGCGGGCCAGCGCGATGGCACAGACATCTACTCGCTTGCCTCTCGAGATGCAGTGGCTGCGATCGAGGCTCCTTACTTTGTGCGACGAGGCGACTACTACTACCTGTTCGTCTCCTTCGATCTCTGCTGCAGCGGAACAGCGAGCACCTATCGCATCATGGTCGGCCGCTCCAAGGACGTGAAGGGTCCCTATGTGGATGCGGACGGTAAGCCGATGCTGTCGGCTGGCGGTGGAAGCATGGTCGTGCTCGGCAACCAGCGCTGGCGCGGTCCGGGCCACAACGCCGTTCTTACCGTCGGCACAGACCAGTACTTGGTCTACCATGCCTATGATGCAGATCGCGGCGGCGCGGCGACGCTGCGCATCGTCGAGCTGCTATGGGACAGCGCCGGCTGGCCTCTGCGCGCTGGGCCGTGAATGCGCTCTCTGAGCCTGATCTAGGAAGCCCCCGACAGGAACCGTACGCGGCGCACGCAGCGTGAAGCGCGGCAAATCCCAGTAGAAGTGCCTAGAGCGTCCTATGCCGGCGATCTCTCGGACGCCGCCGCGGAGGCCCATGCCGTTCTCCACGCGCCACCCTTCGGTGGGCATGCCCACGCTCGCCCACTTACCGGCACGGCTTCTGCACATGAACGCCCGCAGACTCGTCCGCCCACGCGCGCGAAGGGTCGGCAGGAGTAGAGGCGTCATGCACAAGCGAACCCGTGTTCTCGTCAGCTGGCTGTCCGTAGCCACCACCTGCAGTCTGTTCGTCGCATGCGGCAGCGGATCGGGTGGCACCGAGTCGACCCAGAACGCGGCGAAAGGCGATGAGACGGACGGCGGGAGCGACGGCGGTATCCCGCAACCCGACTACAAGACAAACCTTCCCTTCGCCGAGCCCAAGGAGCTCCGCAGTCGGAACGGGGTGCTCGAAGTGGAGCTGCTGTCGAAGGAGGTCGACGTCGACATCAGCGGCGTCCAAGTACGGGGCACCGTGTACAACGGCAACTTCGTGGGCCCTACCCTGCGTCTATCTCCCGGCGACAGCCTGCACCTGAAACTCAAGAACGAGCTGAAGCAGCACACCAACGTGCACTACCACGGCATGCACGTCTCGCCGAACGGCAACAGCGACAACATCTTTTTGATGATCCATACCGGCGAAACATTCGACTACGTGCTCGACCTGCCGGCGAACCACGACGTGGGCACGTTCTGGTACCACTCGCACATGCACATGGACTCCGAGAGTCAGGTGTTCGGAGGGCTCTCGGGCGTGCTCATCGTGGATGGGCTCGAGCAGCGACTACCGGCACCCTACCGCAGCATCACGCAGCACCTCTTCGCACTGAAGGACCTGCAGGTACAGGACGGCGCCATCATTTCCGACAACATCAACTCGGACGCGCCCACGGTGCGCACTGTGAACGGCCTGGTGCAGCCCGTGCTCGACATGCGCCCAGGTGAGACCCAGCTGTGGCGCCTCGCAAACATCAGCGCGGACATCTACTACGACGCGGCCTTCGCGGCCCAACCCTTCGTGGTGGTCGCCGAGGACGGCAGCCCGGTCGAGGCATACTGGACGGCCTACAACTTGATCATGCCGCCGGGCAAGCGCTTCGACGTGATCGTACGCGCCCCCAGCGTGGCGGGTTCCTACTTCCTCGAGACCACCTCGTACAACCAGGGCGGTGATCAGTATCCACAGGACGTGCTGGTAAACGTCAACGTCGCAGGGAAAGCCATGGATGCCCTGCCTCCGCTCACTGGGGGGATTGAGCCGCCCAGCGGGCTAACGACTGCAGTGGTCTCCGAGCGCCGTGAGTTCGTGTTCTCCGAGGACGAGAGCACCAACACCTTCTACATCAACGGCAAACCGTACGACGAGAACCGGATCGACGCCGATCCCAAGCTCGGCACCGTGGAAGAATGGACCATCCGCAACGCCACAGGCGAGCAGCATCCCTTCCACATCCACGTCAACGACTTCAAGGTGCTCTCCGTGAACGGCGTGCCCTACCAGGCCAACGGCGAACAAGACACCGTGATTTTGCCGCCCGGAGGTGAAGTGGTGATCCGCACAGCCTTCCTCGACTTCACGGGTAAGTTCGTCTTCCACTGCCACATCCTCGCCCACGAAAACGGCGGAATGATGGCGGTCGTAGAGGTCGTGCCGTAGCGACATGGGCGGCAAGAGTCGGATCGGTGAAGGGCGTGTCGTCCTGTTCGCACACGAGCCTACGAACAAGCTCCTCGATGCGCTTGCGTCTCGTCCGGGAATCCGGCCATCCTCGCCATGTGATATTAAGTTGTTCCAAGATCGCCGTTGCCCGCCTCGCGTTCATCGCATGCGGTCTGATTGCCTGCTCACCGTCCGACGACATCGCGCCGGGGCTCGACGGCAGCGCTGTGGATGCCAGCTCCCTCGACGTAGACGCCGACAGCGGCTCCCTCGACGTAGACGCAGATAGCGGCTCCCTCGATGGCGACTCGCCTGATAGCGGCTTGCCCGACGTAGACACGGATAGCGGCTCCCCCGATGGCGGCTCGCCGGAGCCCGCGCCGGCGGACATCAACGATCCGAACAACCCGACGAAGGACACGGACTGCGATGGCCTGACGGACGCGGAAGAGTTCTCGACGGTTTACCCGGGTGGCCTGAAGACACACCCGGACATCGCTGATACCGATGGCGACGGGATCCTCGACGGCGTCGAGCTCGGCCGGACGAGCAGCGTCGTCCCAAGCTGCGCCTTTACCGGCGATCAGGACCCGACCACGCAGACCTCGCCAGTGTCTGTCGACAGCGATGGAGACGGGCTCTCGGACGGCGTTGAAGATCGCAATCGCGATGGACGGCAGGATCCGGACGAGACCGACCCCAACGCCGCCGACTCAGACGGGGATGGCATTGACGACGGCATCGAGGCCGCGTCGTGCACAGACCCCCTGCTGGCCGACAGCGATGGCGACGGCATTCCAGATGGCGTCGAGGACGCGAATCGAAACGGCGTCGTCGATGCCTTCGAGCTCGATCCGTGCGACCCGAGCGACGGCGCGGTCGGAACACCAGCAGGGAGCGTATGCAGCACGGCGAACCTGCGCTCCGTCAGCTTCGTGAAGGAGCAAGCGCCCGACCTGCAGCTGGCGCTGCCTGCGAGCTTCCATGACGCCTTACGTCAGCCGATCCAGATAGGCGGCATCACCAAGGGCTTGCTCGCGCGGGACAACGTGAAGCACGTGACCACGGTCGCGTTCAATCAGGGCGCGGGCGCCGTGGCCGCCGGTTCCACCGTCACCGACGAAGAAGCCAGCATCCGCGCGGCTGCGCTGCCCGCAGCGACGCGCGAATTCACACGGACGTTCACCACCTGGGACGGGTACCCGGCGCTCTCAGCTCGGTATGCGGTCGCCGACACGCGCGACCTGAACACGTTTACGAACGCGCTCGTGCAACTGCTCGTCCCGGGAAGCTCCGGATCGCTCACGGGAAGCGCGGGCATAACAGGCCCGTTCACGGTGCAAGCGCAGTACGTGCGCCGCTCGGACTCGAACCTGCTTGTGACGTGGGCCATCACGCCTACCAGCCGCTTCACACCGGCGGGCAGTACTTTCGTGATGACGGACGTCGCGGCCGGCTCTGGCCTCGCCGGGGCCCAAAACACGCATGCCGTTCGCTGCGAGATGTTCGCGGCGACACCTGGCAAAGTGGACTTCCTCTTCGTCGTCGACGACAGCGGTTCGATGGCGTCCGCGCAGCAATTGCTGGCGAATACCGCCACCGCGATGGAGGAGCAGCTCACCTACGCCGCGCTCGACTGGCGCATCGCAATGGTCACCACGTCGTACGTTGCGTCGAACAGCCCCAATACGGACGTGGTGCGCGGCTTCACGACGAACGTTCATCAGTTCCGAGCGTGGTTGACCCAGAACAGCACGTGCTTCGAAAATCAGTGCACGAATGTCACCATTCCGCCCGGCGCATCACAGACGGTCTGCTCTACGAACAAGGACTGCTGGGTTGGGCTCGCCGGCAACGGGACCGAACGAGCGCTCGGATCCGCGCGCGCCGCGATCAACTTCTTGGCGTCCGACGGCGGAACCGAGACGACCCGCTTCCGGGCGGACGCGGACGTCGTCGTCGTCCTCCTGACGGACACACGCGATGGGTCCAGCGGGTCGGTGGACGAATATCAGCAGTACTTCGCTGCGTCGGGCGACGTCCCCAACGTCAGCGAGAACCCGCTCGAGCGCTTGATCCCGCTCCACGGCATTTTCTGCCCACCGGAAGGCGCTACGAGCAACACATCGACCTGGTGCAATGCACAAGAAGATCCGCGAAACCCGCGTCACCTCGACGTCATCCTCGCGAACGGTGGCGTGCATGGAAGCATAAGGACCGCATCGTCGATCTCGACCACGGTCGGTGCCATCGTCGACAGCGTGATCGCTGCGTCCGGACACCGCGTTGGCCAGCCGCCGATCGGCGCCTCGTTGAAGGTCGCGATCGAAGCCGTAGAAAACCCAGCCGTCTGCCCGACGACGGATGATCTACCCCGCAGCCGCACGAATGGTTTCGATGTCGACGGCATCGAACGTACGGTTTCTTTCTTCGGGGCATGCCGTCCGGCTCAACCCGGCACGACGCGCGCGGCCATCTCCTATCGCTCGTGGGACTAGTCGAATCCGGACGGCCAGGTAGTCAGACGGTGCAATAAACCTTGGTACCTATGGCGCAGAAACATACGTCTGCATGCGCGCTGGTGGCCGAGACGTATACATGGTCCTTAGTACGCGCCTTTCGCCGCTAAGGTCGCAATCGCAATGCGCATGCGACTCGCCATGAATACGGGATCTGGAATGCCTTCATGCCGCGTGACCCGGACCGCAATATAGGTCGTCCTGCCCTCACGCGTCGCGTAACCCACGAACCAGCCTCGCTCGCCCGCGGGGTCGTCTGTGCTCCATCCCGTCTTCCCGCGCAGCACAGCGCTGCCGTCACGCGTCGTCTCACGGATGAGTACGTCACGCATGATCGCGCACGTGCGCTCGGTGATAGGCAGCGCGCCCGTCTCGAAGTCGCGCAAGAACGCGAGCTGTTCGAGCGGTGAAATAGCGAGCGGCAACCCGAGCCAGAACGTATCTACAGAATCGCCAATCTCCGCGTTGCCATAATGGAAGCGCGCCACGGCTTCGCGCATACGCGGAAGACCAATGCGACGTGCGAGTTCCTGATAGTACGGCACAGACGACGCCGCGAACGCTGATGCGAGCGTGTGGTCTTGGTTCCACGACGGGAAGCTACGCGTCACCCCGTCCCACGGGATAACAAAATCAGCATCAGGCGCGACGCCCGTCTCGAGCGCAACGAGCGCGTTGACAATCTTGAACGTGCTCGCCGGCGCGGTCCGCATCACGCACTCGCGCGCGTCCGAGCAAAGGACCGTGTCGCTGCCCGCAGGGAGCACCGCGATCACACCAGAGACGTTCTCGGCATCCAGGTGCCGCACAAGCGTCGCGTCCTCTGCGACATGCAACGCAGTCGGTTCGGCATGCACAGCGGTCTGCGCAGAGCGCGAAGTGCATGCGCTCAGGAAAGCAACGAGGAGCGCGAATCGTTTCATTGTCGAAGCCTACACGCGCCCTTGTCATCGCGCTCCTTAGAGTCCCGAAGACTTAAAGCTGATAGCGGCAGCCTCAGAGAGCGGGAGGTGAATACCGCACTCTTTGGGAGGTTTTAGGACCGGCTCTTAGTCCGCCCACGCGAGCTGCTCTCTTTGACGCCACTCCAGGGCAGCCAAGCTACCAACGAAGAGTGCTTCACCCACTAGGTGCCCGATGCCAAACCCGGTGGCCTGCTCCTCAAAGATCGCCGTCAACCCCAGACACACCCCAACCCACCCAGCATTGGCGCATACCAGAAGCTTGATCAGCGGCACCGGCCGCTTGGCCCGTCGAGCGAGGGAGAAGGAGTAGGAGCCGTACAGTAGGTTGACTGCCCCGATGAACTGAAGGAGCTCCCACGGCAGTCCATAGAGGTCGCTAAGCCATCCGCTGAGCGTCAGCACCAACACACCTGCACAGGCGGCCGCAGTGCAGTCTATCCACAACAACTTACGGAGAATGTACATCAGGTTGCCTCGCTGGATGACAGCATGGCTCGGCATAAGACCGCCAGTG
>CAZEWA010000054.1:22828-27743 GCA_964515685.1 uncultured Polyangiales bacterium | reverse complement strand
GACATGAACGAGACGGGCACGAAGATGACCACCAGCGAGAGCGTCGTCGCGAGCACCGCGAGTCCTATCTCGGCAGTTGCCTCCCGTGCCGCATCGAAAGCACTCAGCCCCTTTTCCTCGACGAATCGAAAGATGTTTTCGAGCACGACGATGGCGTCGTCGATAACGATGCCCACCATCAATACCAGTGCGAGCATGGTCACGCCGTTGAGCGTGAAATCGAGCACCCACATCATGGCAAACGTCGCGACTACGGACGTCGGGATAGCAATGCCCGCTATCACCGTGGACCGCCAGGAGCGCATGAAAAACAACACGACCAGGCAGGCGAGAATGCTTCCCAGCACGAGATGCAAGTTGATCTCGTGGAGCGCAGCATAGATATACCGCGATTGGTCGCGCACCACCTCGAGCGTCACATCGCTCGGCAGCTGCGTCCGAATCTTGTCGAGGTTGTCCCGACAGGCTTCGATGACTTCAATGGTGTTGGCGCCCGATTGGCGTCGCACTTCGAGCACCACCGTGGGCACGCCATTGAGTCTCGCCAGCGAACGCTGCTCGTAGGTACCGTCTTCGGTGAAGCCGATATCGCGCACGCGCACGGGTGCGCCGCCGAGGTGGGTCACCACCAAATCATCGAATGCGCGAGGTTCGCTTACGCGGCCCATTGTGCGCAGCGTTTCCTCGGTCGCGCCTGAGGTAACGTTGCCGCCAGGAATGTTCGTGTTCTGCTGTGCGATGGCTTGGCGCACAGCTGTGATAGGAATGCCGTACGCGAGAAGCCTGTCGGCATCGATCCAAATCTTGATGGCGCGCTGCTGGCCTCCAACGATGCGGACTTCGCCGACTCCGCTCGAACGCTCGAGCTGCACTTTGACGACCTTGTCGGCCAGCTCGGTAAGTTCACGAACCGGACGATCCGCAGACAGCGCAACCGTCAGTACCGGCGCCGAGTCGTTGTCCATCTTGCTGATGACAGGAGGGTCGGTACCTGGAGGCAACCTGCGCAATACGGCCTGCACGCGCCCCCGGACATCTTCCGTCGCGGCGTCGATATCTCGGCTCAAATCAAAGGTGGCCGTTACAACTGAGCTTCCGCTGCCGGATATGGAACGCAGCTCGGTGATGCCCTCTACCGTGTTGACAGCCTCCTCGATAAGCTCACTGACTTCGGTCTCCACATCGCCGGGAGCAGCCCCCGGCAAAACCGTGCGCACGGCCACGGTGGGCAAGTCCACCGCCGGAAAGCGATCAACGCCCAGGCGAAAATAGCTCGCGGCTCCCACCACCACGAGCGCGAGGATCAACATGCCCGCGAATACGGGTCGACGAATGCAGATCTCAGCGAGTTGCTGCACAGCCCATCCCTTCAGCGTACCCGCACGCGAACCTGCGCGCCCTGCTGCAAGTTACCAGGCACTTCAATCACCTGGTCGCCCACCGCAATTCCACTGAGAATCTCGACATAATCGGATCCCCGTCGCCCGATCACCACGCGCTTTTCGACCACCCTTTCGGCATCCACACTGAACACCTTGTCGATGCCCGCAAAGCTCACGACGGCGGTCGCAGGCACCACCGACGCGGGAGCTGCACCATCCATGACAATCTCCGCTCGAGTGAAGCTGCCCGGGCGCAGGAAGCCGTCGTTTTTAATCTCTGCCTCCACAACGAGCGTGCGGCTCTGCTCCGCCAGCGTGGGCGAAATGCGTGCGACCCTGCCCTCGAACACGCCTTCTTGGCCGTCGATGGCGAAGCGCACGATTTGCTGGGCGCGCACACTTGCGGCCTCTCGCTCAGGGACCTCGGCGCGCAACCTCAAGGGGTTGATGCGGACCAACGTCGCCACGGGAGCCCCGACGGATAGGTACTGCCCCACCGTGGCTTGGCGCGCTTCCACCATACCGGTGAACGGCGCTCGAATCGTCGCATCCGCGAGCTGCTTCTTTGAGAGCTCGACCTCCGACCGACGTTGGCGCAAAAGCGCGAGGCGATTGCGAATCTCTTCGCGTGCATTCTCGACGCCGGTCTGCGCTCGCAGGTAAGTGGCGTTCGCGGTGTCGAAGTCCGCGCGCGCCACCAAGCGCCTCTCGACCAAGGCGCGGGCGCGCTCGAGATTGCTTGAAGCCTCTTCGAGCGTTGCCTGCGCTTCCTTCACCAGGCTAGTTTGGTCGATTACGACGTCGCTCCCCTTACCACCAGGCTCGAGTCCTACACGCGCTTGAGCCTGCGCCAGGAGCGATGACGCCTGCTCGACGCGGAGCCGATAGTCCATCGTGTCGATTTGTGCGACGACCTCGCCTTGCTTGAGACTCGTGCCCAAGTCGACGTGAATCGCTTGCACGCGCCCCTCGACTTGCGTGCTCAGCACGACACGCTCGTCTGCCGCCAGGGATCCCGTCACAACCAGCGTGCGCCCTAGCTCCCGCACAACCACTGGCACCGTCGTGACCTCAACTGGCGCAGGCGACTCCGCTCCCTTGTCTGAATGCGCCTTTTTGACGGCAGGCGTACACCCCAAGAGCGGCATGCATACAAGGGCGACTCGCACAAACACAACACGTAACATGCGCGTCACTCAGACCTTCCGAGCGCCTTGAGCAATTGCGCCCGCGCGATGGACAAACCGTAATCCGCCTGCACCCTCTGGGCCTCGGCATTGGTCAAGGCAAGCTGCGCGTCGCCCAACTCGATGATGTTTCCCACGCCCTCAGCATAGCGCCCCTCTGCAAGCGTGAGTCGCTCGCGAGCGCTGACGAGTGCTTCGAGCGACGCGACTTGCACGGCTTTTGCCGCGCGCACCTGGAGGCGGGCTTGCTCGACTTCAAAGCGAATGGCGAGAAGCACTCCATCCTGATCGGCTCGAGCCCCCTGTTCGTTGGCGCGAGCTTCGAGGCTTTGTGCGTACGTGCCGCCGCCCGCAAAGAGCGGCCAGGTCAGAAGCACACCTGCATTCCAGTTGCCGACGAGGCCATCGAGCTCGCGGCCACCTGCGGTCACACTCGTCGTAGCGCTCAATATCGGGCCGTAGCCGCCCTTGGCAGCGCGCAGATACAGTGCCTGAGCTCGCACCCTGCGCTCGATAGCCGAGAGCTCAGGACGTTCGGCTAAAGCTGCACGCAGGAGCTCCTCGCCCGCACGCTCCTCTTCGGGAATCGGAGGCAGAGACTCTACGGCCACCTCGAAGTCGGTGCCTTCATCGACGCCCATGGCCTTCCGCAAGCTGGCCTTCCCAATAGCGCTCGCGTTCTCGGCTTGAATCAACTGGACCCTTGCATTGGCGACGTCCGTACGTGCCTGCGCGATATCGATTTCTGGCCGCGTCCCCACCTCGACGAAGGCCTGGGCCTGCTCAAAGTGCTGCTCTTGGTTCTTGAGCGTCTCCTCGGCGACACTCACCAGCTCACCGAGTGCACGCGCCTGAAAGAACGCGGTGCGCACGAGAAAAGCAACCTCGAGCTCCATGGAACGCTCATCGTCACGCTGTGCACGCGCGGCTTCCTTGCTTGCGCGATAGTCGCCCGTGGAGGCTCCGAAATCGTAGATCAACTGGGTAGCGGTGAGGCCAAAATTGTAGAAGTTGTACATGTCGTAGGGAGAAGCTGGTCGCGTGTTCGCGCCACCCTGTCCCGCCGTGGTCGAGGTGTTCACCGAACGCGGAACGGCGCCCGGCCGCGGCACGAAGTTGGCCGTCGTTCGCAGATAGCTCGCCGTTCCGAGCATCTGCGGCAAGAGGGGTGCGAGTGCTGCTTGAGCCCGCGCAGCGGCGGCAGACGATTCAGCACGAGCACGACGCAAATCGGGTTGGTTCTTACGCGCCAGGGACAGGGCTTGGGAAAGCGACAAGATCGGCGGTGCCGAAGCGACCTGTGGGCTCGTCGGTGCCGACTCTGCGTCTACTTCTTCCCCCTGTGCTTGCCCCAAAGCCAGCGCGCACGGCCACGACGCCAAAAGCGCTGCGACTCCTCCGCGCACAAAGCGTGTGGCCACGAAGCGCGTGACGCCCCGTGTCGCGACAAATTTATGGGATGAAGCGGCCAAAATAGGACTCCCCCAACCATGTAACCCGCATCGCAAGCATCGACCAACTCTTGTGCGGGAGATCTCTCGCCGCGCGTCTTCTGCCGAAGCAGTCGCAATGACGGGCCTTCGGCGGATTTTACGGACATGTGTGGCGCATGGCGGCGATTGTCTCTTCAAGAGGGCGTTACGCGGGCTCCGTGGTATGCACCGGGCATGAATTCCCCCGAGAAGCCTCCTTCCGGCTCCACTCCTAAAGACGGTTCGGATGCACCGAGCAAGGCCGATGGGCTAGCTATCGGGATTGGGTGCCTCGTCACGTTTCTCTTGTTAGGGGCTGCCGCATTGTTTGCGTACGTACGTAACTGAGCGTCATGCCGGAGTCTGAGGAAGCACTACTCAGCGAGCTTGCCGCGCTCTACGCCCGAAGCGACGCTCTCTTCGCCGAAGCCAGCTGTGCGCACTCTAGCGAGTGCTGTCGGTTTGGTATCACAGGGCGCGAACCCCAGGTCACCTCGATCGAGATGGCGCAGGTCGCCAAGGCCCTGAAGGCGCGTGGCGGCCCGCTCGCTTCAAAGAAACGCGCCCTACCGCTGCATGGGCATCGAGGGGACGAGCGCACCTGCCCCATGCTGGATCAAGGAAGCCGTTGCGCCATCTACACGGCGCGGCCTCTCGGCTGCCGCACGTTCTTTTGCGAGCGCGCAGAGCTGCCAAGTAAGCCTTCTCGGCAAGAGCTCAAGCGCCTCGTGCGCGAGTTAGAGGACCTTGCCACACGTCATCGGCCACAGGGCGCAAAGCCGCACGCATTCACGCGGGCGCTTCAAGCGCTGAAGTAGTCCAGGCGACGGCAGGCCAGGAGAGGATCTGCCGTTGTCGCTCAGGGTGCAGCGGG
>CAZEWA010000054.1:2416-22728 GCA_964515685.1 uncultured Polyangiales bacterium | reverse complement strand
CCAGGCGACGGCAGGCCAGGAGAGGATCTGCCGTTGTCGCTCAGGGTGCAGCGGGTGCAGCAGGCGCGACAGGTGCTGCAGCAGGCGCGACAGGTGCTGCAGCCGGGGCCGGTGCGACAGGTGCTGCAGCAGACGCAACAGCGGGAGCCGCAGCCTCAGTGGCGGGCGCGTCGACAGGCGCCGTCTCAGGCGAAGCTGCAGCAGGCGCAGCTTCCGCAGCAGGTACTTCGCTCGGTGCGGCGAGCGCGGCGCATTCCGCCTTGGCAGCGTCGACGGCGGACGAGCAATCGCACGGCTCAGCCGCTGGCTCGACTGCTGCCGGCTCTGCTGGCGCAGCCGCCAGGGTGTCGAACGTGTAGATAAGGTTGACAGCCATCATCAAGTCCGTCCTGCCCTTACCGGGCACCGGCACGTGGTCGTAGAACAGGCGAGACAGCACGCCGAGCTTGAAGCTCTTGCTCACGGACGTCGTGATGTCGGCCATCGCGTTGACGCGGACGTTCTTCGCATCTTCCACGTCGAACAGACCTTCGACGCCGAGGTTCAAGTTCGCAAGCGGCGTGATCGCGTTCTTGTAGCCGAGGAAAGCACGGGCAGAATGGACGAACGCGTGTCCGGGGTCCGACGTCGTGCTGGTCGAATAGGTGGCCGTGACGTCGGGCCTCAGTATGGGAGTAGGCGAGCCATCCACGAAAGGCCCCCCCTCCAGATCTGTGGTGGTGACCGTCGTCTTCGCGAAGTCGTCGTACGTGAGGTCGTAACCAAGCTCTGTCCAGAGCCTGTGGTCTTCGCTCGGGAAGAACAGATTACGCGAATAACCAGCTTGCATCTGCAAGCGAATATTCAAGCCGGCAAACGTATCGCGACGTGGCGCAACTGCGACGAAGAGCGCGTCATTTTCGGACAAAAACCTGTCGTAGCGCGCGCGACCGATGACGTTCGCGGAAGTCTTCTCGTATGCGCTCGTCCCCTCGGCCTTAAGCGCGCCGAGCGTGCCCAAGACCTCCGCGGTGAACTGATGGGAGCCGCGAATCAACCCAAAGCGGCCACCGGCGTTGCCGGTATAGGCATCGGTGTTACCGGAATTGATCGTGGCACCCGCCGTGATGCTTGCTGTAACCTGGTTGGTGACTGGGGGCGGCGCCAAGACGACCGCTTCCGTGTGCTGTGCGACCGCAACAGGTCCCGTAGCCTGTGCCTCCAGCGCGTTTCCCCATCCAAGGGCGAGGGTGAACCCCGCCGCCGCCACGATTCTTCCACTTCTCTGCATGAAAATGCCTCTCCACGCGGTCTCAGGGGAGCTTCACCACGAATTAGGCAGCCATTTTGGGCTGGGTGAATCCGTGAGAGACCTGCGCAATCCGTCCGAACGTGTCCGGTGGCCCGAGACATATCGCAGAGAGAGGCACTGGCAAGTTTTTAGACCTTATTGAGGGCTAAGCGCTGCCTAGAGGCCCTAGCTCCGCTAGGCGCTGCCTCACCAGCTCCAGTAGCGCCTCATGGCGAAACGGCTTCTGAAGCCGCTGGCGGCCTGGCTGCGCGAGGAACTCATGGGCTTCCTCCGTGAATGTGCCGCCTGTCATGAATACGATACGTTCTGCCTGAGCCGGACGTTCCTTTGAGAGCTGCTCAAATAGCTCCATCCCCGTCACGTCAGGCATCATCAGGTCGCACAAGATGAGGTCGAACTCTTCGCCCGCGAGGAGGCGAGTCAGGGCCTCTTTGGCGTGCGACAGCACTACGACCTCGAACTCGTCCGCGAGCATCGCCGAGAGCAGCTCGCACATCAGCTCTTCGTCGTCGACAGCCAGCAGCTTTGCTCGCCCCCGCCCCGAAGACCCGTCCACCGTCGTTTTCTCGACCATGGGTAAAGTTTCCCTTGTAGCGACTACGTCACAAGCCGATGGATTGCACCCGGTTCGTCCAACGCGTTCACGGTTTCCGGCGAGCTCACAGGAGCACGGACGCGCACAGTCCGACGGAACTAGCTCATTACAGGTAAGGCATCAACAACCGAATGAAACCATCGCGTACACGGAGTCCGTAGGGCCGCGCAAGAAGTTCGGAGGGTAACAACTCCCGGGCCTTGTGCCATCGGGTTTGTACCTGCCGCAGTAGCGAGCTGGCGAGCGCCTTATCGTAGCATTCTACATCCAGTTCGAAGTTCAATCGCAGACTGCGCGCGTCCCAATTTGCGGAGCCAAATAAGACCCACTCTCCGTCCACCACCATCAGCTTCGTGTGCTCGAACGGAGGAGGCGTGAGCCAGACGCGGACCCCGTGTCCCAGCACCTCTTCGAGCTGACGGGTCATCGCCCACTGGATCAAAGTGAGGTTGCTCCGCTCGGGCAGGATCACATTGACCGCCACCCCACGCAGCGCTGCGGTACTGAGCGCGGTGGTCAGCGCCGTGTCAGGTAGAAAATAAGGCGTAACGATGGTTACGGAGCGACTCGCGCAGGCGACGGCCGCGTGCAAGGTCCAGGTGAACTTGTCGATGTCGTCGTCTGGTCCATCGGCGATGCTGCGAGCTATCACCGAACCACAGGCTTCAAGCTTGGGAAACCACGTATCCAGCCCCAGCTCTTCGCCCGTCGTGTACTCCCAGTCTTCGACAAACACCTCTTGCAACTGCGACACCACGGGACCTTCAACCAGAAAATGTAAATCGCGGACTGGCGCCTTCAAGTTTTTCGCAAGCACGTGGCGGTCCCGAATGTTGATGCCGCCTGTGAAGGCCATCTTTCCGTCGATGACCAGGAGCTTCCGATGATTGCGGAGATTGAGATAGGGCGCCCTCCAGAGCGGCAATGCGGGCATGAAGAGCGCGCTTGGAACCCCCCTGCGCTTGAGAACGCGATAAGTGCTGGGCATGGCATAGCGCGCACCCACGTCGTCAATCAACACGCGCACCTCCACACCGCGCGCAGTCGCTCGAGACAAAGCACTCACGAACTCGGCGCCTACACCTTTCGCTTCAAAGATATAAGTGCAGAGCCCGACAGAAATTTGGGCAGCCTCGATCGCGCTCAACATCGCGGGGAAGGCTTCATCACCATCCCACAAAGCCGACACCTTGTTACCGCCCCAGAGCGGGCGCTCCGTGACGCGATGAATCGCTGAGGCAAGTTCTTCGAGATGAGGCGACACCGTGGCGGGTTGGCCCGCGTCCAACCTCCTGTCGGACGAGCGAGGCACCAAGTTCCGCACGGCGCCCCGGCGCTTGGCAACGGCCCGTCTTCTGACTCGGTTGATGCCCAGCAGCAGATACAAGGTCGAGCCCACGAACGGCGAAAGCCAAACCAGCCCTACCCAGCCTGCCGCCGAGCGAACATCACGTTTGTGCAGGACGACATGCACGGAGGCGGCAATCGCCATCAGAATCGACAGCATACTGCCGACCCTGGGCCACCATGTCGACCACGTCTCCATCCTTCAAGATAGCGGGAATCCGCGGGCCCGTGAATGCTGCTTGTGGCGCGGAGACGTGCCAGCGTGTGCAGCCGAGCCGGAACGCACGCTTTTGCACTGGCGCTTCGTCCAGCCGCGAGCACGTTTGAGGCATGGAGACGCAACGCTTAGTAAGCGCACTCAGAGAGGCACTGGAGGCCCAGGGATTCGAGGCAATCCAGACTCACCTCTCCGTGGTGCTCCTTGGTCCGAAGGACGTCTACAAGTTCAAGCGCCCGCTCGATCTCGGCTTCGTCGATTTTACACGACAAAGCGCACGAAAACAGGCTTGCGAGGCGGAACTGACGCTGAACAAGAGACTCGCGGAGGGCGTATATCTCGGCCTTGTGTGCGTTTCGCTAGACCGCGCGGGACGCCCGCGACTTACGGACAGCGTGCCCGAGGAAAGCGGCCCTGAAAACTGCGAATGGGGCGTGCACATGCGGCGCTTGCCAGACTCCGAGCGAGCAGACTATCTGCTCGAACAGGGCAAGCTTACCGCCGAGGACATGGCCGACATTGCTAGCATGTTGGCTTCCTTTCACGCCCGTGCCCGCTGCGATGCCCATACACGGCAGTTTGGCACTCAGGCGTGTATCGCCGCGAACGTAGAAGAGAACTTTCGCCAAATCGCACCCACTGCCTCACGTTATTTAACGCCTGCAGAACTCGAGCGAATCACCTCGTTTCAGCGCGCATTTCTAGAAAACGAACAGACGCTGTTCGCAGACCGCGTGCGCCTCGAGCGGATCCGTGATGGCCATGGTGACTTGAGGCTCGAACACCTGTACCGCCAGCCTGATTCTCATTTCCTGGCTATCGACTGCATCGAGTTCAACGAGCGCTTTCGCTTCGCGGATGTGTGCTCGGACCTGGCATTCCTGGTCATGGATCTCCTCTACCATCGGCGAGCAGATCTGGCCGAAAGGCTCGTTCTGCATTATGCGGAGCGCAGCCGCGACTACGGACTCTACCGCTTGCTCGACTTCTACGTGAGCTATCGCGCCATGGTTCGTGCGAAGGTCAGGTCCATGCTCGCAGTGGACGGCGCAGCCTCTGCGGAGGTCCGCGCGCAGGCAGACGAAGAAGTGCGGCGTTACTACGAAATCGCGCTTTTATCTGCTGAGCTTCCGGCCCGGAGACCTCAGGTCATTGCCATCGCAGGCGGCATCGCTTCTGGAAAGAGCAGTCTCTCCTCTGCCCTGAGTCTCGAGCGTGGCATCCCGATGCTCTCCACGGACCGCATCCGCAAAGAGCTGCTTGGTATCTCGCCCACTTCGACAAGACACGATTCAAGTTTTCAGGGAGCCTACGATCCCGCGGCCACGCAGCGTGTGTACGCCGAAGTATTTGCACGTGCAGAACAGGTCCTTTTGAGCGGTCGCAGCGTCATCCTCGATGCGAGCTTTCGGTCGCGGGAGGAGCGAGCGAAGGTCCTGGCGTTGGCGAAAAGGCACGAGATTACAGCCCTATTCCTCGAGTGTCGGTGTTCGCGCGATACCGCGCTCGCGCGGCTCGACGAGCGCGCCAAAGGGCCGAGCGTGAGTGACGGGCGCCGCGAAATCTACGACGCGTTTATGCAGCGCTTTGAACCCCTCGACGAGATCTTATCCGAGTCTGTTTGCCGCATCGACACAGACCATCCCATCGGAGTAAGCCTTGCGCGCGCTCGCTCGTTCATCGAGCAAGCCGAGCACAATTCAGCGCCATTCATCACTTAACGAGAGCTCGTATATCACCGCGCTCTCGATGGGATAGTCCACGTCGGGCACCGTGCGCACAGCGTAATGAGCCTGTGGCGCGCGGGTGATGCGCGCATTGTGCGGGCGCAGCGGATCGCTCACGATGACTCCTTTGCCCTGCCTGCACAGGTCGTAGAGAAGCTCGCGGTTGCCTAGCTCGTAGAGCACGTCACTCGCCAGGAGTACGTCGAATTCGATCGGCAGCTCAAACGCCACCTCGAGCGCCAGGTCGTTCAGTCTCGCGTTGGCTTCCGCCGCTCGGAGTGCGCTGGGGTCGATGTCGACGGCGACCACCCGACGCGCACCCGCCTTCAGCGCAGCCAAGGCAGCCACACCCGAACCAGAGCCGAAGTCCGCGACAACCTTCCCGCGCACGCTCTCTGGATGGTCCAGGACATAGCGCGCTAGGGCCTGCCCACTGCCCCAACAAAACGCCCAGTAGGGCGCACGCTCAAGCGTGAACAGCTCGTCCACGCGCGTGTTCAAGTCCACGTCATCGCCCAGCAACCACAGCGAAAGCTCGGGACACAAGTCGAGCTGTCTCGGCCTCAAATGAGACCCCAGGACCAGAGCCGAAATTGCAAAGTCGTAGGGTTCGGACAAGCGCGAGACATGTAACACAGAAAACCGCGCTTTCGACGCACCACCCTATGCGCTACCACCCACCGCCTCTTCCAGGCCCCCCGGAGTGCACGCCATGGCCTAATTGTGGCGAACCCGCCACCATGCGGAAAGAAGGTAGGGAGATGGGCTGGCGCTCCTACGCGCAGAATGTCAGAGTTTCATGCGGAAGCTCGGAGCCCCATGATGCGGCTCACCTGGGGAGAGGTGGGTAGCGTCGGCTTCATGAGCTTCCGCTTTTTATTTTGCGCGCAGGCCCTTTTGCGGTGTGCGCACCAGGGCTTGCGCAAGCGCGAGAGCGCCGAGCGAACACATCCGCGCCAGCGCTGCTATAACCATCAGCCGTCTCCCCTGGCCCGCACGCGGCCACGACGGCTAGGAGGACCATGTTGCGCGCGCTTTTCATGCTGTGTCTTACGGGCCTGGGTTTTTTCGCCCTGCAATCGGGTGCACAAGCGCAATTACATCGCGGCGACGTGCGCCTTTACCTCGATACCCAGTTCGTCTCCTGGGCGTCTGATCGCATGCGCTCCGAAGATGCAGCCAATCGCGACTCTCTCGCCAAGACGAACACCACCGCCGTGGGCTTACTCAGAGAAGGCGGCGTGGGACTCGCCTATGTCGTGAGTTCGTACATCGTCCCAGGCGTCTACTTCTCGCTGCAGCATCAATCGAATCGCAGCGAAGTCGAGGCTGCCGGCAACAGCATAGAAGGCCCCAAAACACGAGCGCGTCTGTGGGAGCTTCGGCCCTACCTGGAGGTCCCTTTCAACGCGGGCTCCAAGTTCGTGGTCCATGCCACGGGCGGGCTGTCGCTGAGTCGTCTAGTCACGGAGAGACCCGACAGAGAGCGCTTCGGGGTGGGCCCCGTGGTGGGCCTCGGGGCCCACGGCTTCGTGAGCTCACGCGTGAGTCTCGACTTCGGGCTCATGTTCCGTGCGGCATTCGTCAAGGACGACGACGCAAAAGATGCCGCCGAGGCAGCGGGCCACGATGACGTAAAATTTCGTAACCTTGCAGTGCTGTTCAATGTAGGCGTGTCATTCTGGCTATAAGTCACGCGGCTCAGCTGAGTGCTCTAAACGTCAGGCCTCGATTTTAGGCCCTAAGCCACGGGCTCAAAGCTCTCAAGGATGCTAAGGATCCGGGTGGTTTCGCGCCTAGAAGTAGCTTTGTTCGAATCTCTCCCCCTGGGTGAGCAACGCCTCGTGGCGGTGCTTGCTGTAGTCCATGAGCCAATGGGCGAGCGAGCTTTGCTCGATTGGCTCAAGCTGTTTCCTCCCCATGATACGGGGACGGGCACTCGCAAAAACACGGCGCCGCCCGCACCTGAGCCCGAACAATTGGCTGAGACCCTCTCGCAGTTGCGCGAAGCTGGGACCATCCAAGCTATCGGCTCATTTCACGCGCCCAAATACACGGTAAGTGGCGATCTCGCCCACGTCGCATTGAGTGCGCTGCGCGCTAGCGGGCGGCTCGAGGCCTGGGCGACGCTGGCCATGCGGCGCGGCCCTCGCGTCGATCCGGAAACCCGTTGGCTCACCCGCGCACGTCTCGTGCGGGATGTGCTGCTAGCCGCCCACCTTGGCGACGGGGTCTTGGCCCAGGCTGCCCTGCGTGATGAGAAGGTGGCGGAAACCCGCTCCGAGGGGCCGGCGCAACTTCTCTACGACGCACTCGGCGTGACCCCGCCACGCGAGGCTTTCCGTGGCCTTTTGCCGGAGGAGCGAGAAATCTACGCGCTCCACGCCATCGCAGAGTCGATTGATACCCTGACCCCCTTGGGAAGCGAGCTGCACGAAGAGCTCAGCGCCACCGCGGACACGCTTTCCGACCCGCTGCTGTCAGCCTTCGCGTTCTACTGCACGCTCTGCGGAGACCCCTCGTTGCTCGATCTGCTGGCCACACGGCCCGAAGCGGAGTGCATCGCTACGCGCGGGTTCATCGCGCTGACCCAAGGCCGCATCGACCAGGCACGGGTGCTCGCGCACGACGCATTTGAGGCTTCGCGCGGGGTAAACGGTCGGAAAAAGGGCGGCGTAACCGGCCACGCAGGGCCCTTCATGCTGCTCATGTTGCTCTCGGCCCGCGACCCGCGCGCCCTGGCTCAAGCCGACAACCAACTTGAAGCCGCAGAAAAGCGCCCCGAGCTTTTCGGCCACATCGCGGCCTACGATCTGCTGGGCGCGCTCGCTACGTTCTTTAAAAAGGGTGCCATGCCGCCCCCTCGCGGCGAAGCCTTCGACGATTTCAGCGAATCCGAAGCAGCCTGGGAGCGCGTGCTGCTGTGGGCATTCGTTACAAACTGCACGCACTACGCGAGCCCCAAGGGCTTCGCGACAGCCGTCGACAACTGCGAAGAGCGTGCACGGGAACACGGCTTCAACTGGCTGACTGTGGAGCTCGCCCGCGCTCGAGAACCCGAGCGTAAAGCGGGCATTTTTGGGCTCTACGTGCAGCAGGAGCCGTGGGAACAACTGCTCGCCAACGTCGAGCTTGCGATGGCGCAGGAGCAGACCCAGGCCACGGAAGAACATGCGCGCCTTCGCTTCTTGCTCGAAGTCGATCGCAAGGGGCGCGCCAGCATCGGGGCTCGCATCGAGCGCGTCTCAGCGACCGGTTACAGCGTGGGCCGCGCCATCGGATGGAAGCGACTGCGCGACATCGCGTTTGCTTCCGACTGGGTGAACGCGGAAGATCTACGCGTCCTTCGGCACGTGCAAGAACCCGATGCTGCATCCGGCTCGCGTGAGCTCGTGTTGGGCGAAATGGCCGCTTTCGCCTTGGTCGGGCATCCACGCGTTTTCGCCAGCGAAGAAGCCATGGCTCCCCTTGAAGTCGTAGCGGGACTGCCTCGCCTCGACTTGCAAGAAACCTTGGAAGGCGTTCGTATCAAGGTATCGCCCGCAGCTGCGGCCGAGCGGCGCGTGGTGTGCGTGCCCGAGGGGTCCCACCGCGTGCGCGTGTTTGCCCTCAACGATGCACAGTGGGCCCTGGCATCCCAATGCAGCTCGAGTGGCCTGCTTTTGCCGCTTCGTGCGCGCGAGCGCCTGTATACGCTCGGCTCCCGCCTCACACGCCATTTCGAGCTCGAGTCCCATGTTCAGCTCGATGGACCCGTACCCGAAGTTCCGTGCGATCCGCGCGTCCACATTCAGCTCGTTCGTGCGCAAAGCGGCCTCAAAATCCGCATGCGCATCACGCCCATTCCAGGCGGCCCTTCCTTTATCCCAGGCGAAGGCAACGAAGAAGTCGTGGCCATCTGCATGCGCTCCACGGGCCCCCGAGCCGAGCGCACGCGGCGCGACCTAACACAGGAAGCGGCACGCGTGGCCGTCGCCGTAGAGGCTTGCCCGAGCCTACGCAGCGCTTCCCACATGCAGTACGACTACCAACTCGGTGAGCTCAAAGATTGCTTGGAGCTACTCGGCGAGCTCGCTCGCTTGGAAGATCAAGTCGTCGTGGAGTGGCCAGAAGGTCAGCCGCTCTCCGTGGTTGGCGAGCGCGATCTGAAGGATCTCCAGCTCAAGTTGAAGCAGGCGTCTTACTGGATGTCTGCAGACGGTGAACTGCCGGTCGATCCGTCGCTCAAGCTTTCTCTCAAGCAGCTCCTCGAAGGTATTTCGCAGGCCGAGGGGCGATTCTTCGCCCTGAGCGAAGGGCGTTTCCTCGCCCTAACGCAACGCTTGAAGCGCGAACTCGAAGACCTTTCGGTCCTGAGTCAGCAGCGTGCCGGACAACTCGAGCTGCACCCGCTCGCACTCGGGATCCTGAACCGCTGGGAAGACGGGCTCGCGCAGGTCGACCTCGACGATCGAGCCAGCAACAGCCTGGCGCGCCTGCGCGAAGCGGCGGAACTCGAGGTGCGTGCGCCCGACGGGCTCGCAGCCGACCTCCGCCCCTACCAGCTCGATGGCTACACCTGGCTCGCACGTCTCTCGCACATGGGCGCTGGCGCCTGCCTCGCCGACGACATGGGTCTCGGTAAGACCCTGCAGGCCTTGGCCCTGCTGGTATCGGGCGCCGAAAATGGCCCCTCGCTCGTCGTGGCACCGACCTCGGTGACATCCAACTGGTTCGAAGAAGTCGCGCGCTTTGCGCCTGGCTTGCGGCCAGTACGCTTCGCCGGAGACGAGCGCGAGAAGCTGGTGCGCGAGCTTGCCCCAGGCGACCTCCTCATCTGCAGCTACGGCATGCTGCAGCAGGGCATCGAGCTCTTTGAGCAGCGGGAATTCGCGATCGTCGTGCTCGATGAAGCGCAGGCCATCAAGAACCCGAGCACGCAGCGGGCCAAAACTGCGATGCGCCTCAAAGCCAAGATGCGCGTAGCGCTCACGGGTACGCCGGTCGAAAATCATTTGGGCGAGCTCTGGAGCATCATGAGCTTCCTCAACCCCGGCCTGCTCGGATCTTCTCGCACCTTCGATCAGCGCTTTGCGCGCCCCATCCAGCGCGATGACGACGCCTTCTTGGCCGAAAGCCTCAAGCGTGTGGTGCATCCCTTCATCTTGCGCCGCAAGAAGAGTGACGTGCTCGCGGAGCTGCCCGAGAAAACGGTGGTCACGCTGCGCATCCCGTCCTCGCCCGAAGAACGCGCCCTCTACGCGGCTTTGCGCGACCAGGCCCTCACGCGACTCGCCGATCCGGGTCGTCCAGGCGAAGTACGACTGCGTATGCTCGCGGAGCTCATGCGTATGCGTCGAGCCGCCTGTCACCCATCCCTCGTCATGCCCGAAGCCGGCATTCAGAGCAGCAAGCTCGAGGCCTTCGAAGAGCTCATGCTCGAGCTGCGGCAGGAGGGCCATCGCGCGCTCGTGTTCAGCCAGTTCGTCGATCACTTGCACATCGTCCGCAAGCGCCTCGAGGAACTTGGCATCCCCTACCAATATCTCGACGGCAGCACCCCTCCCGCCCAGCGCGCCGAGAGCGTTCGCGCATTCCAGGCTGGCCGCGGCGATGCGTTCCTCATCAGCCTGCGCGCTGGCGGATTCGGCTTGAATCTGACGGCCGCCGACTACGTAATCCATCTCGATCCGTGGTGGAACCCTGCCGTTGAAGACCAGGCTAGCGACCGAGCGCACCGCATCGGACAGACGCGCCCTGTAACCATCTATCGTCTCGTGATGGAAGGCAGCATCGAGGAGAAGATCCTCGCATTGCACGACGAAAAGCGCGAGCTTGCCGACCGCTTGCTCGAAGGCAGCGACACCGGCAGCACCCTCAACGTAGACACGCTTGCCGCACTGATCCGGGAGATGGGCAGTCCGCTCGACAAGGTGCGCGACTACGATGACGAGGAGCGCGTCAAACCGGAGAGGGTGCCACCCAACGCACCCTCGAGGTAAACGCCTTGTTCGGTGACTTGCTGCTGCTGCTGGGCCTTATCGTTCTAAACGGCCTATTTTCCGCGACGGAAATCGCGGTGATCACGCTGCGCAAGACCCGTGTCGCCCAACTGGTCGACATGAAAAAGAAGGGCGCTCCCGCTGTCCTCTACTTGCGTAATCAAACCGAGCGCTTCTTGGCGACCGTTCAGGTGGGGATCACCGCAGTGGGCGCTTCTGCCGCAGCGTACGGCGAGAGCTCTATCGGCAACCGTATAGCGAGGTTTTTAGAGGGTGTGCCGACGCTCGCGTCGTGGGCCTCTCCCATTGCCTTCACGGTCACGATTTCCTGCATCACATTCTTGTCTGTGGTGCTCGGAGAGCTGGTTCCAAAATCCTTGGCGCTGCGCTCGCCGGAACCTGTAGCTCTGCTCCTCGCTCGGCCCCTTCTATGGCTCTCGAAGCTCGCTCGACCTGCGGTTTGGCTGCTCTCTAAGAGCTCCAATATGCTGCTGCGCTTCTTTGGCGACGAGACCAGCTTCACCGAAGCCCGACTCTCCCCCGATGAGCTACAGGATCTTGTCACCGAAGCTGCCCGCACGGGCGGCATCGACACCGGGACGGCTGATATCGCACGTCGCGCTCTCGACATGCGGGAGCTCACGGCGGAAGACGTGATGAATCCACGTATCCGCATTCGTGCGCTGCCCCTCGATGCGACGCGTGCACAAGTCTTGGCCCTCCTCAACGAAGCCCTGCCCGATAGCTTTCCGGTTTTCGAGGGAACCATCGACAATTTGACCGGATATGTCGCAGTGAAGGAACTCGCGAGACAGCTCCTATCGAATTCCAACAGCTCGCTAGAACCTCTGTTGCGTCCAGTCCTCTATGTGCCACCCGCCCTGTCTGCGATCACGCTGCTTGCGCGCATGCAGAAAGAGGGCGTGCCGATGGCCGTCGTGCTCGACGATGCCGGAGGGACCAAGGGCCTTGTGCGCTTCGAAGACCTTCTCGACGAGCTTGTCGACGAAATCCATGACGACAGCCAACCCGCCTCGACTTCGGTGATCGTAGAAGAAGACGGAAGCCTGCTCGTGCGTGCAGACCTGCCAGTCCGCGAGCTCAACCGCGAACACGGGCTGACGCTTCCCGAAAGCGAAGACTGGGTCACGATGGCCGGCCTGTGCTTGGAGCTTGCTGGCCGAATCCCAGCGGTGGGTACCTTGCTGCGCGCCGAGGACGGAAGCGTGATCGAAATTCTCGACGCAACCCCGCGCATGATTCGAAGCGTACGCGTCAGGCCCGAATCCTCGACGGACTGACGACAGGACCGCGCAAAGCAAGCCTGACACGGCAGCTCGGCACCGAGACGCGCAACTGCGAGCCGCTACGCCCGATAGCACCGCATGACCCGATGCAGCCCCGCGCGCCACGCAGTCCCTCGAAGCGATGAGCTCTGGACAAGGCGCGCCACCTACGACATTTCAGAGTTCTTACGCACGAGTCCACTCGTCGCCAAGAATCCGCACGCCCAGACGACGCTACACGCGGCGGCGATGCTCGTCTGGGAAGGACACCGGAGCGACCCATCGTGGTCCGCGTTGCCCATCTCTGAGCTTTTTCGGCGACTACGCGTCGAACAGGAGTTTCTTGTAGATCCCGAAAAGGTCGTCGCGACGTACGAAATCTTGCACATGTTTGTGCCGTGGCTCCTCGAGACCCAACGTATCAGTGCGCGCACGTCCGACCAGGTAGTCGACGCGCTGATGGACGCGAAAGTGCCTTTAGTGGATGACGCCCGCAAGCTGCTCCGTGCCCGTCGTGCAGCGCTCGAGCGCCACGGCGTATGGCATGAAATCTTGAGGACGATGGGTGGCCCGTGAACCGCAGCACAGTCTTCTGCTCTCTCACATGCACTGTCAGAACCAGCCGCAGATGCCGCCTACGGGCCCGAGAAGCCGCGCTTCCGCACCTCGTCTAGGGAACCAGGCGAATTAAGCAGAAAAAGCGCACTCTTTAGACGAGCACGCTTCTCAGTAAGTACCGGCTCACTCCATCGTTCGGCGCTTCGAAGCCAGGCAGGTGAGGCTAGGCGCGCGCGACGGGAGTTTGCTGGGATACAGCGACCTGGCCATTCGCCTCGGACCGTACTGCTGGAGCCACACGCCCCTTCGCCGCAGCAAACAGTGCCAACGCGCATTCACGCCAAACAGCGATAAGCTCGAAGGTCTTCGCTTTCGTGATCGACAGCGGCACGCTCACGCCAAGCAAGCTCGGGTCCACTGCAGAGGTCTTGTCCGCGACATTTTTCTCGTTCGACATAAGTTCTCACCTTTTGATAGGGCCATTGCAAACGGCCGATTTCGACAGCTCGACGACGCGACACGCTGAGGCGCCTGTGTCTACAGGCACACCCAGAGAGCTTGCGCCAACTAGATTTCTAACGCGCGACTGAAGCGTAAACTCGCGAGACTCGTTTACAAGTCTAAGCCTCCATTTTTTCCTCACGCACTCTCAAAATAACCCCATTTTCAGGGCATATCGCGAGCGCCACAGGCTTCGTCTTCGCACGCACTTGTGCTGCGTCTTACTCGCATTTTGCGAACTTCTGTCTGCCCAACCACCCCTAGACATGGAACAGCACATTCGACACTTGCTGCCCTCAAACAAAGCGCGATCCACGCGCCGGCTGGTCCACGTCACACAGCGCAGACGAGGCTAGCGATGGGCGCAGCTTCTCTATGCGCCCGCACATTTGCCTCAGCCGTGCTTAATCGCCCTCTCCACTGTGAAGCCGACGTGGGCAATGGCTGCAGGGCATCACTCTCGGATAGTTGCTTTGCACACTGCAGGCATCGACGTTGGAGCGAGTTTGGAGGCGCGCCCTTTGAACTCGAGCGCAGCCCAACCCTTCGGACGAATCCACGTGTTCCGTGACACAGTAAGCTCGGCACAGCGTGCGGCGCGGTCATTTCCTCGTTCTTGTACGCATGAGCCATCTGATTGTGCACTTTGCACGTCATTTTGAGTCGCTCGTCAAGCGCGAGACGCTCCACACAAGCTCGCCACCAAAGTGCCAAATGCGGACTCCGCACCTCCGCTCGGGCCACGCGCATTTCCATGCACACGCCCGCCCTCGCTACGTCGGGTCGCCCTTGCTCGCGACAGCCTCCGTGCGCAGCCGTGAGCCAACGTGCGGAAGTGTGGCGACCTCCTTGCATAGGCGATTGAAGTGATGGCCGGAAGCCTCGAACCACCGTGGAACCCGTACACGCATGGATGTGATCTGCCGCGCGTGCAGATCTCTTCCCAGCAACCTGAAAGCTCCGGTGACGTTAGGCGCAAGCAGCTTGCCAAAGCGACGAGGTTACCATGATGCGTTTGGATCGATTGGTGGAAGCCTGGGCCGAGTACGCGCCCGACCATATCGCTGTCGAGAGTGTGATCGAGAAAATCACGTACCGCGAGCTCGATCAACTCGCCAATCGCTTCGCGCGTTTGTTCGTAAAGCGAAGCATCCGGCCGGGAGACCGAGTCGGCATCTACATGCCGAGATCCGGGCGAGCCATAGCCGCTATGCTTGGCGCACTGCGTGCCAACGCTGTGTATGTGCCGATCGATCCCTCATCGCCCCCCGCACGCGTGGCACGGCTCGCCCATGACTGCGGCATCCGCCACATGGTCATTTCGCCGTCTCTGCTCTCAAGCTTTTTGACCTCTCGAGTGAGCTCGCAGATCGAACACTTTGTACTCAGTGCAGATGGGGTTATTCCCCTACGCCCGGAGGACATGGCGGTTCATTCGTGGTCCGAAGTATGGCGCGAGGACACTTCGCGTCCGCTTTTCCCAAGCAGCGAAAATCTCGACACGCTCGCCTACATTCTCTACACCTCGGGTTCATCGGGCACTCCGAAGGGCGTCATGCTTTCGCATCGGAACGCGGGCTCTTTTATCGAGTGGGCTGCAGATCAGATCGAGTTGCATCACGGCGACCGGGTGGCCAGTGGCGCGCCATTTCACTTCGATCTCTCTATCTTCGAAGTCTGGGCGTCGCTGTGGGTCGGCGCCACCGTCGTGATTCTCGACGAAAGCACAGTCGCCAGCGGCCCGCGCATGCTGGACAGCATCCGAAAGCGCAACATCAGCGTATGGTACTCCGTTCCCTCGGCCTGGGGCCTGATGCTCGAACACACAGATCTCGAGGCGACCGGTGCCCCTTCGTTACGAGCCGTGTACTTCGCAGGCGAAATCTTCCCTTTGAAGCAGCTACGACGCGTCATGCGAGCTTTGCCGCGCGCTCAGTTCTGGAACCTATTCGGACCCACAGAAACCAACGTGTGCTTGGCCTACCCCGTTTCAGCCGCGCCCCGAGAGCATGAGGTAAGTCTCCCGATCGGCTTTCCTGTATGTGGCAACCGCATTAGCGTCCTCGACGAACGCGGCAGGCAAGCTGCAGATGGCGAAGTAGGACAGCTGTTCGTAGAGGGCCCCAGCGTCATGCTGGGCTATTGGGGCTCCGCTAAGACCAGCGCGAGCAAGAGCGTCTATGGAACGGGCGACCTCGTATCGAGGCGCCATGATGGATGCCTTTTTTACCATGGCCGGCGCGATCACATGGTGAAGGTGCGCGGGTATCGTATCGAGCTGAGCGAGATCGAACTCACGCTCAGCTCGCATCCGAGTATTCAGGAGTCCGTCGCGCTGCTCCTTGATCAAGAGCTCGTGTGTGCCGTTGTCGCGACTTGCCCCAATCTATCAGCACTGCAAGTAAAACAACACTGCGCTGCGCAAGTGCCACGGCACATGATTCCAGCGGACGTACGCTTCATTCGCTCCATGCCGCGAACAGCCAACGGCAAGACCGACCGCGCGCTCGTGATCCGTGAGATTCGGCAGCAAGATGAAGCCAAGGCTCGGCTTCTCAGCGAAGCGATATGGAAACGTGCGTAGGTGCGTCTGACGCGCAAACTGCCGCACTCTCTGAGTGTTTTCGCTCCTACCAACGTCCTAATTTGGCCACACACCTTACTCAACCGCGCCGATCAGACGGGAGTCACAAAATGTCCCCCTGTGTCTGCGTAGCCTCCACGCACAACTTCGCACCCCTGCCAACTCGCAGAAATATCGCTCGCATCCCCTGCCTGATTTGCACGAGAGAAACCACGTTTTTGCAGACCAATCGAGCAGCAGCAGCGAAGCAGATGGCTACCTGAGCCGGCGCTTGGGTCACAGGCGAGCAGGGAATACCTTTTGCTTTCAAGCAAAGTGCGAGGACGTACACCATGCGCACAGGCCTTACGCTAACAACGTGGATTGCGATTAACTTAGCCGCCGGCTGTGGAGATCCCACGTCCAGCAATACGGACCCGCCTGACTTCGAGGATGTGCCAGTCGATGCACAGACAGCGCTTGATGGCGACGTCGATCTTCCGGATGGCGCGACAGCGGATGCTTCTTCGGACGCTTCGGCCCAGGCGGACGCAGGCGACTTAGACGATGCTGCAACCGTGCCTGATGGAGGCAAGAGCGATAGCGGTACCGCGGCAGATGCCAGTGCTCCGCCACCTCCTCCGCCTCCGCCGCCGCCTCCGCCGCCTCCGCCGCCTCCGCCGCCTCCGCCTCCGCCTCCGCCGCCCTCGACGAAGTTCAGCCAGGTCTATGCGATCATTTCTGAGCGTTGCGCCTTCTGCCACGTCGAAGGCCACATCGGCATGCAGTTGGGTCACCTCGACATGTCAAACGCCCAGACCGCGTACGCCAATCTAGTTGGAAAAGCAGCAGACGGCATCGATTGCGGTGGCACAGGCTTGGTACGCGTGACGCCCGGCCTGCCCGCCCAGAGCCTCATCATTCGAAAGCTATTGGGCACCGCCGAATGCGGCGTGCAAATGCCTGACGGCTTTCCGGCACTCAGCGCAACCGAGATAGACGTCTTCCAGAAATGGATAAGCGCGGGTGCCAAAAATGACTAGTCGCCAAACTTCATTGGCGTGCGCCATGGCCGTTTTCCAACTCACGGTGAACGGAGGCTGCGACAGTCAATGGGCAACGGACCCCCACTCTTATCTGACATCCGACGGATCCGCCGAGGATGCCTCAGCCCCCGACGCAGCGCCGACAGACGACGACGCAAGTCTGAGCGACGACGCCGGGATAATCGATGGAAGCGATGACGTCGTGAAAGCCGATGCAGAGGTCGATGATGACGGCGGAGATCAGGCCGCCGAGGATGCGGGGCTCGAAGAGGATGCGGGGCTCGAAGAGCACGCATATCCCGCTCTGCTTTCGCAAACAGGGCTCTACCAAGACATTTCGCTCGAGATAGTACACCGCGATGCCAAGCCGTTTGAACCTCGGTATGCGCTGTGGTCCGACGCGGCCACCAAGCTGCGCTGGCTCAAACTGCCGCCCAAAACGCAGATTGACACGACCGATATGGACGACTGGGTTTTCCCTGTGGGCACCAAGACCTTCAAGGAGTTTCGCTCGAGGGGCATCCGCGTGGAAACTCGAATGATGCACAAGGTGTCGAGCAAGCGCTGGGTGATGGTCTCCTACCGCTGGCGCGCCAATCAGAAGGACGCCGACGCGATTCCACAAGGCGAAGAAAACAGCCAGGGAACAGCCCACGATATCCCCGGTGAAAAGCTGTGCGTCCAATGCCACGACAGCTCGAAGGAGGCGGTCCTCGGTGTGAGCGCCCTGCAGATGTCCCATGATCGAGCTGGGGAAAACCTGAGCCGACTTACCCAAGCGGGCCTACTTTCGACGCCTCCTGCTAGGGGCTTCACCATCCCGGGAGGGCCGGTAGTTGAGCAAGCCCTCGGCTATCTACATGCCAACTGCGGACACTGCCATCGTGAGGGTACCGACACTCAAAAGCGGCTTCAAAAGCGTGCTCCCTTCACCGGCGGCCCCATCCTGTGGGAAAGCACGGATGCGCTACAGTCACCTGAATACACGCTCGGCTATCGGAGCATGATAAACCAACCGAACGGCGTGCTGCCCGACCTGCCTATCGTCGCTCCCGGAAGCGCCGAGGGGAGCGAGCTCTTTATTCGGATTGGCCAACGCGGACGCAGCTCGCTGCAGATGCCGCCCATCGGCACGGAAGTCGTAGACGACCAAGGCGTAAAGGTAATCCGCACCTGGATCGAGACCCTTCCATCGCTCTAGGTCAGCCCGATTCTTGTGCCTCCGCGCGCACCTCGGGCGTAAAATCCAGCAGACTTTCGAGGGCCGCTTTCACGGGTGGCACCAGCCCGGGCTGCACTTCGATGGTCAAACAATGCTGAATCAGCTGCGTGCGCGCCGCGGGGGTTTGATCCATCGCCTCGAGTTCCTGCAACAGGTCGACTGGCGACTTCTTCCAGGCCCGAAAACAATTACCTAGGCTCTCAGGCAGATGACCGCGCGCAACACCAGCGTAGACCGCGAACGGAAAATGACTGCCGAACGGAGCCTGCCTCCCCGGTAAAGCCCGAGGCAGGTCCATCACGGCCAAACACGCATCCTCCACCAAAGCGACGGCCTTGTCCGGCCCGCCTTCCACGGTTTCGAACACGAACCGAAGGTAGTATTCCAGAAGCCAGACCTCCCAACCAAACGGCAAGGAACCGTCTTCGGGGTCCAGCTCGCGCACGCGATCGAGGTCGATGGCAAACGCAGCCAGGTGCACGTACGCAGCGCCGTAACGCTGCGCCAGGGCCCGATCCATGATCGTTTCACGACCGAGTTTTTGTTCCTGGGGAGAAGCCACTGGCAGGCGCTTTTTCGTCACGCCGCGAGTGTATCCACGCTTCTCTCGTGCGCCAGCCTTAGGACGACACCATCAACGTTTGCAAGCGGCGTCCACGGCGTCGATTGCGTCGTTGCATGCGACCGGCGACAGGTTGCTTTCAGCGAGCGCCACGACCTCGTCGCAATCGGCCTTCGCAGTGCACCCGATAAAGGCCAGATACGACTCACCGCACGCCTCGCTGTCGTCATGAAACGAGGTCGCCCGCAGCGTGCAGCTCTCTTCGCACGAAGCCTGGCTCACCTCGCTCGCATCGCACTCGACATACTTCGCACACATGGCGGTGCAGGAGGCCGGTATGGTGCCAGCACCCAAAGTGCAGGCCGCAAAGTAGGCTTGGGCAACCTCGCCACAAACAGAGTGCTTTCTGCGGCCGTCGACGGCGTACGCCTTGAGCTCCTCGCACGACAGCGTCTTCAAGCACGTTTGCTCATCCGTCGCCTCTTGGTAGCAGGATACGCGAAGCTCCGTTGCCTGCGCCTTGCACTCGGACTCGCACTGCCCTTCCGATAGCTGCAAGCACTCGGCCTGGGCCTTACAGGACCTCTCGCACTCGGCCCGGTAGGTTGCTTCGGACGGCGTATCGCCACCCGTCCCCGCGTCGTCCGAGTTGTCCGGCACGTTCGGCTTCCCGGCATCGGGAGCGGCCCCACTGCCTCCGCCACCATCCCCACACCCCACAACCCAAACCACCGCCAGCAAGCTCGAGCACGACAATCGCCCTCGCGTTGGATGCAACATGTAGGACCCCTTACTCCGTGAAAAAGCCATCGCCTCACAACACCACTCGCACGCTCCACAGCAAGGCCTGCGCCACAGCGCACGCACGAAGAAACACTATGTTTCTTCGCAATCTGACGCAGACCACCGACCTCCAGAGCACACTGAGGCGCTCCGCCACGGCCCATCGTATCCACTCATGGACATGCTAGTCGTCAGACAGAAGAACGTTCGCTGACTCATCGACAAATTCTATACCCCGTCGACATGTTCACAAAGCGTAAACCGGCTCGCCTATGTGAGCTTTCCTGGATTCATGATCCCGTCAGGATCCAGCGCCGTGCGCAGCGCACGAATCACGGCCACGCCGAGAGTTCCCTTTTCCTGAGTCGGCCACGGTGCGTGGTCGCGACCTATCCCGTGATGATAGGAAACACTGCCGCCAGTTTTCATCATGGCATCGGTTACTGCGCTCATGATGGCCTGCCATTGCGCGAGTCCTTCGTGCTCCGCCATGGGGTACAGCATGTGAAACTTCACGCAGACGCCGTTCGCATCACTGTGCGCAATCTGGCTCATCACGAGTCCTGCCTTCGCGTTTTTTCGCAGCGCAGCTTCCAGAGCAGACACCACCGACACACGCTTTTGATCGAGCGT
>CAZEWA010000054.1:0-2316 GCA_964515685.1 uncultured Polyangiales bacterium | reverse complement strand
TTCGCAGCGCAGCTTCCAGAGCAGACACCACCGACACACGCTTTTGATCGAGCGTGCCCCACGAAAAGATCATCTCCATGCTGTCGAGGGCCAAGCCGTGATCAAGCAGGAAATCACGCAAGTAAGGTCTTCGAAAGCGCTCTTTCTTCCAGAATTCGCCTATCCCTTTACCGAGCGGCAAGCCCCCATGCCGCACACCCATCACTTGTGCACACAGCATCATGCTCGCGACGCGCAAAGGGTCGTCTCCTTCGATACCGAACAGGAGTGTGCAGCGCTCGTCCCGGTAACCGAGACTCCGCAACGCTCGCATGGTCCATACGGTGAGGTCGATCTTTCGCGCGGGATCCCTGCGCAACATGAGCAAAAAGGCCGTCTCTTGGGCATCTGACAGATGCAGTAGGCTCATCGGCAGAGCGCTAGCCGAAAGGACACGAAGCGCCTTGGTGCCGCTTGCGATGTCGCGAAACGACATGCCCCGCACATCGTGTATGCCCTGCTTTTTTCGGATGCGCAGCGTGGCCTCCACGATGACACCCAGCGTTCCTTCAGAGCCCAGGATGAGCGCTTGCAGATCAGGCCCCGCGCCCGTCCGAGACGCCGAAAGCGTGCTGAACTCGCCTCGCGGAGTGACAAGCTTGGCACTGATCAAAAGTGCATCGATTCCGCCGTACCCATCGGACAGCTGACCCAAGGACCGCTCCGCGATCCAGCCTCCCAAAGTGGAATACTCAAACGACTGCGGAAAGTGCCCCAGAGTATAGCCGTGTGCAGCCAATTCTGATTCCAAACTTGGACCATCGATTCCTGCCTCGAACGTGGCTGTAAGGCTCGCTTCATCTAGCCCTAGCAGGTGGTGCATGCGTGTCGTGTCGAGCGATACCAACGCGCGCTTGCCCTGAGTGCGCACCGGGTCGACCCCGCCGACGGGGCTGCTTCCACCCCCAAATGGCACCACTGCCAGGCCATGCTGACGCGCCAGACGCAGCACCGCTGCCACTTGCTGCCCATTCTCCGGGTACACAACGACATCTGGCGCTCTGAGCAGCTTACCGGAACGCAAGCGCAGTAAGTCAGGCAGACTTCGTCCCGCCGCATGCTGGGCGCGCTCAATCAGGCTTACTCGTACTCGGTCGGGGCCGAGCGCTTCTTCGAGCTCGAGTAGGATTCCGCGGTCTAAGCGCGAGGCTGGAAGTTCGGCATCGGCGATCGTCACCGGCCGCCGAACCGGAGGCAGCGACACCCCCAACACCTCTGCGATACGAGCGACGAGGGTAACCTTCTGGACCTCATTCAGGGCCACAGACTCCCTCACGCGTCCCCAGCCATTCCAGCGCAACTCTGAGCGGTTCACGGCCATTTGCTAGAGTTTAGAACCGCTTTGGGCAGGACGTCTGATATTTCCCTCAAGCCCGCCCCTGTCGCCGGGAACGCCTGACAACTGTCGTTGCGTGTGCGCAACGGGCACTTGGCGCCAACGCAGGCTATTGCCGGACCGTAGCCGTTGCTTGACCATCTCGCGAAATTGCGGGATGTAGGCGTCTTCTTTTTCGGTTTTTTTCCGGTCCTACCGCCGAGGAGTGTCTGAGTGGAAAGGCTTCCTGTCTACGCCATCGCCACGGGCATCGTCGCCCTGATCATCGCTATCGGTCTGTACTTCCGGGTCAAATCGGCCCCGGAAGGCACCGAAGCCATGCAGCGCATCGCGCGCTACATCCGCGAAGGTGCCATGGCGTTCCTGGTCCGGGAGTACAAAGTACTCGCGGTCTACGCGGTCGTGGTGTCCGCTGCGCTGTTCTTCGCATTCCAAGGTAAGGGACTCGGCGGAAAGGCTGCCCTCTCCTTCCTGGCGGGCGCCTTCCTGTCTTTGCTCGCAGGTTTCTTCGGCATGAAAGCCGCAACCTTCGGCAACGTACGCACCACGGAAGCCGCACGTACCAAGGGCATGTCCGCTGCGCTGGTCATGGCGCTCGACGGCGGCGCCGTGATGGGCCTGTGCGTTGCAGGCCTCGGACTCATCGGCATCGGGGGCTTGTATGCCCTGTTCCGGGATTCCCAGGCCCACAACCTCAGCACCGTGATCCACTCCTTCGCGGTCGGCGCATCCTCCATCGCGCTCTTCGCGCGTATCGGCGGCGGCATCTACACCAAGGCTGCGGACGTCGGCGCAGATATCGTCGGTAAGGTCGAGGCCAACATTCCAGAGGACGACCCCCGTAACCCGGGCGTCATCGCAGACAACGTCGGCGACAACGTCGGCGATATCGCGGGCATGGGTGCGGACATCTACGAGAGCTACGTGGCGGCCATGGTCGC
>CAZEWA010000053.1:0-27759 GCA_964515685.1 uncultured Polyangiales bacterium | reverse complement strand
GGAGCGATGGATTGAGGGGGGCGGGCCTGTGGCGGAAATTGCGTGGGCACTTGCGGACAGCGACGCTTGTGCGCGGCTCCCATTCACCCGTGGATGCGGGAGCGGCGGCGTGGCACCGCGAGGCCGGTTGATAGCGCGCCTAGATGTGTAGCAGAACTGAGTACAGGCCCCGACCAATCGTGTCTGTGAGCGATGCGAAGCTGCGCCGAAGATAGGGGCGCCATGGTAGATTTTACCAAGGATTTCAGGGGTCAGTGTTGCGTCAACCGCAGGCGATTCGAGAGGAGACGCGCGACGAGGTCGTGCTCGACAGCAAGTTTCGCGTGCTGGCCTCGTTAGGGGAGCGCGCGGGCGAGGTGCTCTATGCCGGCGTGCATCTTGGGACCGGAAGAGAGGTCGAGTTGCACCTTCTCCCTTCGGGGCTCTCTGTGCAGAGTCCAGAGGGCGAGAGGCTCTTGCGTGCAGCACGGGCTTCGGGGCGCGCGCCGCATTCCAACGTACTCAACGTGGTGGACTCCGGAACGGATGCCGAGGGGCGGGTCTACGTGGTGTACGAGCGCTTCGGCGCCGAGACGCTTGCCGAGCGTGTAAAGCGCGAGGGACCTTTGGCCCCGGGCCAGTTGCGCGAGGTCATGACGCAGGTGTTGTCTGGCCTTGGCGCTCTGCATGCGCGTGGCGTGGTTCACCGCTACTTGCGCTCAGAAAACGTGCTGATCGAGCAAGGGACGCAGCCGAAGGTAAAGCTTGCGGACCTTGGCTACGCGCGGGTCACCGGCAAGAGTAAGCACACGGACGTGCAGTCTGAAGTCGCCCTTCCGCGCGGTTATTCTCGCTTTCTCGCACCCGAGCTCCGGCGCGGCGAGGTGGCGGCGAGCGTGGCTTCGGATGTGTACGCAGCGGGCATTCTGATGCGCTTCTTGGCGACTGGCGACACTGAACCGAATGTGTCCGTGAGCCCCGAGTTTGCAGCGTCCATCGCGCGCGCCACCGCCGAAGATCCCGAAGAGCGCTTTGTGTCCGCGGCACATTTTTCGGCGGTGATAGGGCTTGTGGGCTCGGACGCTGGCTCCCATGAAAGCTCCACGATCCATGACGCGCTGTCGTCGGACCTGCAGTACATGCTTCAGCGTCGCGCGAGCTACGTGCAGGCATCGTCGAGCGGGCAAGGGCGCCTTGAGCTCTATCCGGTGCTTTTGATGATCGAGGCCCTGTACGCGCGGCTCGGCGCCGCGGGCTGGCAGGCTTTGGTGCGTGAGGTTCCGGAGGCGGCAGGCTTGCTGCCCGCTGCGGGGAACGGCGACATTTTTCTCGAACAAGGCGTGCCCACGAAGATCGTTGCCAGCATGCTGGCGGCGGCCGATAGCCTGGGCGGACGCGGGGATCTCTCGCTCGTGGTCGACGTCGGCGTGGCGCTCTCCAGGCGCGGGCTCGCGCGTTTCTGCCGAGATCTGCCGACGATTTCCAGCATGGATGGCGTGATCGACTGCGCACATAGGATTTGGGCTGGCCTGTCGCGGCACGGAGAAGTACGCGTGCTCGACCGCAAAGCACGCAGCGCTCGTCTCGAAGTGCGCGGTCAGGTAGAGCCGACCCTTGAGCTTTTGGCGCTGCTTCTGGGCCTCATGCGTGCTGAAATCAGAGCGTTTGAGGACGAAGGCGAAGTGCACCTTTCAGCCTGCCATGCCGTGGGCGACACTGCTGACGTGTTTGTGCTGAGCTTGAGCTGAAGAGGCGAAGTGGATCGATCCGGGCAAACCCTGCTGGGCAAGTACGAACTTACACGCATGCTCGGCAAGGGCGGCATGGGTGAGGTGTGGGAGGGAGAGCATCAGCTCACGGGACGTCGCGTCGCCGTCAAAGTTCTCGCGCAAAATTACCTGACCAACCGCAAGGTTATGGCGCGGTTTGGCCGCGAGGCGCGCGCAGCGAGTGCCATCCATCATGAGGGCATCGTCGAAATCTTGGACCAAGACAAGATGGACGACGGCCTGCCCTTTCTCGTGATGGAGTTTCTCGAGGGTGAGAGCATCGGCGCGCGGATCAAAGCCAAAAAGCGCCTGACGCAAGACGCGGCCTTGGCCATCATGTTGCCCTTGCTCGACGCACTGGAGGCGGCGCATCAGGCCGGCGTGGTGCACCGCGACCTCAAGCCCGACAACGTCTTCATCGTGCCGGGCGAGCGCGGCGAAGAGCGAATCAAGATTCTCGATTTCGGCATCAGTCAGAAGGCCGACGAGATTGATCACAATCTTACCCAAGAGGGCTCGGTTCTTGGCACGCCGCACTACATGTCGCCGGAGCAGGCTCGCGGCGAAATCGGCGTGGATGCGCGCGCCGACATCTATTCGGCAGCCGTGCTGCTCTTCGAGTGCGTGGTAGGCGACGTGCCCTTCGATGCGGGCAATTACAACGCACTGTTGCAGATCATTCTAAGCACACCGCCGCCCGCAGCGCGCACGCGTGGCGCCAAGATTTCCCCAGCGATCGAGCAGGTTTTGTTGCTCGCCATGGACAAGGACAAGCGCCGCCGGCCGCCATCGGCCCGTGTATTTCACGATCTGCTCCTCGAGGCGAGCGTCCAGGAAGACGACGCGGTGCTCGAAGCTGAAACCTGGACTTTTCGGCCCCACTCCGAGCCTCCGGGGGAGCTTGCCTTCGAGTTGGGCGAGGAAGAGGACCTCTTCGCGCCTCAGTCTGCGCCTGCACCTCGGGACAGCTCGGACTCTGGCGTGCGGCGCTCCCTCGATTTCGCAACCAACGTGCCACGGGAATCCGGTGAGTTTAACTTCGGCATCCCCACGCCTCCGCCTGCGCGATCCGAATGGCGAGCGCCAGAACCGGGCCCTGCGCGGCACACAGAAGAACCATTGCCAGCGCCGCTTCTCGAGCTTGCGGCGCAGCTTTCGCCTCCGCGTGCGCCCGTACAAGCGCCACTAAATCCGCGCGCGGCAAAGCCACAGGTGGCGCGCCCAGTGCGATCGGCGAGCGCGGGCCACCAGGGAGGGGGACACGAGGCGGAGGAGAGTTCCGGGTTGGTTCGTGCACTTTTGAGGTGGCTGGCCGTATTGGTCGCCATTTTCGCCCTGGGCTACGTCGCAAACCTGGTGTTCAGCCGGCCGGAACCGCGTAAATCCCGGCAAACCACGGCCCCTTCCTCGGCCCTCGGCCCGAGTGGACAGGCGGCCCGTTGAGGCCTCAGGCCCCGGCTGTTCGGGGCTGGGCGGGAGCGCGCGGTAACTCGAAACCTTGCGCGCCTTCGACGGCGACTGCTACACAGGGGCCGGCCTAGCCTGAACGAGAGTGCAGGCGCCCGCGCGATTTTCGCGGGGAACTGGCCCGGAGACGCTTCGCCCATGGACGCCATCTTGGAAACGTCGCTGGCCCAAGAGACCCAGCGCCGCTACCTCAACTACGCACTCAGCGTCATTACGGCACGCGCGCTTCCCGACGTTCGCGACGGGCTCAAGCCGGTGCAGAGGCGCATTCTGTATGCGATGCAGAACGAGCTGCATCTGCGCTTTGATGCCAAGTACATCAAGTGCGCGCGCATCGTGGGCGATGTGATGGGCAAGTTTCATCCGCACGGAGATTCGTCGATTTACGACGCGCTCGTGCGCAAAGCGCAGAGCTTCACGATGTCTGCGCCGCTCGTCGACGGCCGCGGAAACTTCGGCTCACCCGATGGCGATACGGCTGCGGCCATGCGCTACACGGAAGCGCGTCTCTCGAAGCTGGCCAGCGAGCTCTTGAACGAGCTTGGTAAAAAGACCGTAGATTTTCGGGCCAATTATGACGGAACGCGCTTTGAGCCGGTGGTGCTCCCCGCGCGCTTCCCGAACCTTTTGGTCAATGGCTGTCAGGGTATCGCGGTCGGCATGGCGACCTCGATTCCGCCGCATAATTTCAAGGAAGTGGCGGACGCGGCAGTCGCGCTCATCGACAACCCGGAGGGCGGACTCACGGAAGTGCTCAAGCACGTCCGCGGTCCAGACTTTCCCACGGGAGGCCAGCTGCTTTCGAGCAAGCGCGAGCTGCGCGAGGTCTACGAGCACGGCCAAGGTTCGCTCAAGCTGCGCGCTGAGTACAAGGTTGAGGAGCCTAAAAAGAAGGGCAATCCTTCGCTCATCATCACGTCGATTCCGTACGCCGTCGAGCGGCGTTCGATTGTCGAGAAGATAGCGGACGTCATCCTCTCGAAGAAGCTTCCGGCTTTGCTCGATGTGCGCGATGAGAGCACCGATGTGTGCCGCATCGTGTGCGAGTTCCGGGCGGGCACCGATGTGAAGCTCGTCATGGCGTACTTGTACAAGCACACGCCGCTTGCGACGAACGTTCAGGTGAACCTCACCTGTCTTGTGCCGGTGGCTGGCAGCGATGTGGCGGCGCCGCAGCGTCTCGACTTGGTGAGCATCCTCAAGCACTTCCTCGATTTCCGCATGGACGTCGTGAAGAAGCGCCTGGCCTTCGATCTCGACCAGCTTCGACGCCGCATTCACATCCTCGAAGGTTTCGAAAAAATCTTCGATATTCTCGACGAGACCATCGTCATTATCCGCAAGAGCGACGGCAAGGAAGATGCCGCGCAAAAGCTGATGAAGCGCTTTGGCCTCGACGAAGAGCAGGTCGACGCGATCTTGGAGCTCAAACTCTATCGCTTGGCCAAGCTCGAGATTCTGATAATTCAGAAGGAATTGGCGGAAAAGCGCGCAGAAGCCGATCGCACCGAGAAGCTGCTCAAGAGCGATAAAGCGCGCTGGAACTTGATTCGCGCCGAGTTGCACGAGCTCTCGAGCGAGTATGGCCAACGTCGCCGAACGCGCGTTCTCGCCAGCGTGGACGAGCCGGAATTCCAGGCTGAAGACTTCATCATCGACGAAGATGCGATGGCCGTGCTCACGGTGCAGGGCTGGATCAAGCGGCAGCGCGAGGTCAAGGATCTGAGCTCCACGCGCCTGCGCGAAGGCGACCGCGTGAGTGACGTCGTCGCAGGGTCGACCAAGAGCTCGGTGGCCTTCTTCTCGAACCAAGGCGCCTGTTACGTGTGCCGCATGGTCGATATTCCGCAGGCAAGCGGCTACGGCAATCCCGTGCAGACGCTGTTCAAGCTGGCGGACGGCGAGAAGCTTCTGCGCATGATGTGCTTCGATTCGCGCATGCTCGAAGTGCCCGAGGCCAAGGAAGGCGCCGAGCCCGAAGCGCCGTTTGCTGTTGCGGTGACGCGACAGGGGCAGGCTCTGCGCTTTTCGTTGCGCGGACACCGTGAGCCATCGACGAAGACGGGCCGCAAGTACGCTCGCCTCAGTGAGGGCGACGAAGTCATCTGCATTGACCTGGTCACCAAGGGTGCGTTTGTCGCGGCAGCGAGCGTCGAAGGGCAGGCCTTGATCTGCAAGGTCGACGACGTGGCCGTGTTGGCAGGCGCAGGCAAGGGCGTGATGCTGATCAAGCTCGAGGACAAGGACGAGCTTGTCGGCGCCAAGGTGCTTCGTGACAGAAACGGCTTGCTCACGCTCGTGAACGAAAAGGGCACAGAGTACGAAGTGTCGCCGCGGAAGCAGAATGTGGTGGCCCGTGGCGGCAAGGGGACGGCCCTTTTCAAGCGCGGCAAGCTGTCAGGCAAGGTCCATGAAGAGCCGGAGTTGCCCGAGCTGCCCGATTCCTCTCCTCGCAATTCTCGTCCACCCAAAGCGTGACAGGGGCTGATCGATGACGACGTATACCGCCAAAGACATCGAAGTCCTCGAAGGACTCGAGCCCGTTCGTAAGCGCCCCGCCATGTACATCGGAGGGACCGACAAAGCGGGCTACCACCACCTACTTTGGGAGATTGTCGACAACTCCGTCGACGAAGCCATCAACGGCCACGCCACGCAGATTGAGGTCGTGCTGGATGCCGACCACAAGGGTGCGACGATAATCGACAATGGTCGCGGCATTCCCGTCGACATCCACCCAAAGTTCAAGCGCTCAGCGCTCGAGCTCATCCTGTGTACTTTGCACGCGGGTGGTAAGTTCGAAGGCAAGAATTACAGCGTGTCGGGCGGCTTGCATGGCGTGGGTTCTTCCGTGGTCAACGCGCTCTCCGAGGAGATGCGCGTCACGGTGCGGCGCGATGGAAAAGAGTACCAGCAGCTCTACGCGCGCGGCCTTCCGCAGACCAAGCTCAAGGAGCTCGGTGCGACTCGCAAGCGTGGTACCGAGATACATTTCCGCGCCGATGTGCAGATTTTCGGCAAAACGGCCAAGTTCGATCTGGACATCGTACGTGAGCGCCTCGAGTCGAAGAGCTACTTGCATCGTGGTCTCAAGGTCACGCTAAAGGATCTGGCGAGCGGCACGAGCCACGTCTTCGAGCATCCGGGCGGCATCGTCGACTACCTGCAAAAGGTGGTGAACGAAAAGAACATGCGCCCGGTTCACGCCCAGGTTTTCGCGCTCGAACGCGAGAGTGATCCGCGCCTCGAGATCTCGCTCATGTGGACTGAAGCTACGGACGAGTGGGTGCGGTCCTACGCGAACGGCATTCCCACAGGGCAGGGCGGCACCCACGAGAGCGGGTTCAAGTCGGGCATCGTGAAGGCGATTCGCAGCACGATGCAGACGAAAAAAATCGACCCCAAGGGCGTAACGCTCGCAGCCGAAGATATCCGCGAGGGTATCGCTGCGATGATCAGCGTGTACGTGGCGGAGCCTCAATTCCAGGGCCAAACCAAGGACCGGCTCAACAACACCGAGGTTGCGGGGCAGGTCGAAGGCGTCGTCAAGAACGCTATCGAGCAGTGGCTTCTGCAGCACCCGAGTGCGGCCGATGCGATCATCGCGCGCATCATCCTTGCGGCTCGCGCGCGCGCTGCGAGTCGCGCTGCAAGTCAGCAAGTCGTGCGCAAGACGGCAGTCAGTCATCGGCTCAACTTGCCAGGCAAGCTTTCGGACTGCGCGAGTACGGATCCTTCGGAGAGCGAGCTGTTCTTGGTCGAGGGCGACAGCGCAGGCGGCAACGCCAAGCAAGGTCGCGACCGCAAGACGCAAGCTATCCTGCCCCTGCGTGGCAAGGTGCTGAACGCAGAGCGTGCGGGCAGTTCTGCCATCACCGGCAACAAGGAGCTCCAGGACATCGTTTCTGCGCTCGGCTGCGGCTTGGGCAAGGAGTTCGATGTCACCAAGCTGCGCTACGGCAAGATCGTGCTGCTGATGGACGCAGACAGCGACGGTCACCACATCTCGACGCTCTTGCTCACGTTCTTCTACCGAATGTTGCCTGGGCTTATCCGCCATGGGCACATCTACCTGGCGTTGCCGCCTCTGTACCGAATCGACGCCGCGAAGAACACCTACTGGGCGCTCGATGAGCAGGAGAAGGCGAAGATCCTCGCGGCACTGCCCAAAAACGCCAAGCCGGACATCAGTCGCTTCAAGGGGCTAGGCGAAATGAGCGCCGAAGAGCTCAAATCGACGACGCTCGATCGCGAAAAACGCCGATTGATGCGCGTTATCATCGATGAGGAAGTTGGCACCGATCAGGTTATCAACGACCTCATGGGCAAAGACGCGAGCGCGCGATTCCGGTTTATCATGGACCGTGCGGCAGACGCGGATGCAGAAACGCTGGACGTCTGAGCTATGTGAGAATAGGTGAGTCTTACACGTATGCTTGGTGACAGCTGTTCGTTTGCCAGGCGTCGATGCTTGCCGCCGCAAATTGTGACTGTGTACAATCGCTTACGATGCACCGACACCCGAGTGGGGAGAGTCGTGGTCGCCAGCGCAACACAGGGCGTGCGGCAGCCGCGATCCGAAGAGTTCGTTTGAGGCAGCGCGCTGCATGGCAGCTCGCAATTGCGGGAGCCTGGCTTGCGATTTGCGGATGGCTTGCTCCACCGCATGCGCGGGCGAAGGAGCCGTGGCTGCTCGACGGCGAAATCAGCGTGGGATCTTCCCTCACCACCCCGCAGCGCGATTGGTTCAAGCCTGGCGGTGCGCTGGCGATTGGCGTGCAGAAGCCGGTCTCGTCGTGGTTCGCCTTCGCGCTTCGTTTGCGCACGGCGGGCTTTCTCGACGGCGACGCGCCGAAGACAACGGGGGTCAAAGATCCAGGCCTCGGCACACTCAATGTCGCAACCCTTGGTATCGCGCTGCGACTTCCGGACGGAAGCGTGCGTCGCGCCACTGGGCTGTTCGTCGAGGGTAACGGTGGATACGGATTTACCGGGGACAAACTGAGGCCGACATTCGACGTAGGCCTCGGCTACGGCTTTGCGGTTGGCACGCGCACGGCGCTCGCACCGCTTGTGCGCTACGTCCAAGTGATTCAACCGAACGACAACCTCAGCGCGAGTGATGCGCGCCTCGGACTCGTGGGCCTGCGTCTATCATTCCTAGACCGCGCACCCGTGCGCGACGACGCAGCCTTCGCTCAGATGACGCTCGAAGTTGGGGACCGCGACGGCGACGGCGTCCTCGACGACCGCGATCAGTGCATCGACGATCCCGAGGATAGGGACGGCTTTCAGGATGACGACGGTTGTCCAGATCCGGACAACGATGGCGACGGCTTGCTCGATGCCAATGATGGCTGCCCCAACGAGGCGGAAGATGTCGATGGCTTTGAGGACGAGGACGGTTGTCCGGATGAGGACAACGACAAAGACGGCATTCTCGATGTAGACGACAGCTGTCCGCTCGAGCCAGAAACCGTCAATGGCGTACGCGATGACGATGGTTGCCCCGACGAGGGACTCATCGTGATGCGCGACGACCGCATCGTGCTCGAGGAGCGCGTGCTGTTCGATGTCATGCGCGCGCGCGTCAAGAGCAGCGCGATGCCCGTTCTCGAGGCCATCGTGGCTCTGTGGAAACAGCATCCCGAGTGGACCAAGGTTCGCATCGAGGGGCACGCGGATGCGCGTGGTGACGCGGCGTTCAATCTCGCGCTCAGCGATCGACGCGCCGCCAATGTGCGAGCGGCTTTGATTCAGTTGGGCTTCGACGACGACACGGTGAGCGCGGAAGGCTTTGGAGCGAGCCGCCTCCTTACGTCGGGCACGACCGAGGAAGACCACCGCACAAACCGACGCGTCGAATTCGTCGTGATCGCGCGCTCGGGCGACAAGGGGACCACGGTAGAAAGCCAGCTTCCCGTGCCTGCGGTTCCGGCCGAAAGCCCACCTGCTCAGAACACACAATCCCCCGTGGATGGCGCGCAGGATGCCGCCGAGGAGACGACGCCGTGAGGTCCTTGTTCTGGCTAAGCGGCCTGTTGTCGCTCCTGCTGAGCTCGTTTGGTTGCGGCAGTCCGCTCGTGGGGCTTGAGTGCGACCCAGGCTTCGAGCGTTGCGGTTCGATCTGCGTCGATGTTTCGCGCGATGACAGCAACTGTGGCGCCTGCGGTACAAGCTGTGGCGCGGGAGAAATGTGCATTGAGGCGTCCTGTGCGCCTGATACGCGCGACGGCGGCACCCAAGATGCAGGCGGCGACGGTGATGCAGATGCCGGGCCTGATGCAGGCGACGGCGACGGCAGACCGCAGTTGCCCCCGGCATGTTCGGGGCCGGGCTCGCAAGCCAACTGCGTTTGCGGCATCGGACAGATCAAGTGCGGTACGACTTGCCGGAACGTAGGCACCGACCCCAATCACTGCGGCGCTTGCGATCAGAGCTGCGGCGCGGGCGGGTTCTGCATCGGGGGAACCTGCGCGCCTAGCTGCGAAGCGCCGTTGACTCAATGCCGCGCTCAGTGTGTCGACCTCGAGAACGACCCGCAGAACTGCGGCTCCTGCGGCCGTGCTTGTGAGTCTGGCCTGTGCGCTGAAGGCGAATGTATCGGCGTAACAGCGGGGCATATCGTGGCCATGGGGCACGACATGACGAACAGCACGCCTGCCACGCGACGCCTGCTGGGCAACGCCGTGTTCTTGCCGCTCGCAGATCCGGTTCGCATCCTCGCGTTCGACGAAAAGGCGAGCAACGCGGTGAAAGCAGGCGTGGAGAACGCCGTCATGTCGATGGCCTCGATCACCAGTCGCAACTTCGAGTTCACGAGCGCCACTTCGCTGGCGGTCACGTTCTTGTTGAGCATGTCGGACGTCTTCGTCATCGAAGCTCAGACGCTCGCCACGAACAGTTCACTGTTGAAGAACGGTGAGACTTGGTCGCTTGCACTCACCGAGTTTCTGGCGCGCGGCGGTGTCATCGTGCTGATGGAGGGGCCGAACGGCGCAAACGACGGCACCTATCAGCTACTCAAGGCGGCCGGGCTCTTCAGCCCTGGGGGGCGCGTTGCCATCGGTCGTAAGCAGCTGTCCCTGGTCTCGCCCGGAGACGGAGTCGCTACGGCGGTGCCGACTTTCTACCTCGGTGGCGCCGAAACGATGGGCTTCGATGCTGTCGTGGACGGGACGGTCGTTGTCACGGAGCCCACATCGGACACGCCTGTCGTGATTCACATAGCGCGCTGACTCATCGGTGCGGACGCATCAGTCGCCGTGCCGCAGAACTTCGATGGCCTCGACGTGCGTCCCGTCGATGACGAGGTCGACGTGGTGATGTATCAGGCCGGTGCGGTCTTCGAAGATGCGAGGTACCCGTGCGGCGTTTACGTAGAGGATTCCATCGCGTTCCTCGCACCAACGCCGCTTGCCACCGCCTGCAAGCCTGTGATGCATGTGCCCAGCGACCACAGCAAGCACGTGCTTGCCGCGGATTTTCGCGTATTCGATGGCGGCCCTCAGGTCCTCGTCGCCGAAGTCGCCCTCTTCGCGGCGAAAATCCACTCCCCACAGGTCGGTGCGCGTGGCCCCGAGCCCCGCAGGCCCGTTGTGCGCCAAAAACAGCACCCGTTCAGCGCTGCTTTCATCGACGCATTGCCGAAGTCGTTCGATGCTGTCGTCGAGACTCTCGATACCGTAAGCGCTGCGCAGATGAGGAGCGAAACTGATGCTCGAGCCGCCCATCGCGTGGGGTCTGCCCACAATGACGTCCACATCGTCGATCTGATGCACACTGTAGCCGCCCACCTGGACGCCGCCAACGGCCTCACGCAGGGCTTGCACGCGCTTGTCGTGTCCCAGGGAGGTCAGTCGAATGAGGCTCGGCCTGCGCGTGATTTCTGCGGCAAGCTGGGCGGGGTGGACTGCATCGTGGTTGCCGGGGATCAACAGGGCGGGCTTCTCTAGGCGAGAAAGCTCGGCCGCCGCCTTGAGGCCACGCTGCAGCGAGTAGTTGTAGATATCCCCTACGAATAGAATGGCGTCGTGATCGGACGCATTGAAGTAGGCCGTATCGACCTCATTCCAAGCGTGGTGCACGTCGCCAATGACCGCGAGCTTCATGACTGCTGATCTCGAGTCCCCCAGTTAGCACGGGGCCGAGACGTCACAAGCGGCGGGAGATAAGGCTCTGCTTTCGGAGTTCGGCCAGATATGCGAGTTCTTGCTTGGCCATCGATTGGTCCAGCATTTCGCGATAGATCTCGTTCTTGATCTGATCGTAGCCACTCATGGCTGTCTCGCCTTCGCGCCGCTCGCGCAGCAGGAAGATGTGGTAGCCGGCGGGACCGCGGACCGGAGCGCTGATTTGGCCCGGTTCGAGAGATACGAGGGCGGTCGCCAGGGACTCCGGAAGATCGCTCTGGCTTACCCAGCCCAGGTCGCCTCCGCCTACCTCGGTGGCCGCGGAGTCGAACGACTCGGGCGTGAGGCCACCACGAACTTGCTCGGCGCGCTCACGGGCCGCCGCAAGCTGAGTGGTCGTGCTCTCCTCCACCGGGACGAATACGTGGGCCACATTGAACTGCGCCGCGCTGCGCGCAGAGCGGAGCTGCTCTTCGTAGCGGCGCCGAACATCCTCTTCCGTGATGTTGACGCGCGTGCGGACCTTTTGGTTGACGACTTTGAGGCGCAACAGCTGCCGCCTGACGTCTGCCTTGTACTGGTCCATCAGGAAGCCCTGTCCGCGCACGGCTTCCCAGAAGTCCGCGTCGTTTAGGCCGCTTTGGCGTTGAACGTTCTCGATAGCTCGGTCGACATCCGAGCTCGTGATCGTGACCGACAGCTTACGTGCTTCTTGCTCCAGCAGGCGCTCGTCGATGAGCTGGCCCAGCAGCTCTCCGTACAGTTGCTCCATCAGTGTCATGCGCTGCAGGTCAGGTGCCTGCATGAGGCGAGGCAAAAACGGCGTGGCCCGTGTGCGCAGCTCGCTCATCAACAATGGTTCGCCGTTGACCACGGCGACGATGCGCTCGATCACCTCTCCTGCCTCGGTCTTGGCTGCGGTTTCGGCGAGACCTTCGGTGGTGGCCAGCGAGAGCGAGGCACCGAGGGCCAAGGCGAGCAGGCGGCAATGAGAAGAGATCACGGAACCGAACTTTCCTTGGTTGCGGCTTTCTTCGGAGCCGCGGAACCCTTCGACGCCTTGGTTTGCTCGGTCTGCTCCGGAGCAGGTGACGGTTCGTTCTTGAGCTGGTCCAGGAGGCTTAGGTTCTCCTCAATCTTGGCCTTCTCACGCAGGCTTTTCACGAAGGAATCGATCATTGCTTCGCGCTTTTCGCGCCACAGCTTGTGTTGGATCGGGCGGCGTGCCTCGTCGAGGGTACGCGCCAGTTCCTTGCGCTTGTCGGCAAACTTCACGATGTGGAAGCCAGCGTCTGTCTTCACCAACTGGGGATGGACAGGGTTTGCTTTATCAAGCGAAAACGCGACCGTGGCGACGGCCTCGGGAACGGCCGGGTCGCCGTCGACGCGATGCTGCGGCGCTGAGAAATACTGCAAATCTCCGAAGCGAGCGGCGGTCTCGGGGTCTTCGCTGACTGACGCTGCGAGCTCGCGAAAGAGCTTGTGATCCTCTTTGGCTTCGAGGATCTGCTTCAAGGTCTTTTTCGCCTTGTTTTCGTCCTTGATGACGATCTGGCTCGCGCGAACCTGGGCGGGTTTATTGAACTCTTGCGGATGGGCGTTGTAGTACGCCTCGATTTCCTGGTCGGTAATGTCGCTCAGCTTGACCTTGTCTTCCAACTCGGCCTTCATCATTTGCTGAATCATTACTTGCTTCTTGGTGTTCACGATCTCGTCGGAGGCATCTAGGCCGCGACGGGAGGCTTCACGCGCAAGCAGCTCGACTTTGACGAGCTCGTCTAACAATTCGCGGCGGCGCTCCGGACTCGCGTAGCGCGCCCGAAGGTAGGGGCTCTTTTCGGCGAGTTGTTCTGCAAAATCGCCCACGGTGATGGTCGTATCGCCGACGACAACGAGCGGCTCTTTGGCCTGTTCAGGCGTCAGGCCATGCTTGGTTGTTGCGGGTTTTTCCGCGACTTTGGAGGCATCGCCGCTGTTGCACGCTGGCGAAAGCCACAAGCTCGACAGCAGGACCGCGTATCGCGTTGCACTGAGTCCGACGCTTCGCATCATCGTTTTCTGCTGCATACGCGCGACTTTACCCCGGGCAAAGGAGAACCTGGCCTGGGTACCATAAGGCCTGTTCACGGGCAAGGCTTGCAGGGAAGGTTTGCGGCGCCTTGAAACCTAGGTTTTGCTACGTTCTCGGCCATGGTCACGCAGCGTCACAAGGCCGACAACAACGCGGCGGAGCTACTCGATGCCCTGGGAGGTGCGGCCGCGCCTCGGCCACTCGGCTTCGGCTTCCTCGCGTTGCTTGTGGTCGTTGGCATCACGCTCGTCTCATCCGTGGTGTTCGTGGTTGGCGGTATCGTTCGCGCTCCACGGCGGGGATTCGAAGGCGCCGCGTATCCCGAGCTCATGGGCCAAGCGGTTTCGGCCTACGGACGCGCGGACTGGGACGAGGCCGCCCGGCTCTTTCAAGAGATCCGGCTGCAAGCACCCAAAAACAAGCGCACCGAGTACTTTCTCGCGCGTATCGAGCTGACTCGAAGGGATGCAGAGCGGCTTGCTCGCGCGGAGGAAGCCCTCGTTGCGGGCGAAGTGGAGAGGGCGCGAACCCTGGCTTTGGGCGTGGCGTCGAATAGCCCGCTTTTCGCGCAGGCCGAGAGCTTCATTCGGGGAGCGGCGCAGGCCGATCGACCAAAGCTAGCCGAGGGGGGAGCGAGGGATCCAGAAGGGCGTCTCAGCGCCGATATTCGAGCGGCTCTGGGAGAAGCGCTCGCTCTCTATGAAGGGGGCCAGTTCGAGGAAGCCGCTTTGCGCGCCCAGGGCCTTGCGGACCGGGCGACAGGGAGTGTGCAGGGGGATCTTCTGGGCTGGGCGGTGGACGCTGCGTCGTTTGGCCCCCTGTATCGCGATCTCTCCGTCGACGATCAGGTGCTCCTCCAGCAGTTCGAGGCATTGGAGCAGGCCATTGCCCTCGACCTGCGCCTCAGCGAGGGGCACTACGCGCGCGGACTCAAGGCGAGGGCTGCGCGAGCTTGGGCGGTCCACGCTGAGCAGCTCTCGCAGCACGGTCGTTTAGTCGATGCATGTGCGGCGTTCGTCCGCGCCGTTACGCTTTCGTCGCACGAGCGCGCGAGCGCTGGGCTCGAAAGGCGCTGCGAAAACGAAGCGATGCGGCGCGTGACGCAGGCCCGAGCCACCGAGTCGCGGCTGCCTAGCGCGGCCAGGGCGCTCTACGAGCAGGTGCGTTTGCTGTCGTTGCCAGGAAACTCTGCGCACCGAGCGGCGGAAGCTGCGCTCAAGGCCATGGAGGCTGGGCCGCGGAAGACGCGAAAGGCCCCATAAACAGGCCGAAAATGCGTCGGAAGCCGGTGGTGGCGCGCGCCTAGCGCTGCTTTAGGAGTTCTTCGATGCGTGCGTCGAGGTCTTCGAACTCGAAGGGCTTGTCGATGAAGGCGTCCGCGCCGTAGAGCGGAGAGGTCATCTCGTTTAGGCGCTCACCTATCCCAGTCAGCATGATGACGCGTGTGTGGGTGAGGGTCGCGTCATCGCGGATGGACCGACAGACTTCCCAGCCGCTCATTCCGGGCATCATGACGTCGAGCACGACGAGGTCGGGCTTCTTTTCCCGCGCCAATTTGAGCGCTTCCTCACCGTCAGAAGCTTGATGGATCTCGGAAGCACGCCCCTTCAGGTGTCCAACGACGAGCGCCAAGATGTCGACGTCGTCATCGGCGACCAAGATCGAGAGCTGTTCCGGAGCCTTTTTTGCCATCCCCGCATCCTCCAGGCGCACTCAAGCGCGCGCCCCGGTTGTAGCACAATGCGCTGTGGGACTCAGATTTCTCCGACCTCGCTGGCGAGGACGTAGCCTTCGAGCGAACCAGAATGTACCCGCAGATAGGCACCATGCCGCGACAGGATCTTGGCAGGGCTGCCCTCGGATAGCTCGGATTTCATCGCGGCGCCTGTGTCAGGGCCCTCTCGTAGGGCGGTCTCCGCAAGCACGATACCTCGTCCTTCTGCTTGGCCCCAGTCGAGGCGCGCGCCGAGGCCTGTGCCGCTCACGAGAGCCAGCAGACTTGCGCTGGCGCAGGTGATGCCTAGGGCTAGGCGGATGCCTTCGGGCTGGACGCGGAGTAGGGCGAGCCCACACAGACTTGCGAGCCAGACGCTTGCCAGCAAGAGCCAGGCGAGCGTGTGTGTGGTCAGGCGACCAAACAGTGCCTCGGAAAGCGGGGGTCGATCCGACACGATGGCCTCGCCCGTGCGTTGCGCGGTTCGTTCGCCGAGGACGTTGCGAACTTCGGAGAGGGCCTTCGTGGCGCCGTTGTCGCTGGGTCGCAGGGTGAGCGTGCGTTCGAAGTAGCGGATCGCCTGGCCGTATCGGCCCAGGTTCCCGTAGGCGCTAGCGAGGTTAAATGTAACGTCGGGGTCGGCGACGCCCGATTCGATCAGGCGATCGTATTCCGAGACGGCGCTCGCGTAGTCGGCCTTGGAGAAAGCCCGATTGCCACGGGCGAATGCATCGGACAGCGAGTCGGCGCGCGTCACCTGGGCCGCGAGCGCGAGCGCGAGTGCGAGTGTGCAAAGTACGAGAAGCGAGCTAACGAGACGCGCGTTCATGGCGATACCTTCGGCGAGAAACGCTCCACTTCGCGCAGGGAGGTCGCAACCTTTTCGATCAGGGAATGCAGTTCCTCAGCGTCTTTACGTGTGGGCGTAAATCGTTGATGGTCGAGATGTTCGAGCTGCGTGACCACCGAATCCGAGAGCGCCTCGGCCATGCCACGCTCTTTCAGGTGAGTGCGCAGCGCGGGGCGCGTGAAGCCGCCGATAGGTGCTTGGAGCCGCGTTTCGAGCGCTAGCTTCAGCGCTTGCCCAAGGCCTGCGAGCGTGGCCTGCACGTCTCCGCGCGCGTTCGCTTCGCGGGCAAGGGTGAGCTGATGGCGTGCAGCTTTTAGACCGTGGTCGCGGTTTTGGGCGGCGGCTTTGCGCGCGTTCCAGAGCCCCTGGGCTTTGCGCCCAGCGTAAGCGAACAGGACCGAGAGGGGGCCCGCCAAAAGCGCCCAGATAAACCAGGGGGCTTCGTAGACAGGAGGCGCTTCGCGGGTGAGAGCGCTCGCGACACGCACAGGGCCGAAGCTCGGCAGCAGGGAGTCGTCCTTGACCTTGCGTTCTGGTTGGCTTGCGCTGTCTGCTTTGTTGGCATCCGGGGCGAGCGCACCTGCGACCTGCAGTTTCAGTGGCTTGGTCTCGACGCGGGTGTAGGTGCCCGTCTTGGTGTCGAGCGCATCGACACGGAAGGGAGGGATGACGAACACCCCGCCCGAACGCGGCAACAGCAGCCAACGAAACGTGCGCTGGCCGCCTACTTTGTCGAGATCCGTACTGAGACTGTCGTCGATCTCGGGGGGCAGCACGTCGATGCCCGGAATCTCAGCCGGCTGGAGCTTGAGTGCGCGCAGGTTTCCTTCGCCCTTTGCGACCAGGCGCAGCGTCATGGCGTCGCCGACTTTGCCTTGGGCTAGGTCGAGAGATGCGTCGAGTGAGAGTTGCCCGACGTGAACCTGAACCTGTTTGTCGGCGTGGGCCGGCAGCTCGCGGGCGTCCACGCTGACGGGGATCCCCGTCCGCCTGATGCTTTGGCTCGGCCCGTTCAGCAGATCGAAGATCGACGTGCCTGCGCTCGTTTCGATGGAAGGTGCCCCGATTTCAAGCTTGCCTGCGCGCATCGGAAAGGCCGCGTAGCGCCGCAATACATAGGTGCTGAACATGCGTCCGTTGACCTCTTGGCGCGTGGCGGAGAGGGCGCGCTGCGTGGGCAAGAGGTCCTGAACCCAGAAGCCTTCGTTGGTTGCTTCACGCGTGACCATCGGCGTTTCCCGGAGGCCACCCCGCACGTACAGGTAAATCGTGACGGTAACCTGTTCGCCCACGTAGGCCTGCGTCCGGTCTACGACAGTGCGCACGAACATATCGGGGTCGTACTTGGCGCCATCGAGAGGCCCGTCTGGGGGCGCTGTCTGGGCCTGCTGGGACGGGTCGCCCTGCGGGTCCGTTCCAAGCGATCCAGAAGGGGGCTGCGCAGCTCCACTGACCTCGATGGTCAGCGGACGGCTCGCAAGCTTCCTGCCGGCGACGGTGACGATGGCGGGCTGAATCGTAAATTTTCCAGGCGCAGGCGCACGGAGTGTGAACGTGTAGATCACCTCCGATTGCACCTGTGCGCGCTGGCCTCCCGTGCCGAATCCGAAGCTGAAGGAGAACGGTTTGGAGACGCGGCGCCCTAAAATCTCGAATTTCTCGAACTCCGGCAGCGTGAACTCCACGTCATCGGAGTCGACGCCGTTGAGCTCGGCACGGATCTGTACTGCGAATGGTTCGCCGGTTTGGACGCGCGCCGTGCTCGCGGACATCGTCAGTCGCACAGGTTCTGCAAGCGCAGCTTGTGGCAAGCATAGCCACGCACACATGACTACCCACAGGACGCGCGATTCTGGGGACAGAAGGCATTTTTGAAGCGCTGCGAGCACGCTACCAGTCCTTCTCGATGCGTTGCGGTCGCTGGCGTGCACGGGCCCGGGCACGCTGCTTTTGCAGGTTGTCATCGCTCTCGGAAAGTGCGTCGAGGGCGCGTTGCATATGCTCCGGCAGTGCGTTGGGCTCAGGCGCAGATTCTGGCTGCGATGGAGCGTCCGAGGCCTTGCCGTCCTGAGGCTTCTCATCGGCAGGTGGCTTATCCGGTTGGCCGCTCTTCTCCTGCGGGTCCTGGTCTTTATCGCCGTCCGGTTTCTTGTCTTCCGGCTGGTCGGGCTTTCCCGGCTCATCGGATTTGTCTGAGGGGTCTGCGCCATCCTCGGACGAGCTGTTCTCTTGATTCGGATCTTGGTCCTGCTTGTCTTGCTGGTCCTTGTTCTCCTCAGAGTTGTCCTGGTCCTGCTTGTCTTGCTGGTCCTTCTTGTCCTGCTGCTCCTGCTTCTTGGCTTCCAGATCCACGAGGCGGCGTTTTGCAAGCTCCAGGTTCCAGGCGGCGTCCCGATTTTTGGGGCCGTTTCGCAGTGCGTTCTTAAACGCGTCTACCGATTCGTTGAGAAACTTTTGCGCCTGCGACAAGTCTTCGGCCTGTGCGGCTGCATCTGCTTCGCGTAAGAAGGAAAGACCGAGGTTGTAGTTGGCCTTGCTGCGTAGTTCCGGCGTGGGCGCACTTTGCACTGAGGCACGAAACGCTTCCCGCGCGTCACTCAGTTTTCCCGAGGCCATGAGACCCAGGCCCCGGTTGAGCTCGACTCCGGCGTTTCCAGGCAAGGCGCGCTGCGCCGCGTCGAAGGCCTGCGTCGCTTCTTCGGCTTTCCCTTGCTGCAAAAGCTCGTTGCCGCGCTTCACATCGGCATTTTCAGAACGAAAGAGCTCCCAGGCGAGCGTCCGTTCCGGAAGTACGCACAGCGCGACGAGGCTCAGCAACAGCGCGCACAGACAACGTGTCGGATTCATGTGGCACCTCGTTCCTCGGGCCGCTTCTTGCGCACCCAAGCCTCGGGAAGGAGCGCTTCCAACAACAACAGTAAGAACGCGGGAAAAAGAGCCAAAATGTAGCGGTCCTCTGCGATGCTGACCTTGCGTGCCTTGTGCTCGGCTTGCTTCATCCCCAGCATCAGCGTGCGAATCTCGTCGACGCCCACGGTCCCTTCGCGCGCCCTAAAGTATTTGCCCTCGCCGACCTGTGCGATGCGCTTGAGCTGCGTCTCGTTCTCGGAGGTGAGTGCACTCAGGATAGGCCCACCCTTGTCATCACGCAGATACCCAGTCCATGTGCCGTCTGGTGCGTAGGTGGGGACAGGCTCGCCGGTCTTCGAGCCGATGCCTACCACGAAGACCTTTACGCCTTGCTCACGCAGCGCTTGCGCAGCGGACACGGGATCGCCCTCATGATCTTCGCCGTCCGTCATGAGGATGACGACTTGCTCGGGTAACTCAGCCTTCACTTCCGGGGCCTGGGCTTCGGACCCGCGTGCGCGTTCCAACATGCGCTTGCTGGCAGTCAGGGCGCGGCCGATAGCGGTTCCGCCCACAGGCATATCGTAGGGCCCAAGCTCGCGCAGAAATGTCTCGATGGCGGCGTAGTCGGTCGTCATCGGGAACTCCATCGTATCGCCTGCAAAGGCGACGATGCCCACGCGGTCGCCTGTAAGTTCCGCAAAGAACCGGCTGAGCTCTGCCTTGGCGCGCTCAATGCGGCTCGGTCGCACGTCTTTCGCCAACATGCTCTTCGAAAAGTCGAGCGCGACGACGACGTCGATGCCGCGTTTGCGCAGCACGCGTGTGTGGCTCCCGTACTGGGGGCCGGCCCAGGCCAAAACTAGACAGGCAAAGCCCAGTGTAATCAGCACGCCGCGCACGGCACGCAGTCGCGGCGAACGCCCCACCGTGAGCGCGAGAACCAGCGGCAAATCTCCGAACGCCCGCATGGCGCGAGCCCGAGCGCGGTAGCCGTATACGAGCAGAGCGATGAGCGCGGGGACGAGCAGCAAAAACCAGAGCGCCCAAGGTAGACGAAAGCTCATGGGAACCTCCGAAGCACGGTGGCACCCAGCAACAGTTCAAGCGCGAGCAGCAGCACGGCCGGGCCCAGGAAAGCCGGGAATAGCTCTCCGAAGGTAGCCCCGGCATCTTCGACTTCACTCTTTTCGAGGCGGTCGAGGATGGAGTGAAAGCTGCGCTCGAGGCCCTTACGATCACTGGCCAAGAACGATTCGCCTCCGGTCGCCGTGGACATGCGCTTCAAGAGCTCCGGATTGACGGGGAAGTTGCCGTTACCTAACAACGGACGTCCAAACAGGTCGACGCCGCGCTGCACGGGGGCGTCGTCCGAGACGCCCATCAGCACGGTGTAGAGCTTGACGCCCATGTGCTTGGCGAAGTCGGCGGCTTCATCCGGCGAAATGTTGCCGCTGTTGGAGTCGCCATCGGTGAGCACGATCATCACCTTGCTCTTGGCGCGCGAATTTTTTAGGCGATTGAGCGCAACGCCCACCGCGTTTCCGATGGCCGTTCCGCGGCCTTCGATCATGCCGAGTTCGAGGTCTGCTATCGCACCGCGCAGCATGTCTTTGTCAGTGGTGAGCGGCATGAGCGTGTAGGCGTCGCGTCCGAAAACCACGGCGCCGATGCGGTCGCTCGGCCTGCGCGCGATGAACTCGTCGACGACCGCCTGCGTGGCGATAAAGCGATTCGGCGTGATGTCCGACGCCTGCATGGAGAGCGAGAGGTCGAGCGTGAGTACGATGTCGATGCCGTCGAGCTCGGTTCGATTGCGCGCGTGGATGCTCTGGGGGCCCATGAGACCGAGCGTGCACAGCGTGAGTACACTGACACGAAGTCCTACCAGAAGTGGACGCAGGCGGGCGCGCAGGCCGACAGGCATCGCAGCCAGATCGAAGCCTCGCGAGACTTGCACGCGTGGCGCCCGACTGAGGTCCCGATAGCCACGCGCGATGACCACAGCTACGACGCCCAACCCTAAAAGGCCAGCCCAAGGCCGGGCGAAGCGGATGGCATGCTCGGACAGCGGAACTTCGTAGAAGTCCGTGATGATCCAAGCGGATGCGGTCAAGGCAGGCAAGAGCACCGCGAGGCAGTAACCGATAGGTGCCAAGGAAAAGCGAAGGCGCCTCATGACGCTTTGCCTTCCGCGTGCGTTTCGAGTGTAGGAATGGGTGTGGTCGCACGGATGAGGCCCACCGCACCATTCCAGAGGTCGTCGCACTGGGTTAGGTCGGGCGTAGCGCGGGCGAATTTCACCAGGTCGCATTGTTCGAGCAGCAGAGACACGCCCGACAGCGAGAGCTTGTTCGGGCGAATCCGCTCGAGGATGCGGACCAATTCGTCGGTCGTGCTCTCGAGGCCTTCGAAGCCGTAGCGCTTACCTAAATACTCGCGCAGGGCGTCGCTTACGCCGTCCACGAATTCGCCGCCACGCTGCTCTTCTAACAACTGGTTTTTGCGGGCGTCGAGCTCAGCGAGCTTGCCGAGTGCGACTTCCCAGGCGGGCTTTTCGGGCGGAGGTGGCAGGGGGGCCTTGGGCCTGCGCGCGAGCCAGCGCTGCGCCAGTAGGGTCAAGCCTGCGATGGCCGCAATGCCGAGAATTCCCGCCAAAATCCAGGCCAACGTGTAGTCGTCTTGGATGACTTCGACGGGGCCAGTGGGCGGCTTCGGCTCGGCGTTGGGTTCATTGGCGAGCAGCGATTCGACCTCGACGGGCTGAGGTTCCGTTTGCGCTTCGGCGAGAGCGCCGTCGTCCCGCACCGCGCGCAGCTTGAGCGCAGGAATCGTGTGTTTGCCGGCTTCGAGCGATATCAGGTCGAGCTCGAAAATGAAGCGTTGTTCGTTCCCGCTCGGCTCGACGCGTGCACGGCGTGCGACGGCTTCGAACGGAGCAAGCGATTGCTCCGGCACCGAGACCTGCACGCCCTTTGGAACGACCGCCGTGATCTGGAACGTGATGGGGTCCCCGACAGCGAGACCTTGATTGGGCGTGACCGACAACAGCACCCGCGAAATCAGTCCCTCCACAGAGGCGGACTTTTTGGGGGCATCGGCAACGCCTGCATCGGCATCTGCTTTGGCATAGGGCGCCTGCAGCGAGACGAGTAGGGCGAGCGCCGTCGCCAACCGAAGGGCGTTCATCCGTAGCCTCGCTGTCGCTTTTGCCGCAAACGAAACATGCTTGCGATGGGCTCCATGTACGGCCGATCGGTGCGAATCGTCACCGAGTCGAGCTTGAGGCGCTTGAACATCTGGTCGCGCCGCGCTTGCTCCTTCGCAATGCGAATTCGGTAGGCCTCGCGCACCTCAGGGCTCGCGGTGTCTACTTCGACCACTTCGCCCGATTCCAAGTCTTCGAACAGTGCCAGGCCGACATTCGGCAGCTCTTGCTCGCGCGGATCGACGATTTGTATCGGGATGAGGTCGTGGCGCCGGCTCGCCAGGCGCAGCGCATGCTCGTAATCGTGGGCCAAGAAATCGCTCACCACGAATGCGACCGAGCGACGTTTCGAGATGTTGCCGAGTAGGCGTAGCGCTTGCTCGAGGTCGGTTCCCTGGTGCTCGGGGCGAGCGTCCAAGATTTCCGTCACCACGTGGAGCACGTGCCCCTTGCCCTTTTTGGGCGGAATCATCTTCTCGACGCGGTCGGTGAACAGGATAAGTCCCACCCGGTCGTTGTTCTTGATCGCGCTAAACGCGAGCAGCGCCGCGACTTCGGCCGTGGTCTCGATTTTCGGGCGCACGGCGGTGCCGAAGCGCTGGCTGGCGGACAAATCCACCAGCAGCATCACCGTCATTTCGCGCTCTTCAGTGAAGAGCTTGACGAAGGTCTCGTTGAAGCGCGCGCTGACGTTCCAGTCGATGAAACGCACGTCGTCCCCCGGCTGGTACTGGCGTACCTCGCTGAAGGTCATGCCGCGTCCCTTGAACACGGAGTGGTAGCTGCCCGCCAGCTGGTCGTTGGCGAGCCTGGCTGTGCGGATCTCGATTTTGCGCAGCTTTTTGAGCGTCTCTCGCGAGATCACGCATTACCTCAGGGCACTTCGACGACTTCAAAGATACGACGCACGATTTGGTCCGTGGAGATGTCTTCGGCTTCCGCTTCGTACGTTCGGATCAACCTGTGGCGCAGGACGTCGGGCCCCACGGCTTTTACGTCTTCGGGAGTGACGTAGCCGCGGTGTCGCATGAAGGCGTGGGCGCGGGCCGCAATGTTGAGTGCGATGGAAGCGCGCGGGGAAGCGCCGTGAGCGACCATGTCTTTCATGTCGTGCAAGTTGACCTTGGAGGGGTCGCGTGTGGCGAGCACAACACTGAGGATGTAGTCCTTGATGCGCTCGTCGACATAGACTTGGCCGATGATGCTGCGAGCCTCGAGTAGCTTTTGCGGGTCGACCTGCGGCGTGATGGGCGTGCCTTCTTTGGCGGGCGCGTTGGGCCCGCCGAGCACCGCGTCACTCATGCGCTCCATAATGCGCCGCTCTTCGTCGCGGGTCGGATAGTCGACCATCACGTGCAGCATGAAGCGGTCGAGCTGTGCCTCGGGCAGCGGGTAGGTTCCCTCTTGTTCCAAGGGGTTCTGCGTGGCCATCACCATGAAGGGTCGGGGCAGGGCGTACGTCGTGTCGCCGATGGTGACCTGCAGCTCTTGCATGGCTTCGAGCAGGGCGCTTTGCACCTTGGCAGGCGCGCGATTGATCTCGTCTGCCAGGACCAGGTTTGCGAACACAGGTCCGGGCTTCGCGTAGAACTCACCCTTTTGCTGGTTGTAGATCACGGTGCCAACAACGTCGGCAGGCAGCAGATCAGGGGTGAACTGAATGCGCGAGAACTGCGCAGAAACCGCCTCGCAGACGCTCTTGACGGTCAGGGTTTTGGCGAGGCCCGGAACCCCCTCGAGTAGCACGTGACCGCCTGTGAGCAGGCCAATCAGGATGCGCTCGATCATGTCCTTCTGTCCGACGATGACCTTGCCTATCTCCTGGAAGATCTCATCAACGAACGCGCTCTCGCGTTGCACCAGCTCATTTATGGCTCGGACGTCGTTGTACATGCCGCTCCCCGAAAAACCTGAACGCAAGCTAGGCGTTCAACACCGCCCCTGCAACAGTCCAGCGACTTGGATATTCGCGCGTTTCCGGGTGATGGCGGAGATGTGCGGGCATCCGGCCGCAAGAAACCGGCTGGCAGGGGAAGCAAAAACCCACATTTATGGCCCAGTCGGGCTCAGTGCAAGATCGTCTCGGGAGAGCGTCCCCGTTGCGGGGAGCGTCCTGCGAGCATCGGTGCCGTGTGATGGTGCGCCACGCGCCACACGTTGTCTTCGAGCACGAAGGTGTTGATGGCGGTCATCGCATTCTCGACCGGCATACCCTGCACATCCGTGAGCAAGATTTCGCGGCACACCACCCAACCCAGGGTTGGACCTGCGGTGATCGAGGCGATTTCGATGCGGAACTGGATTTGGCTCGTGCCCTCGAACACGCTGCGGAAACTCTGGGCCACCGCTTCCGGACCTATCACCAGGTCCCAGCCTGGGTGGACGCAGGTCACATTGGTGTTGCGAGCCCACAGATCGGTCATTCGCTCATGGTCGAGGCTGGCGAAGGCCGCATAGAAGGCCTCGTTGGCGGCGCGAAGGGCGTGCTGGGTCATGGACTTCGGGTTGTAGCACTCCTCAGACAAGCACAATGCGCGCGGCACACGCAGCCGGGGCGGGCGTCCCGGCGTTCGAGAGATAAACTCACGCCCGATGAGCGACCCCAACTCCAAGGTTCTGTTCGAGCGCGCCCAGCGCGTCCTTCCCGGCGGCGTCAATTCACCCGTTCGCGCCTTCAAGGCGGTGGGCGGCGAGCCCGTGTTCATCCGCGAAGCCCGTGGGCCTTACCTCTATGGAGCGGACGGGGCGGAGTATGTCGACTTCGTGTGTAGCTGGGGCCCGATGATTTTGGGGCATGCAGAGCCTTCCGTGGTCCAAACCATCGCCCGCACGGCGGCGCTTGGCACAAGCTACGGTGCGCCGACTGAGGGGGAAATCGTGATGGCTGAGACGCTGATCGAAGCGCTGCCATCTATGGACATGGTGCGCCTGGTCTCGAGCGGAACCGAAGCCGTGATGGGCGCCTTGCGCGTGGCGCGTGGCTTTACTGGGCGGGATCTGATTGTGAAGATGGAGGGCGGCTTCCACGGCGGGGCCGACTATCTCCTGGTCAAGGCTGGCAGCGGACTTGCGACCTTGGGCGTGCCCGATAGCGCCGGCATCCCTGCCGACGTCGCCCGGGTGACCCTGACCGTGCCCTATAACGACCTCGATGCTGTGCGGGAGGTGTTCCAGAACTATCCCGACCAGATTGCTGCGCTCATCGTGGAGCCCATCGCGGGCAACATGGGCTGCGTGCCGCCGCTTGAGGGGTACCTGCAGGGGCTGCGCGACATCACGAAGCAGCACGGCGCCCTCCTGGTATTCGACGAAGTGATAAGCGGCTTCCGTGCGGGATACGGTGGCGCTCAAGGCATGTACGGCGTGCAGCCGGATCTGACGACGCTCGGTAAAATCGTGGGTGGCGGATTGCCGCTCGGGGCCTACGGCGGGCGTCGCGAGATCATGTCGAAGATCGCGCCCATCGGGCCGGTGTACCAGGCGGGTACGCTCAGCGGGAATCCGGTTGCCGTGCAGGCGGGGCTGGCCACGTTACGCAAGCTCAAGTCGGAAGGAACCTACGAGCGTCTCGATGCGCTGGGCGCGCGCGTGGAAGCGGCCTTTGTCGACGCAGCCAAGAAAGCGGGCGTGCCGCTCACGGTTCAACGCGTGGGGTCCATGCTCACGCCGTTCTTCACTACTGGGGCTGTGACGTCGTGGACGACGGCCGCGAAGTCCGACACGGCGACGTTCGGACGCTTCCATCAGGCGCTGCTCGCGGAAGGCGTGTACTGGCCGCCTTCGCAATTCGAAGCTGGCTTTGCGTCGCTCGCGCACGACGAACGTGCTCTGACTCGCACCGAGGCGGGGCTGCGATCCGCCTTCAAAGCGCTGTAAGTCTCGGAAACAATGCCGAAAAACTTGCCGTCCTCTGGTCTTCTCTCGGCCTTGACCCCATAAGGGGGCTGTGCTAGGAAGCCGCGCGCTGGACGGTCGGAGACGCGGCAGAGCAGTCGAACTCATCGCCGTTACACCTTACCGAAACTGTACGAGAAGTCAGTGACGAAAGCCGTCCGTTGATGTGGACGGAGTCTGGACCGGTACCCAGGCGGGTGCCATGGATGGCCTCGATGAGCCTCATCGGGCCGGAGGGCAGAAAACAACTCAAGCTCGCGGCGCAGTTTGCTTCCGCGGGTCTCGAGATTGCGATTTCCATAGTCGCCGGGTATTTCGGCGGGCGCGCGGTCGACCGTTGGCTCGAAACCGCTCCGTACCTTGAATACACGGGACTTGTGCTCGGAATCGTGGCTGGTTTCCGGAATCTCTTCAGGCTCGCACGCAGCGCGCAAAAATCGGCTGATAGCCAAGACACTTCACAGCATCCCCCTAAAGAACCATGAACCTGCCCCTCGCCACTCAACGCATGACCCGACCGCTGCTCGCGATGGCAGCGATCTTGGTGTCTGTGTCGTTTGCGCTGTGGGGTGCGGAGCGCGCGGTCGCCACTACGGCGGGCGCCCTGGTCGGTTTGGGGAACTGGTTTGCGCTGCGCTGGTTGATGGGGCGTCTCGTGCTCGGTGAGAACACCCAGCGTGCGCTGATCTCCATCTTGCTCATCACGAAGATTGGTCTGCTGATGGCGGTCGTCTTCGTATTCATCAATCGCCTCTCGCTCGATCCCATCGGCCTCGCCATGGGACTGAGCGTTTTGTTTCTCGGGCCGGTGGTTGCCGGCTTGCTTACCACGACGGCTTCAGGCCCGGCTTTGGATCCATCTGCCGCTAATGCGGCGCACGAGGAGCGTTAGTCGATGCCCCACGGGGAATCCTGGTTCAACCTTCTGCCCTTTTTCGAAACGGTAGAGCACGCCGCGGCCAATCTGTCGCGTCCCGTGAACGATGATGGCCTGACCTGGATCGCCCACGGTCCCATCGGCGTTCAGCACGTATTCGGGCTCGGCTTTGTCCTGCTCCTGCTGGTGCTGTTCGCCTTGGTGAGCTCCAGTGCGCTGCGCGATACCAAGAAGGCGCTGATTCCGGAGGACCGCTTCTCCATCCGCACCTTCATCGAGCTCTTCGTCACCACGGCGTACAGCATGATGTCGGACATCATGGGCAAGAAGGCTGCGAAGTTCTTCCTGCCGCTCATCGGGACCTGTGCGTTCGTGATCTTGTTCTCGAACTTGCTAGGGTTGATTCCCGGCTTCCTGCCGCCGACCGACAGCCTCAACACGACCGTTGCAATGTCGGTTGTGATTTTCTTTGCGACCCATATCTTCGGGCTCAAAGAGAATGGCCTCGCCTACGTCAAACACTTCTTCGGCCCGGTGATTTTCCTGGCGCCGTTGTTCCTGGTGATCGAGATCATCAGCCACCTGGCGCGTCCGCTTTCGCTCTCCATCCGCTTGATGGCGAACATGTTCGCCGATCACCAGGTGTTGACGCAGGTCGGTGGTCTCGTGAAGTGGGTCGTGCCCGTTGCGCCCATGATGCTCGGAACTCTTGTCAGCGTGGTGCAGACTTTGGTGTTCTGCATCCTGTCCACGGTGTACATCGCGATGGCGGTGGCGCACCACGACCACGCCGAAGAGGCGCACCACTGAGCTGGCTGTCGGCTCCAAATGAGGACCTTGAGTAGGTCCCAAAGACTGACGGTTCCGCGCACATGCGCCGGGACCTTGCAGAAGCGAATCAACCCGGACTCGAGAACCCGGCCGGTAAGAAAGTTCGAAGGAGGCTCT
>CAZEWA010000052.1:0-27787 GCA_964515685.1 uncultured Polyangiales bacterium | reverse complement strand
GACGCGAGCGTCAGGCGCCTTTCGCGGTGCGCTCGCTCTGCTCCAGGCAGCTACGCAGGGTGGCTCCCACCTCCGTAGCGTGGGGCTCTTCGAGCAGCGTGTGGTGCTCGCCAGGGACATCGTGGACCTCGACACCTGCGCTCGCGAGCGCCCCCCAGCCGAGTTCGCGCTCCACCCCTCGCATCATCGGGTCCACATCGCGCGCCCTGAGCACCGTCAGACGCCCCACGAACGGCGCGGGTCGATAACTCGCGGCCGCGCGGAAGAAGGCCCGCGTCAGCCACGCATCGCGTAGCTCATGGGGCATGGGCGCCATACGCAAACGATGCAGATCGATGCGCAGAGCCATGGACCACTCGTTGAGGCGCTCACGAATGCGCTTGCGCGCGCGCTCGAGCACGTAGCGGCCACCTCCCGAGCGATAGTGGCCGCGCACACGCGCCACGCGATCGTGGTGGATCTCCACGCCGGGCCGGTAGGTGTCGATGAGCGCCAGGGAAGCCACGCGCTCTCCCGCCGCGTGCAGCATGCGCGCCATTTCGAAGGCGATCACGCCACCGCCGCAATAGCCGGCCAGGTGGTAGGGACCATGGGGCTGCACCGCGCGTACCTCATCGAGGTAAGCGGCAGCCGCTTCTTCGATATGCGCAAAGGGCTCAGAAGTGCCGTCGACGCCGCGGGCCTGCAGCGCGTAGAACGGCCTATCGTGGGCCACGTGCCGCGCCAGGGGCGAAAGCCCGACCACATTGCCGCCCGCCCCGTGCACACAGAAGAGCGGCGTGCGCCTTCCTGTGCGCTCGATGGGCACGATGTAGGAGAAGCTCCGATCCGGAAAGGCATGACTCTGGGACGCGGCGGCGAGATCCTCCACGTTCGCCGCGCGTATCCGGACCGCGAGTTGCTCGACGGTGGGGGCCTCGAACAGTGTGGCGAGCGGCAAGTCGGTGCCGTGCTCGCGCTGGATACGCGCGAACAGGCGCACGGCGAGCAGCGAATGGCCTCCGAGCGCGAAGAAGTTGTGCCGTATCCCGAGCTCCTCGCTGGTGCCCAACACCTCGCGAAAGAGCCTCCCCAAGGAGCGCTCGATTTCGTCACGCGGGGCGACGAATTCCACGTCCACCGCGAGGTGCCGCTCGTCGGGCGCAGGCAGCGCCGCGCGATCGACCTTTCCGTTCGGTGTCTGCGGGAGCTTGGGCAATATGACGAAGGCCGACGGGATCATGTACTCGGGCAGGCGCTCGCGCAGGCGCGCGGCGAGCTCGACCCCCTGGGGGGCTGCGTCTTCATCGCATACGCAGTAGGCAACGAGCCGTACGTCGTCGCGCCGTTCGGCGCGGGCCACGACCAGTGCCTCGCGCACCCGTGGATCCTCCTTGAGTTGCGCCTCGATCTCTCCGGGCTCGATGCGAAAACCGCGGATCTTGAGCTGGAAGTCGAGCCTCCCGAGGTGCTCGAAGGTGCCGTCGCCGCGTAACCGCGCGAGGTCGCCAGTGCGATAGAGCCGCGCACCGGGCGCCGACGCAAAGGGATCGGGGATGAAGCGCTCTCGCGTGAGCTCGGGACGCTGAAAGTAGCCGGTGGCCACTCCGTCGCCGCCGATGCAAAGCTCCCCCGCCACGCCGATGGGGCACAGCGCGCCGTGCCGGTCGAATACGTAGACCTGGGTCCGATCGAGCGGGCGGCCGATCGGCACTCCGTCGGCGGTGGGTTCCACGCGGTGCAGGAGCGACCAGATGGTGGTCTCTGTCGGCCCGTAGACATTCCAGAGGGCGCCGCAGCGCGCGAGGAGCTGGTCGGCAAGCTCGCGGGGCAGAGCCTCGCCGCCGCACAGGATGGTCAGATCGAAGGCGCCCTCGAAGCCCGCCTCCACGAGCATGCGCCAGCTTGCTGGCGTAGCCTGCATGAAGGTGGGGCGCAGGTCGCGGCATAGCGCGGCGAGCCGCTCTCCGTCGCTCACCACGTCGCTCGCGACGACGTACAAGCTGGCGCCCACGAGCGGCGGCAAGAGCAGCTCGAGGCCCGCGATGTCGAACGCGATGGTCGTGGTCGAGAGGATCCGGTCGGCCTCACCCATGCCCGGGGTATGCGCCATGGAGCTCAGGAAGTTGGCGAGGGCATAGCGGGGCACCTCGACCCCCTTGGGGCGACCGGTGGAGCCCGAGGTGTAGATCACGTACGCGGCCGCGTTGCTTGGCGGATCGGGGAACTCGTAGCTTCCTGCGAGCGCGTCTGAAGGCGCGTCAATCTCGAGGATACGCGCGTTCGCCGCGGCCTCCGGCAGGCTCGCCCGCACTTTGGAGTCGGTGAGCACGATGCGCGGCGCGGCGTCCTCGATGACGTACTGAAGGCGTAGCGCCGGGTGACGCGGATCGAGGGGCACGTACGCCGCCGAGGTACGCAACACTGCGAGCAGCGCCACGAGCAGCTCCTTCGAGCGCTCGATGTACACGGCCACGCGCTCTCCAGGCCCTGCCCCGGCAGCGCGCAAGCGCAGGCTCAAGGCCTGCACGCGCGCCTCGAGCTCCGCGTACGTGTACGTGCCGCGCTCGTCGCTTACGGCAGGCGCCGAGGGACGCCGCGAAGCCTGTTCGGCAAGTCCCCCATGCAGCGAGAGCTCGCGCCGCGAAGCGGGCTCAGGTGAGCGCGCGCAGGCCAGGATGCGCGCGCGCTCACCTGGGCTGGGCATGGGAATCTCAGACAGCTTGCGCTCGGGCTGCTCCGCCACCTGCGTGAGCAGGTTCACGTAGTGCTCCGCGATGCGACGCGCCGTGTCGGCATCGAAGAGGTCGGTGCTGTACTCGAAGGCCGCCGAACGTCCCAGCTCGCTGTCGTGCACGAGCAAGCTCAGATCGAACTGCGACGCGCCACGACACAGCATGAGCGGGGCGAGGGAGATGGATTCGGAGCCTGGCGTCATCGGCACGTTCTGGTAGTCGAACATCACCTGCACGAGCGGAGAGCCGCCGGGCGTGCGCTCCAGGGAGAGCTCCGAGACGAGGCGCTCGAACGGCAGATCCTGGTGATCGAAGGCCTCCAGGGAGCGCTCGCGCACATGACGCAGGAGCTCGCTGAACGACTGCTCTGGCGCGACCTCGACGCGCACGGGGAGCGTGTTCACGAGCGAACCAACGAACGCCTCGGACGAGACGCGGTTTCGATTGGCCACGGGGACGCCCACCACCAGGTCCATCTGGCCGGAGTGGCGGTGCAGCAGGAGATCGAAGGCCGCGAGCAGCACCATGAACAGCGTCGCGCCCTGGGCACGCGCGAGCTCGCTGAGTCGATCGAGCAGCGGCCCAGGTAGCTCCAAGAGCTCGATGGCCCCCGCCGAAGAACGGCGCGCGGTACGCGGACGATCCGTGGGCAGCAACAGGGGCTCCACGCCGAGCAGTCGCTGCTTCCAGTAGCCGAGCTCGCGCTCGAGCAGCTCGCCCTGCCAGGTGCGCCGCTGGTAGGCGGCGTAGTCCACGTAGCCCAGGGCGCTCTTGGGCGGGGGCATGGGGCGCCCGGCGCGGCTGGCGTCGTAGAACGCCACGAGATCCTGGAGCAAGAGCCCCATGGACCAGGCATCGGTGATCAGGTGGTGCAACGAGACGGCCAGCACGTGGCGCGCGGGTCCCACCTTGTACACCACGGCGCGCGCGAGCGGATCGCGGGCCAAGTCGAAGGGCGCGTTGGCGAGCTCGCTGGCCGCAGCGAGCGCCCTAGCCTCAGCCTCCCCATCGTGACCAAAGTCCAGGACGGGCAGGTCGATCCGCTTCGTGGGATCGATCCAGAGCCGGGGCTCGCCATCGACAGTCTCGACGTTGGCGCGCAGGAGCTCGTGCCGGCGCACCATCTCATCGAATGCCTCCACGAGGGCGCGCCCATCGAGCTCGCCCTCCACCCGAACCGCGCCCGCCACGTTGTAGGCGGAGCCCTGCGGATCGAGCTGATGCAGAAACCACATGCGCTCCTGGGAAAACGACAGGGGCAGGTCGCTCGTGCGGTCGTGCGCCGAGAGCGGAGGTAGCGCCACCTCGCGCGGCAGCTTGGCGACGAGCGCGGCGAGCGCGGCCGGCGTGGGCGCCTCGAACACGCTTTGCAGGCTCACGCGCACGTGCAGTCGGTCGCGCAACCGCGAAGCGAGCTGCGTCGCGAGCAGCGAGTGGCCGCCGAGCCACAAAAAGTCCGCGTCGGGCGCCACGTGCTCCACGCCGAGCAGCTCCGCCATGCACGCGGCCACGCACTCGATGAGCTCCTGGGGCGCCTCGGGCGCCTCTTCGGGCGCAGGGGCGTTGAGGCGCTCGAAGGCCTGCTCTACGTACAGGTCGCGGCAGTGCGAACGCTGCAGCTTGCCGCTCGAGGTCTTCGGGATCGAGCCGGGTCCGACCAGTACTAGATCGCTCACCTTGAGCTCATGCTCGCTGGCGACCGCAGCCTTGATGGCGCTCTCGATCTCCGTCAGCTCACCGAGCCGCTTCGGGTCGATTTCCTGCACGACCACGAGCCGCTCCTCGCCCTCCTCATCGAGGGAGAAGGCGATCCCTGAGCCGGGCCGGGTCGCCGAGTGCGCGCGCTCGGCGGTCGACTCGAGATCCTCGGGGTAGTGGTTCTGCCCGCGTACGATGAGCAGATCCTTGACGCGCCCTGTGACGAACAGCCTACTGCCGCGCAGGTAGCCGAGATCCCCTGTACGCAAGTAGGTGCGCCCCTGCTCCTGCTCGCCCGCAAGGCGGGCGTGGAACACCCGCTCGGTGACGTCGGGCCGCTCGAAATAGCCTCCGGCCACGCTCGGCGCGTGCACCCAAATCTCGCCGATCTCTCCCGCCTGCTTCCGCGTGCACTGCTCGGGATCGACGACTAGCACCTCGAAATCCTGCAAGGGCTTGCCGCAGTCGACGAACTCGCGGGCGCGCTCCCCGGGCTCTGCCAAACGAGCACGCCCGCCGCGCAGGTCACGCTCCTCGAGCCGCTCGACGGCGACGGGCTGATCGAGCGTGCCGAAGGTCACGCCTAGCGTAGCCTCAGCGAGCCCATAGCAAGCCACGAGCGCGCCGGGCTGTAGACCTGACGACGCAACAAACCGCTCGCCGAAGCGGCGCAAGGTCTCCGCGCGTACGCGCTCGGCCCCTGAGAAAGCGATGCGCCAGGAGCTGAGATCGAGGGCAGCCGCCTGCTCCTCGGTGACGCGGCGCGCGCAAAGTTCGTACGCGAAGTTGGGCCCGCCGCTGATGGTCCCCCGATACCGCGAGATGGCCTCAAGCCAGCGCACCGGGCGCTGCACGAAGGTCATGGGGGACATCAGCACGAGGTCGGTGCCACGACACAAGGGCAGGAGCATCGCCCCGATGAGCCCCATGTCGTGATAGGGAGGCAGCCATGAGACCCAACAATCCTCCTCGCCCATGCGCATCGCGGCGGCGAGCGCCCCGATATTGTGGAGCAGGTGCGCGTGGGAGAGCATCACGCCCTTGGGATCGCTCGTGGAGCCGGAGGTGTACTGCAATACCGCGAGCGCATCGGGGGAGATGCGTTGGAGCTGCAAGGGCCCCGCCTCGGCTTCATCGCTGGCGAGCCAGATCAGGCGGCTCAGCTCCGGATCGCGCGCGCGTTGGGAAGCGGTGCGGTCGATGAGCCCACGCGACGACAGCGCGAAGCGCGCGCGACTGTCGGCGATCAACCGATGGAGGCGCTCTTCTGCGCGACTGAAGCGCGGCGGATACGCGGGCACGGCCACCACGCCGGCGTAGAAGCAGCCGACGAGGCCGACTACGTAGTCGATGCCAGGAGCATGGAGCAGGAGCGCGCGCTCACCAGGCTTCGCGCCCGCCTCCTGTAGTTGGCTTGCAACTGCGCATGCACGAGCGTCGAGCTCGGCATAGCAGAGGCCAACTTCGTCCCCGTCGCTTTCCCCGAGAAACCGCAAGATCGTGCGCTCGGGGGCTCGCTCCGCATACCAGCGAAAGATCGCGCCCAGCTCGAGGTCCGTGCCGGGACGCAGCGAGGGCTGTTTTGGCTGTGTCTTCAGCATCGTCAAGGGCTCCAACGATACACCTTTTGTAAAGCCCTGGTGCACACGAGATGGCCTCGCACGGCGCATTCGAGCTGATGGGTGTGCCCAACCGCGTCCATACCACAGACGGATAGCATGTAGCAATGCTCCCCTTGCGCTTGCGCCGGAGCCGGACGCGTACGGTGATGCAGCGATTGCGACCTGAGCGATGCGCCAGAATTCAGTCCGTCGAAACCACGAGCACGCGCCCAGCGGCGAGGAAGAAGGCAGCCCGACCCCCGCCCAGAAGTGCATAAGACCCTGGAGCCGAGGTGCGCGCTATCGCTTTGCGCGGCGCGTGCGTGATGAGAAAGGCGCCTCAAGACCGCCCTGCCCGTCTCGGAGCGCTCGGCCGCTCCGGCGGCGCGCGTAGACTCGAGCGAGAGCAACGATTAGCAGCGATGCGATGAGCAGGCCGCCGAGCATAGGCCACGCGCCAGGCTGAATCGTCCCTGACGCGTCGAACATCTCGGCGCCGAGATAGCTGACCAGAAGAAGCGGCGGCACATAGCCCACGAGCGAGCCCCAGAAGTGGGTCCAGAACCGCACCTTGGAGACCCCGAGGAAAGAGTGCAGCACCTGCGGCATCCACAGGATAAGGCGCAGCAGGACGACGGTCTGAAAAGCATTCCTCTCGAGCGCTTCGTCGTACTTGTGGAGCCGAGCCGGTATGCGTGCCGAGACCCAGTCCTTCGCGACGAAGCGCGCAAACGAGAAGCCGACCACACTCGCGGCCATCGTACCGGTCATGGAGACCACGAATGCCGTTTGCCACGGCCAGATCAGCGGGGACGCGATAATGAAGACCGTGCCAGGGACGCCGAATGGCTGCAGGACGGTATAGGCCACGATGAACGCGAGATATCCCCATGGACCCATCGCGACGAGCGCTTGCACCAGAGCCTTTGGCTCACTGACCTGCGTGAAGATGCCCAAGTGGTAGGCGAGCACAAGCGTGCCTATTACCAGGGCGACCACCAAGAGCTTCATGTAGTTCGCAGAACGGGGCGTGATCTTGCTCATGCTCCGACCCCTGCCCCGACCATGCCGGACGCGTCGAAGAGGATGAGCTTCACGCTCTTTTTCCTTTCGTCTTTGCTGGCGGAACGAACCGTTCTGTCTGCGAGGATTCGTGGGATGTTCCCGGTGCTGTCGAATTTGGAAGCCGCAAAACCGCTTGTGTCAGTGTCTACGCGGCCATTTCGATCGCGTCAACACTGCCTTGTGATGAGCGACTTCGATGCCTAGCCTGACGACGCTACTTCAGCGCTTGGATTTGACGGAGGCGCAGTCGCCCCCGCATGCTCCCGCGCTATGGCAGTCCGCAAGCTCAAGCGCATCCCGGTCAGCAAGAGTCCTCCGCCGACCACGGAGCGCATCCTTGAGGGGGCGGCGCGCGCCTTCGGTAGGCTCGGCTATGCGGCTGTGCGCGTGGAAGACATCTTGCACGAGGCTGGCGTATCGCGGCCCACCTTCTACAAGCTCTACAGCACCAAAGAACAGGTATTCCAGACGCTCTCTGAGCGCCACCACCGCGAGATCCGCGAACTCATCCGCGCGGTTCCCAAGCATTCGGGTGGTGATCCGGCGCTCCTGCTCGATGCCGTCGTGACCACGTTCTTTAGCTGGCGCGCGGGGCTCGGCCCCGTAGGCCGCGTGCTCGACGTGGAAGCGCGTACTCCCGGTAGTCCGATCGCGGGTGAGCGCCGCAAGACCTTGCGGGAAATGACGAGCTTGATGAACGAGCGGCTGGTTGAGCATGGACGCGCTACTGTGGATCCAATCCTGATAACTGCGCTGATCGCGGCCCTCGAGAGCATCGCGGACGCCTTGCTCTCCGGCAAACGCAGCGATCCCGCCGCCCTGGTTCGTGCGCGCAGTGTCGCGCTGCGGATTTTGGCCAGCGCGGTGGCAGCGCCTGAAGACCCGTCGCCGCCGCCGCTCTCGCTAGATTGACATGCGTGTTATCTTTGGCTAACACTCGTGTTAATGTATGAGGTGGCGGCTTTCATCGTCGGGTATCCACGGCTTCATCGGCATCAGGCTCACCGGGCAGTGTCCTGCGCAAGTTCGGACTCATGCAGAACGAGATGACCGCGATACCGCCATCACGCTGCTACGCACGTACGTCGAACGCGAGATTGCGCGCCTCGCATGAGCAGAAAGGACCCCTACGATGCAAATGCTCTCTGGTTCGGATCCGGTGGATGCACGCCTCCCCTGGGTTCACAAGCTGAGCGCGCTGCGTGATGCGCGCGCCGAGGCGCGCCCGGCTGCACGGCAGCGAGCGCTCGAGCGCAAGGGGCGTGAGATCGGGGACGCGCTGCGCAGCGGGCCCAAGGTGGTATCGATGCGCACGCTGCCGACCAGCGCGGCGCCGTATCCCACGCGCTTCGCGTTCAACGGCGCCGTGCCCGAGTTCGTGCCGGCCGGCCTGTTGCTCATCCAGAACCGTAGTTTGTTCGTCCAGGTCGAGACTGAGCACGGTCTCAAGAACGTACTGTTCAACCCCACCGATGGTCCCGCCAACCAGGCGACTCCGTTCTATCAGCGATTGATCGAGCGCACGCCGTCCATGCTCGCGCGGACTCTCTTGCCCGCCCCCAATCGCTGCGCGCAGCAACTCGCCCAGCTCGGCATCTCGTGCGCAGACATCGACGTCATCGCCTTCGACCACTTCCACACGCAGGATTTGCGGCCGCTGCTCGGGAGCGGCGAGTTCGCCGCGCGCTTTCCCAATGCCTATCTGCTGGCGCCGCGGGTTGAATGGGAGGACTGGGACGACCTGCCCATGCTGCAGCGCGCCTGGTTCGTGCCGCAGGGCAAGACGGGCGTGCCGAGCGAGCGCGTCGTGCTGTTCGACGGGGACCTGGTGCTTGGTTCCGGAGCCATTTTGGTGCACACGCCGGGCCACACGCGTGGCAATCAGACGCTGTTCGTGCACACCGAGCGCGGTGTGTTCGGCTGCAGCGAGAACGGCACCTGCGCCGACAACTGGGCGCCGCGGGCCTCGCGTCTACCCAACCTGGCGCGCATCGCCAAGACGCTCGACCTCGACGTGATCATCAACAGCAACACGCCCGAGAGCACTGTGGATCAGCAGTGCTCGATGATGCTCGAGCGCGCCATCGTCGACCGTGTGCCGGCGAACCGGGACTTCTACCAGATGTTCCCTTCCAGCGAAGTGACCTGGCACCTTATGGCGCCGCACATAAGGCCCAGCCACAGCTTCGGTGAGGTGACGAGCGGCAGCGTGCAGCTGCGCGCGCCGTCAAGTCATGCCCGTGGAGCCGCCGAATGACGCATTCCGTTTTCATGATAAGTGGGGCTGCAAGCGGTATCGGGCGCCACATGGCGCTCTCGCTCTACCGCAAGGGGCACCGACTCGTACTGCTGGATCTCGATGAGGCGGGACTCGCGCGACTGGTCAGCGAGGGCCAGCTGGGCGGTGAGCGCGTGTTGACGCGCGTGCTCGACGTGCGCGACCCCAGCGGCTGGGCGGAGCGTGTGCTCGAAACCGCGGCGCACTTCGGTCGGCTAGACTTCATGCTCAACATCGCCGGCTTTCTTCAGCCTGGTCGCGTGCACGAGGTCACGCCCGAGCTGCTCGCGAAGCACCTCGACGTAAACGCCAAGGGGCTCATGTTCGCGTGCCACGCGGGCGCTCAACAGATGGTGAAGCAGCGCTCAGGGCACATCCTCAACATCGCCAGCATTGCAGGCCTCTCACACGTGCCCGGGCTCGCTGCGTATGCAGCGTCCAAGCACGCGGCACGCGGCTTTTCGCTGTCGCTCGCCCACGAGCTTCGCCCGCATGGCGTCGCGGTGTCGGTGCTGTGTCCAGACGCGGTGGAGACCCCCATGCTCACGCTGCAGGAGAGCTACCCGGAGGCCGAGATGACGTTCGGGGCCGGTCGCGCTCTGTCGCTCGCGGAGGTGGAGTGCGCCATCCAACGCCTGATGCGTACGCGCGAACTCGAACTTGTGCTCGACGTGCCCGGCAGCGGTCGCGCTCTCGGCGCGCGGCTCGCCAACATGTTCCCGCGCCTCACGCAGTTCGCGCACGCACAAATCGTGCGGCGTGGCCAACGCGTGCAAGCACAGCGCATGGCGGCGAAGCGTAGCTGATTCCTCTTGGCCTCGGATATCAACGCAACATGCCAAAACCAGTGAAAGATGGCGCCTCCAGCGTCGGTGCTGCTGCGGACTATCGTGCTGTCCACAGCCTTTCGACACATGCACCGCACGATGTGCCAACGATGCCCTCGATGAGCGGCCCCTTGGATCTGCACACTCTGACGCCATCACGCCAAAGCAAGCTGGTGGCAGCGGTCATGCTGCGGACCGTGCGAACTATCGGGGCGCAATTTCCGGCCAACCGGGCAGGCGCCACGATCGGCAGGATCGCGATGCAATTCTTGCGGCTGTGTATGCCAGCGTGGAGCGTCGCCAGGCACTCGGTCCGCGAACGCTTCGAGGATAGGTGGGTCCTCGGGGAGTGGGTCAATGCGATACCTACCAAGGGAAGCCGCATCGTCTATTACCTGCATGGCAGTGCCTACTTCTCCTGTTCGCCAGGCACTCACCGCGGGTTGATAGCCCAGGTCGGCTTGGCGTGTGGTCGCTCCGTGTTCGCCCTGCGCTACCGGCTGGCTCCTGAGCATCCATTCCCGGCAGCACACGAAGATGCCGTCAATGGCTACCGCTGGCTGCTCTCTCAGGGCTACCTTCCGGAGCATATCGTGGTCGCCGGAGATTCGGCCGGTGGCCACCTGGCACTGGGACTGCTGGGCGAGCTGCGACGCTGCGGTTTGCCGCAGCCGGCGTCGATGGTGTTGTTCTCGCCGATCGTGGATCCGACACTCCGGTTGGCCGCGAGCCGCGAACCGGATCTCAAGGATCCGTATACATCAGCCGCCACTGCACGACGCCTGATCGGAATGTACATCGGCGACGCTGACGTGTCCGACCCACGGCTAGATGTGGTTCAGACCGCTGGATCGGACCTGCCGCCGATGCTGATCCAGGCTGGCGGGCTCGAGATTTTGGCGGCCGACGCCGAGTACTTCGCTGCGACTCAACAGGCTGCGGGCGGTCGTTGCGAGTTGCAGATCTGGAACGGCCAAGTGCATGTATTCCAGGCGGGCTATCTCGCCGTTCCGGAGGCAATCGCCGCACTTGACCAAGTACGAATCTTCGTAGCAACAAGTGATGAGCCGCTTCGAGTGGCTCAAACTTTCAGAAACGCGATCAGCCGCGATTAAAGACCTTTGTAAGCGACATATCGTCCCTCGTCTATCGAGCTCATGCGGCCGAGAATGCTCTTGTTGGTGCTGGGTCTCGATGACAGTGTACATGCGGTCGGGTGAGGCTCCCCGGACACACGCGAATCACGCGCCGCGAGTCAATGGGCTTGCCGCGCAGGCCCGCGAGCGCAAGAACTGCTCGACCATGCCAGGTAAACTGTTCTATTCGTCACTCGGGTTGGCAGCAGTTGTCGGACTGTTGGGGGCAGCGCGTATGCTCGTTCCCGTCCAGGATGTTCCGATAGGCACTGGCTACGCCGCACTCGAGCTGTGCACGCGCACGTTGCAGAGCGGCGAAGATTACGAGCGGGTCAAAGAGCGCTATCTCGCGCCCAAGGTGAGTCCGCTGCCGCATGTTTGGGAGATAGTCCACAATACTCAGCGCGTGGAGGTCAAGACGGCGTTGCCCACGCTTGTGCACACACGCGTCGCCGTGTTTCGTGAGGGGCTCGGCTGCACGCTCGCGGCCCCAGGAGTAAGCGAAGCTGAGCTACGCGCGCAGCCGTTCGTCGCAGCAACGCCGCGCGCGCCCGATACGCGCCCTTGGCCGCTGGGCGAAGGTCCGGCTATTTCGACACAACTGGACGATGCACAACGCACGCGACTCGCACGTGCGGTCGACGAAATCTTTGCAGAGCTCAGCGACGCGCCTGAGGAACAACGCAACGCACTCGCGCTGCTTGTCGCACAGGATGGCCAGCTCGTCTTCGAGCACTATCGCGAGGGCTATGGACGCGAGCGACCGCTGCTCGGTTGGTCGATGACCAAGTCGTTGACCGCCATCCTCGTTGGCTTGCTCGAACACGACGGAAAGCTCGCAATCGATGCGCCGGTGGGCCTCTTACAATGGCAAGGCACACCCAAGGCTGCGATCACATGGCGGCAGCTGCTCAACATGGCGCCAGGGCTTACGTGGTTCGAAGGCTACAAGGGCTTTAGCGATGCGACGGAGATGCTTTTTTCGCAGCCAGATCAGGGCGCGTGGGCGGCAGACCGTCCCCTCGGCAACACGCCCGGCGCGGAGTTCGTCTACTCCACGGGCTTCAGCAACATCGCCATGCTGCGCATGCGTCAGCTGCTGGGCGGCAATCCACAGGCCCTGTACGACTACTACCAACAGCGCCTGTTTACTCCGCTCGGCATCCGCGGCGGCGTGATCGAGCCCGACGCATCGGGCACACCTGTGGGAGGCGCACGCGGCGTCCTGCGGCCCGTAGACTGGCTGCGGCTCGGTCAGTTGGTGGCGAATGGCGGCGTCTGGGAGGGCACGGAGCTTGTCGGCAAGGAGTTCATGACGTTCCTGCTCGCGCCGTCTCCAGCAAATCCTGTGTACGGTGGCTCGCTCTGGCGCAAGGATGCCCACTTGGTACCCGCCGAGGCGCGCACGGATTTACCCGACGACACGGTGTATTTTGCCGGCGTGATGGGACAGCTCACCATGATCGTGCCGAGCAAACGCTTGGTCGTCGTGCGAATGGGCGCATCGCTCGGGGGCGAGGCGGGGCGCGACAAGGCGCGAGCGGAGGTCGCAGAGCTGGTGGCCGACCTCGTCCAAAGAACCGACTCAGCTGCTGAGGCCTTAACGTCTGCGATGGAGACGCCGCCGCATCGCGGTTTTTGGCCCACGTTGCAGACCGTGGCTGACGAGGCAGAGGGCTACGCCACTCTGACAGAAATGGCGGCCGCTGCCGATCACGTCGTCGTGGGCAGAATGTCGAACTTCCGTTTAAATCGCGTTATTCAGACAGAATCGGCAGAGAACGTTGCGCACATGGCGGCCGTGGACATCGAGGTAGAGCAGCTGGTGCGCGGCGTCAACCCTGGCGCACGCGTCGTGTTGGAGTTTTTACTTCCCGGGCGTCCACACGAGATTGCGGCCAAGCTGCAACAGCAGATGGCGAGCCTTCCACAAGGTCAGATGCTCTTTTTCCTCCGTCAGAAGGGAGGCAGCGAAGCGGGCCTCTATCGCATCGTCAACAGCATGGGCGTCTGGCTCGCGGAAGCTGGTTCGGTGCGCGCACCGCTTTCTCTCGCGCTGTTTGAACGCGATGATTCCGCGACCGGAGCCGAGCTCAAGGAACCTTACGCCAGCGAACTCGCGACTGTACGCAACCTGCAGGAGCTCGTGGAGCTCGTCGCGCACTGATCCGTGCTCGCATTGCGGGACCGACCTCCCGCACGTGCGTTCGTTTACTCGACGTGACCGCACAGCGGCGTAATCTGCTGCATATGACCTACGACCGTGCATACTGGGAGCAGCTCTGGGCCAAGACGCTGCGTGAGCATCCGGACAAGGTCGCGCAGCGTCTGCCGAATGCGCACCTGATAGCCGAGGCGGGAAGTCTTTCTCCGGGGCGAGCGCTGGATGCGGGCTGCGGGCATGGAGCGGAGACGCTGTGGCTCGCCGCACACGGCTGGGAAGTGACTGCGGTCGATTTCTCGGCGAGTGCGCTCGCGCATGCGCAGTCGACGGCTGAGGCGATGGGACCGGACATCGCAGAGCGCATCGCGTGGGTCGAGGGCGACCTCGGAGTGTGGACACCAGAGCGCAACCACTTTGACCTGGTGGTGTGTCTCTATGTCCATGTCGCGGGCTCGGTGGACGAAATGGTGCGGCGCATGGCGAGCGGGGTCGCGTCCGGAGGCGCGTTGTTTATGGTCGGCCACCGTCCGATTGATCCTGAGACGGGCAAGCCGACGCCCGCGGCGAATCAGGTGCAAGTCTCCGTCGAGAGCGCGGTGGCCGTGCTCGACCCGAGTGGCTGGGAGCTCGTAGTGGCGGAGGAGCGCCCGCGCAAGCTCGCGGGAACGGGCGTCGATGCCGTCATCCTGGCGAGGCGGGTGACGTGAGCCTGCGGGCGGCGAGTTGGTTTACCCGCTTCTCTCGTCCAGCATGTCCATCACCTGAAGCACTTCTTCGATGTCGACGCGGTAGCCTTGATCGCACGCTTCTCCGATCACAAAGCCGTAGTGCATTTCGAGGCAATCCGTGTAGCTCTTCAGAATGTTGCTGAACCGCATGGGCGGCTGCAGGGTGAGGAAGCGCGCACCTTCGGCGGCACTGTAGAAGCCGTGCAAAAGCTGACTCCCCTCCACGCCCACGATAAGGCTCGCACCCCAAATCATGCGATTGAGCTCTTCAAGGGAACCGCGTTCCGGATGCACGGGAATGATGCCGTGAGGAACCAGAGCGTCTGCAATCTCCTGTTCGTTGACGAGCACACGTGAGGCGCCCGAATCGCCTCTGAACAGAAAGACGCCACGCGGCGCATCGCTCCGGCTGTGTGCATCGGCGAAGGTTTTGCGGAGCGCACGGTAACGCCGCTCCTTGTGTTTGGTTTGAGCGCGATCATCGAAACAGATGAGTTCGTCGAAGGTCATGCTGTCGGGAAGGCGCACCCTCAGCTCAATGAAGTCGAGGAGCTCGCGTTGATGAAGTGTGAGAGGTCGACTGGTTCGCACAGGCTCGCCGAACTGGCTACCGAGCTGCATGAGGGGTACGTCGTCGGTCCAGAAGTGCCCGAAGAACATGTTGCCGAAATAGGTGCAGCCGAGCGCGCCTTGCCCCGAGTGGCTGCTCTCCAGTAGGTCGCGTGGATGGAAACCACCGGCGGGAGCCAGTGGTTCGCGGAACTCTCGGACATAGATTGAGGACCCCACAAGCGCTGCATTTTTGAGTGCGTGGGCCGTGATGGGACGGTGGGTCACATTGCGGGCAGCGATAAGGTTGTACTGGTCTTCGAGGTCGCTGAAGGTGCCTGCCGCCGTCGCTCGCTCAAGCGTTCCATCGAGGTAGACCGCCCGCTGAACAGACTGCGTACTCCCTTTGTCGATGACCCACGTGCGAGACGCCATGTCTTCTAGCGTTCGGCGCTTCGTGAGCGAACGGCGGACGGCGTATTCCAGGGGAGCCAGGGTCAACATGAGTGGACCTCGCTTGCTCATGCTCAGAGGTTGCGAGCATGGTTGCCTGTTCGCGTTTCGGCATGCGCTCTCACACACTGACACGTGCGTTCGATGAGCCGCAACGTGACGCCAGCAGGTACACGCAGAACCAGCCGTTTCCGAGCGAAAAAGCACGTTACTGCGTCGCATCCATCCGTGGACGATAGTTGACAAACGCGCACATGCGCCGAGCGCCTCGCTACCCCAGCGCGAGGATGTCTGCGCGGCTCCGCAGCGGCTCGGCCCACGTGCTTAGCGCTCCTGGCAGCGTCCAGCCCAGACCCAGAATCTGCTTTGCGGTGGGAACCGTAGCGGCGCGTGTGGGGAGCGCTTCGAGCCAGGCTACGGCGGTGTAGAGCGTGATGTCGGCGGCACTCCAAGCGTCGCCTACGAGAGGCTGTCCTGGTGAGAGCCTCTCAACATGCGCACCGAGTGCCTCGAGCGCGCGTTGCGTTCGGCCGACAAGCTGTGCGCGCGCACTCGGAAAGCTCGGGTGGTCTCCGAGTGCGTGATAGCGCATGCCGAGGTCGGCCAATATGTTGATGGCGCCATTGGCAAGCGTGGCAAGTTCGATGGCGTCGGCGCCCGCGAGTCCCGCAGGCCACAGCGGTGGCGTAGGCACCTTGCGGTCGAGGTAGTGCAGGATGGCGATGGAATCGGTAATCACACGCTCGCCATCGACGAGTACGGGCGCCGTGTGCAGCGGATTCAAGGCTTGCAGTGAGGCTACATGCTCTGGGTTTGCCCGTGGGTCGCGCAGCTCGGCGACCAAGTCTTTGTGCGACAGGGCAAGGCGAACCCTGCGCGAGAACGGCGAGGCGGCAAAATGATAGAGAATCATCGGTCAAACGCTCCTTCCCGTTTCAGTTTCCGGAACGGCGGTCGCGTGACACGAAGCCCTAGGGTTTGGCTTCCGCCAAGGGATTCGAGGCGCGCAGGCTGAGCAGAACGCCGCCGTTTGTCACCACGAAGCCACGGCCGCTTTCGAACGTGGCGCGTGCGACGAAGCCGTGGCCGGAGTCGAGCCGCCCTACCTCATCGCCCGACTGCACGTCGAGCGCAACGAGCGAGCCGCGGCTGTCACCTATCACGATCATGTCGTCGTAGATTTCAGGCACGCCGAAGTAGCCGCGCTCAGGATTGCGCTGCCATGTAGCGGCACGCGTCGCCAAATCGAATCGAGCGATGCCGCGCTCGGCGGAAATGACGATGAGCCCGAGACCATCTGGCGTGGCCTTGAGGCTTGTGATGCCCGTCCAATCCGCTTCACGCCACAGCACGCTTCCGTTGTTGGCGTCGAGTGCGTAGAGGCCCGCTCCGAACGAAGCGATGTAGACGCTCTCGCCGAGTACGACGGGCGTGGTATCGACGTCTGTGTAGCGCGGACGCCCAGGCTCGGTTTCAGGCACTTCGAAGGCCGTGTTGCGCTCCCACTTTACTCGACCGTCCAGCGCGTCGAGTGCGACCACTACGCCGTCGCTAAATCCAGCCAGCAGGCGTTTGTCTTCCGTGAGTGTGAGGCCGGAGTGCCCAGCCACCAGGAAGCCTTCGAGCGGGTCCCGCGAGTAGCGCCACAGCACGCGACCGTCGGCGCGCGCGTAGGCCTCGATCACATCCTCCTCGGTGAAGACGAACACGGCGTCGTCGAGCAGCTTCGGCTGCTGGCGAATGGCTGCGTCGCCCTCTTTTTTCCAGAGGATTTTTCCTTCGTCCGCCGCGAGTGCATAAAACTCACCGCGCTCCGTGCCGATGTAGAGCTCTTGTGTTGCCACATCGAGCGCCGGTTCACACTCGATGGGTTCGTGCAGCTCGAAGCGGTAGAGCTGCCGCCCATCGAACGCGAGCGCGTGCAGGTTCCCGGACTCCGCGCCCACGTACAGACGCCCGCGAAGGTCGTCGATGGCGGCCACAGCGTGCTCGACAGGCCTGTAGGCCCCCCGTGCTGGCAGCGTGAGTTCTTTCCTCCAGGTCACGCGCAATGCGCCGAGGCCCGGTGGAATGCGCGATTGGGAGCCGCCTATCCAGCTGTAGTCGCCCTTCCCGATGCTGTGCTTCACACCGCATGCCCCTAGCGAGGACAGGCCCGCCGCGGCCACCGCCAAGCACAGGGCTACGCGCTTCATTCGGCGCCGCCACCCTGTTGTTGCTGGCGGAGTTGCTCGATCAGGCGTTGCAGCTCTTCCTGGGAGAACTGCTGCCCATCCGAACCGCTCGTCCCCTTGTCGACCAACGTGCTGTCGATCTCGGCCAAGCGGGATTCCACCTCGCTCTTGAGGTAACGACTGGGCGGGCCGCCTTCGGTCCGATTGCTCAGGCGGTCGTAGACGCCCTTGAGTAGCGTCTTGGCGCCCTCGCGGTCGCCCTTCTCGAGCTTGATCCGCGCCAAGTGATACTCAGCCGAATCCTGGTCGAGTCGCTTGAGGTCTTCGTAGCGCTTGGCGGCGTCTTCCGCTTTGCCCGTAGCTTCTGTGGCGATAGCCACGCCCTCGAGCGCGCGAGTCTCCAGGGCGATGTTCCCCTTGTGGGCATCGAGCACACGCTTGAACGCGGCCTCGCTCGCGCTGGCATCGCCGAGCTCAAGCTTTGCCGTCGCCTCGGCGAGTTGCGCCCAGCCGGCAGCCACTGAATCAGGCTTGCTCTGTGCTGCCGCGGCGAACGCCGCAGCGGCCTTTTGCGAGCGCTCCTCGCGAGACTTGAACACCGGCTTGCCGTCTTCGTTCTTGCCGCTGGTGTTGTCAGGGTCGATAGGCGCCGACTCGATCTCGAGCGCCTGTGCGATGGCGGTTCCCTGCTCCGCAGACCCCTGCCCGAGCACACCGCGCAAGCCGATGAAGCTCAGGGCGCCCACGACGACCAGCGCGATGCCGCCGAGGATACGTCCGCGATTTACCTGCACGAACTCGGTGAAGTCGCCCGCGGCGCGCTGCACGTTGTCAGGTGCGATGGGGCCGCTTGGACCCTGCCCCAGGATTCGCTGCGCCTCGGCGGTTTCCTCTTCACGCTCGACTTCGTCTTTGCGCTTGAGCTCTTCTTTGAACTCACGCTTTTCGACGGCTTTCTGAGCCTTTTTGGCAGCAAGGCGCTGGCCCGGGGTCAAGCCTTTCAGGCTCGCACTCGAGGGCTCGGTGCCTTCAGCAGGCGTGTCCTCATCAGGGGACTTTCCAGGCTGGGGCTCGGGGTCTTTACGCTCGGGCTCCAGGTTGTTGTCTTCCGCCATGCTGCTCTCGCCAGTTTCAGGTATTCGCGTGCGCGAGATGCGCCGTGAAAAAAGGGGTCGAATATACCGGTGGTTACCCTCAAGTCAACGTCGGCTGGCGGCGTGAAACGAGCGTGTTATCGAAGCGTGATGGCCCGCCGCGCAACGCTGCTCCTCCAAATCGGCCTCGTGGCACTGGGGCTGCTGTGCTGGACCCTCCCAGGGAAAGCCTACGAAGACCAAGCCAGCCTGGATGTCTCGTCGGGGGTCACGGCGACTGCGAGCACCGATCGGTTGAAGAGGGCTGGCCCCGAATTCGCGATCGGCGGCACCGTGGGACTCACGAGTTCCCTCTTCGTGCGCGGCCAGGCGAGCTACCTGCCCTTGTTCGATGCGGGCCATGTGCGGCATGTGGGTCGCATGCGCGCAGAGGGGGGCTACCGGCTCGATGTTCTCAAGGTGGTCCCCTTCGTGGGACTCGGCGCCAATCTTTGGATCTACCGATTTGAGCATCGCGTGCATGCGCGTCCGGGGGTGCATGCGCTGTTGGGCGTGGACTACCTATGGTCCCGCGCGCTGACGGTGGGCCTGGACCTGCGGACCGGACTGCTCGTGGAGCCCGGGGGCAAGCTGGGGGCGGCCTTCGAGGCGCAGGTCCGATTGAGCCGTATGTTCGATATGTTCTGAGTCAAATCGGAGAAACTGCACGAACTTTTTCAGGGTCTTCTCTCCCACGCCCTTGACCCGTCGCAGATCCGCTGGCGTGCGAAATGCCCCGTGTTGCGCCCGAGAGTCGACGATGCGCTGGGCCAGGCTCGGGCCCACGCCCGGTAGCAAAACGAGTTCCGACGCGGAGGCGAGATTCGGGTCGAGGCGCCGGTCGTCTCGCAGCGCATCGCCCTGCGCAGTGGACGGCTGCAGGTGGGGGGTGACGGGCGCGTGGGCAATTCGAGTGGGCTCGCGGCGTGCCAGGGCCGCAGCGGCCATCAAGGCAACCAGAGCGACCAGGGCCAAGCGTTGTTGCGCAGTGAGGGCATGCACGGGCTCGGTATCGTCCCCCGTGCGCCCGAAGGTGCTTGCGGTAGTTCAGTTAGGCGGAGGTGCGGCAGCGTCAGGCTTTTTGGCGTCGCCATCCTCGGGAGCCACGGGCTTCTCCGGCGCAGGCTTGGGCGGTGCGAGCGGCTCGCCGTACTCGTCCCGAAGCTTGCGAGCCAAACGGTCGACGAGCATTTGCTCCACATAAGCGGGCATGCCCTGCACCTGCACCACGACCTTCGTCACGGCCCGGCGCTCTCGCTCGCCGCGAACGAGCTCGATGCTGCCGGGAAAAGCCTTCCCGTGATCGATGTAGTCGAACAACAGGTAGCCCGTGTCGGCATCCTTATCACTGATCGGCAGGCGCAGGTCGACCCGCACCATGCGCAGCGCCGCGTTCCAAACTTGCTCGAAGTTGTAGCGATACTCGGTCTGGAGCCGCGCGTTGGCCTGTGCAGGCATGAGGAAGAGCGCGACCAGTAGCAGGCTAAACCAACGCTTCATCACCCGTGACGGTAGCCCTTCACTCTTGTGTGTCCAGAAAGTGGCTGGACGCGCCCCCGTATCAGGTTGCGGCGCGGGTCTCGTCGGCTGGCGGGGTCAAAAGGTCGCCTAACTTTAGCCGCATTCGCAACAGCGGGAAGATGCCGATCGCGAGCATCATGAGAGCGTTGAGTGCATACAGCAAAAATACGAAAACCGCCCCCTCGCGGGAGACGAGCGTGGCTGGGAAATACAGCTTCAGCGCGGCAGAAACGGCGACCTGAAAACTTCCAAATAGGCCGGGCCCACTCGGTAGCAGGATGCCGAGCGCCAAGACGCCCATCACCGCGACAGCGTGGCCAAGGTCCATCGGCAAGCCGCAGGCTATCCCTAAAACCCACATAAAACAGGCGTTGATTCCCCAATACAACAGGCTCTCTAAAACGAAGAGCGACGTGAGGCGAGCGTCTCCGAGGGAGCGAATGCCGTTTGCGACGCCATCGACCTTCGTCGCCAAGAGATGGCCGATTTTTGGAGAAAATAAGGTAAACACGCGCTCTGTGACGCGCACCGCGAGGTCGCGTTGCCACAGAAAAGCAAACAAAGCGAGCAGCGCGCACGCGAATACCGTGACCACCGCCCCCGTGTAATAGGGAACGGCCCGTGCGACCGTATCGTCGGTGTGGACGCGTGGCAAAGCCCAGAGTGTCCAGGCCACGCAGAGGCTCGTGATGGTCCCGTCGAAGACGCGCTCGACTGCGACGGTGCCGAGTCCAACCGACACAGGGATGCCACTGCGTAGCTTGCTGAGCGTGGGGCGAACCAGCTCGCCTAGCCGCAACGGCAGCGCAAAAATCGCGAAAAAACCGACCCAATTGACTAGAACGATCTCGCGCAGCGGCAGCTTCTTGATGGGCGCTATCAGAAAGCGGAAGCGCGTCGCGCGCAGGACCGTGAGCGTAAACAAGAGAACCGTCGCTAGCGCAACGAGGTCCCAGCGAACGCCGCGAAAACTCTCGGCTCGCGGTACGATGGGTACACCGCCGCGCTCGGCAACCCATGCCAGCACGAAACCCAGTACGAGTGAGAGCAAGAGCTTTGGCAAAGCGCGCGCAAAGGCCGACTTTGGAGGGCTCACAGCAGAGCCTGCCCTTCGAGCAACCGTCGCGGATTTTCGCCGAGAAGCAGGTTTGCCTCCTCGTCGCCAACCAGGTCTTTGAGGCGCTCGATGGCTTCGGCAGTCCGGTCCACGTCCTCCCGGCGATGGCAGTCGCTCGCGGCAATCGCGTACACGCCTTCTTCGAGCATACGCTCGGCTGCAGCCCGGGCGCTGCGGCCGAACTTATTGACGAGCGAGAGCAAATCGAGCTGAAACAGCACATCTTGATCGATCAAGCGGTCAATGGGATCGGTGCGCCTGAAGAGCGGGACGTAGCGCTCCGGATGCGCAATCACGGGTGTCATACGTTGAAGACGTAGCCGAAATGCGAGCTGCTCGAACTGCAAGGGAAGCGCCTCGTTCGGGAACTCGATGAGCAAGGCGTGTCCGCCCGGGTACGGCAAAAGCTGGCCCGTTTCGAACAGCTCCAAAAAGGTCTCGTCGCAGTGATGCTCCGCTGACAGGCCGAGCGTGGGCATATCCGCTTCGCTCGCGACTTGAGCGGCGAACGCCTCGAAGGCTTGCTGAAGGCCGGGCTTACGGTTTTCGAACATGCCGCGCCGGATATGTGGAGTCGTGACCAGGTGGTCGTAACCAAGGCGCTTGAGGCCGCGGCAAACCTGCAGCGATTCCTCGATGGAACGCACGCCATCGTCGATGTTGGGGAGGATGTGCAGATGCAGGTCCACATAGCCGGCCATGGGTCAAGACTCCTGAGTCAGGCAAAATCGGGCGCGTGCGAGCAACGCATCACGCTCGTTCAGACCCGGATTTTCCAGGACATCTTCGAGCAAACGTTCGATGAGCTGTCCGATACGCGGTCCAGGCGGTATGGCGAGCTGCTGCATCAGCTCACGCCCGCCGAGGGCGAGCTCTTTGGCTGTGAGCGGCGTGGCTTGGGTGACGAGTGCGGTCATTCGTTCGCGCAATGAGCGTGCTTCTTGCGCACGCTCGGATTCTGGCCCGGAGCGCGTTTCGCACACCAGGACGTGCAAAGTCATCACGTCGGCCAGCGCGTCGCGGGTAACTTTGCGCGCGAATCTGCGGACCTCGGCGTCGCTCCACTCCGCGGTGCCTGTCACGGAGACAAACGACAGCATGCGGAGCACGCGCTCTTTTTCTTGGTTTGAGAAGCGGTACGCATTCAGCCACGCCTCAACCCGTGCGCTTTGATTCCAGACGGGCGAGAGCAAGCTCGCCAGCTGCAGACACGCATCTTTCGGCGCCGCGTCGAGCGCTTGGAAAGCCCATGGGGCAGCGTCTTCTACCTGGGCAAACAGGTCGCCCAGGGTGACGGCCAGGATGCCCGTGCGGGCCATGATGGCGAAGGCCCGCGAGGGGCGCTCCGCTTTGAACGCCTTCAGCCATTCCTCGCGCACGCGCTCCGGCGAAACTTTGCGGAACGTGTCCAGCGTCGCCGAGATGGCGGTTTCTGTATCTGGCTCGAGTTCGAATTCGAGCGTCGCGGCGAAGCGTGCAGCTCGCAGCACCCGCAGCCCATCTTCGGAAAAGCGCTCGGTCGGGGAGCCCACAGCCCGGATCAGGTGCGCATCGAGATCGTCCAGGCCCCCGAACGGATCCACAAGTTGCCGGGTCACAGGGGAGAATGCGATGGCGTTGATGGTGAAGTCACGTCGAGCCAGATCAGCGTCGATACTCTCCACGAACGACACGGAATCGGGGCGTCTCCCATCGCTGTAGGTGCCCTCCCCCCGCAAGGTCGTCACCTCATAGCTCTGCCCGCGATGACGTACGGTCACGGTTCCATGCTGAATTCCGGTCGGAATGACGCGAGGAAAGGTTTTTTGTACTTGTTCTGGGAGTGCGCTGGTCGCGAGGTCCCAGTCCGCAGGCTGTGTGCCGCGAAGAAGGTCGCGCAAGCAGCCGCCGACGATCCAAGCTTTGTAACCCCGGGTTTCAAGCTCTCGACACAGCTCGAGCACAGGGGAAGGAATATCGCTTGGCAGGATCCGTTCAGTCATCATCCCTCGGTGTGGGTGGTATTACAGGCGCCACCCAGGGAAGGCGCAGCGTAGCAGTCGTGTCGGGTGCGCTCATCTCGATGCTATACTCCCAGGACGTCGCGGCGGCCTAACGGCATTGACCCGCAGAAGCCATAGTTCATGCGCCGATTCTTTCGCTCGTACAGGCCGTTGCTCGCTCTTGCTGCCTTGCTCGTCGCCTTCGGAGTCACCTTCGTATGGCCGCGCGACAATGCCCTAGATTTCGATATCGACGGCTCGCCTCGCGCACAGGCTGCGAAACAACAAGAGGCGTACGACCTCAGGCGACTTCGTGTGCTGAGCCGTGTGGTGCTCAAGGTGAAGGAGTCGTACGTGGAGCCCGAGCGCGTGGATTCGCGCCGCATGTTCCTCGGTGGGCTCAATGCCATCCAGCGCGCGGTGGCGCCGGTGCTCGTGCACTACCACGAGGGGGATCCCAAGGTTCAGCTCAAGCTGTACGACAAGACGGCTGAGTTTCGGGTCGACGACGTCACCGCGCCCTGGAAGTTGACCGAGCGCTTCCGCGAGGTGTTCGGGTTCTTGCAGGACAACCTGCGGGAAGAAGACCTGCAGCTGCGGGATGTCGAATACGCGGCAGCCAACGGCATGTTGCGCACGCTAGACCCGCACTCGGTGTTGCTCACGCCCGACGTCTACAACGAGATGCGCACGAGCACGCGCGGTCAGTTCGGTGGCCTGGGCATCGTTATCGCTCTGCGGGATGGCCTGTTGACCATCATTCGCCCCCTACCCGGCACGCCTGCTGAGCGAGCGGGCCTGCTCAAGAACGATCGCATCGTCAAAATCGACGAAGAGTCCACGCTGAATATGCCGCTCGACGAAGCCGTGAAGCGTTTGCGCGGCACGCCTGGGTCGAGCGTGGATGTGTGGGTGCGCCGCGAATCCGCAGGCGGGGCTTCCGCAAAGCCCAAAAAGCACAAGCTCACGCGCGCCATCATTCATTTGGATTCGGTGGAGTCGAAGATGCTCGCCGGGGGCATCGGCTACATCAAGATCAGTAGTTTCCAGGGCAATACCCACGAAGACATGGAGCGAGCCCTCACCGCGCTGCATCGACAGCCCATGAAGGGGCTCGTCCTCGACTTGCGCGACAATCCTGGCGGGTTGCTCGAGCAGGCCGTGCGCATCGCCGATGCCTTCTTGACGAGCGGCACCATCGTAACGACCTCGTCCAACGACCCGAGTCAGCGGGATGAGAAGTTTGCGACGCGCGAAGGCACCGAGCCGAACTACCCCATGGTGGTTTTGGTCAACGGTGGCAGCGCATCGGCGAGCGAGATCGTCGCGGGGGCATTGCAGAATCACGACCGCGCCTTGGTGGTCGGCCAAACCACCTTCGGTAAGGGGTCTGTGCAGCTGCTCTACGATTTCCCGGACGACGGCTCGGCGCTCAAGCTGACCATCGCACAGTACCTCACTCCAGGAGACGTCTCCATTCAGGGCGTGGGCATCGTGCCTGACATCGCGATCGATCCGATGACGGTCGACCACGAGGACATGGACCTCTCGGTGGACGACGTCTACACCCGCGAGAGCGATCTGCGCCGGCACTTGACCAATGAACGGGCGGCCGAAGAGCACAAGGCCTCGGTGGTCATGCGCTACTACTTGCCGCCTGCGACGCGCGAAGTCATTCGATCGGCGGCTCCTGAAGATTCGCCTGAAAACGCCCAGGAAGATGAGTTCCTCACCAGCTTCTCGCGTGAGCTCTTGGCGCGCGCGGCCCGACCCGGACGCAAGGAGCTTTTGCTCGACGCTACGCCGGTGATCACGGAGGCAAGCAACCGCGAGCTCAATCGCGCTATCGCGGAACTCAAGAAGCTCGGCGTCGATTGGGCGGTTGGCGCGGACACCGGCCCGACCGAAGTAGAAGTGCAGACGAGCACCTCTGCACCCATCGGCATCGCAGGACAGCCGTTCGAGCTAAAAGTGCGCGTCACGAATACGGGCAAGAACACGCTGTACCGTCTGCGCGCCGAGACCAAGAGCGACTACCAGCTGTTCTCAGGGAGAGAATTGGTATTCGGCAAACTCGTGCCCGGCGAAACACGCGAATGGACCACCACGCTGGGCTTGTGCACCACTGAGACGGACAAGAAGCGCAAGTGCACCCTGCCGCAGGATGCGAGCGATCGCGCCGACGGCATCAAGGTCAACTTCGAGGAAGCCCATGGTCACGCGCCGGCTGCCGCGGAGGTCCGGACCAACGTCAATTCCTTGCCTCGACCGCAGTTCTCCTACGAGTACCAGGTGGCCGATCCGCTCGGCGACGGCGATGGCCGAATCGAGCGTGGCGAGAGCGTCACGGTGTTCTTCGACATCGAGAATACGGGGCGTGGCAAAGCGCTGAACACCACTGCGAACCTCCGCAACCTCGGCGGGCCTGGCGTGCTGCTGCGGGACGGGCGCTTCGAGCTCAAGGAAATCCCGGCCGGTGAGTCGAGGCGTGTGGCCTTCACCTTCGATGTGCTGCCTGACTTCGATGGTCACCACGCAGAGCTTGAGATCTCCGTGGCGGACACCGCGCTACGCGAGTTCGCCTCAGAGAAGCTGCGTATCCCAATCGAGACCAAGACTGTGGACACGCTGGCTGCAAAGACGGGCAGCGTATCCATCAAGGCGGGCGGCCAGATCTTTGTCGCACCGCTTGCCGGAGCACGCGCGATCGCTAAAGCATCGGGAGGCAACGTCTCCCTTCCTGCGGAGGCGACTCTGAACGAATTCGTGCGGGTCAATCTGGGCGATGGCAGGCCGGGCTGGGTCTCGACGGAGGCCATCGGCTCGGGACCCTCGACAGGCAAGATCGTGTTCGACAAGAGTCGAATGCCGCCGCGTCTCACAGTTGATTATGGCCAGGCGCCCGTCACGCGCACGCGCACGCTCAAGATTAGCGGCAAGGCCAACGACGACTCACGCATACGCGACCTCTACATTTTCGTCGGCGCGCGCAAGGTTTACTACCAGAGCAATCCGGGAGCGGACACCAAGGCGTTGCAGTTCTCCAGTGAGGTTCCGCTCGAGCCTGGTATCAACTATGTCAGCGTATTCGCTCGTGAGAATCAGGACGTCGTGACGCGTCAGATTTTCGTGGTGCGTCGCGATGCCGAAGATGGCTCGCTGTTGCAGACCCCGCAGCACGACACCGACGCGTTCGATGAATTTGCGGCTGGCGACTGAGATGTAGCCGCCGCCGTTGCTAGTCAGCACTGCGTCGCAAGCGGACCAGTCTTAAATCAGAAAGCCCACCTGGCGTACCAGATGGGCTTTTTGATTTCAGTTGGGGCGTTGGACGCGAGTTAGGCCAATTTCCGAAGGGCCTCCTCATCTTGAACAACGACTCGGCGATGATCGAAAAGGATGAGCCCACGGCGCTTCATGTCGCCCAGCGTGAGCGTGACCGTCTCACGGGTGGAACCCACGTAGTTGGCGATTTCCTGGTGCGTGAACTTCACGCCGATCAGCCGGCCCCGGCTCTCCGGAATGCCATGCGATTCCGCAGCGCGGAGCAGGAAGTCGGCGACCCGGGATTCCACGGTTCTCGACAGCAGAGCTTCTATCCGGCGCTCGGCTTCCATCCGACGCTCGCCCATCATCCTCATCATCGTAAAGCTGAGGCGTGGGTGACGCTCCATGAGATCCGTGATGAGTCGCATGGGGAGGCGCAAGACTTCGAGCTGATCGATAGCGATAGCACCGTCCCGGTGGGCACCCCCGACCGCAAGCGGGGTTTCGCCTACCACATCGCCTACTCCTCGGTAGGCAACGGTGAACTCTCGCTCGCCGTCTGCGCGCCGAACCACCAGGGCTCGACCGCTGCCGACGATGTAGAGGAAGTTGCCCGCTTCACCCTGCGAGTGAATCGGTCTGCGCCGTGCCACTTTGACAACAGCGCTCTGGCGCACTGTTTCATCGATGGCGTCGGCGTCCAATCCGTTGAATAACGAACAGCGGCCGATGATATGCCGCTTCCGCATCTCCTGGTCGGACGCGGCTCGTGCCGCTCCCAGGTAGTCGCGGTACACTGGTTGATCGCGATGGTCCATACAGCCCCCAACTTCTGAATTTACAACTACACAGTCATGTTGCGGTCTTGTGAGAACTTAGGTCAAGGATGTTTCGTGATCGTGAGCGCAAATGCTGCGCCCCTTTGCGCCCTACATACTCCAAGGAATTCCGTAGGGTACAGAGCACCTTACATTGACGCCTCGAGGTTCGGCGGGTAACTTCCGGCCAGCACGCGGGTCGGCCAATGTGCCGAAGGACGGCGGGCGAAGGGGTTCCAGGCATGCGTCTTTTTAGCGGAAAGATCCCGACGATATCCGAGGAGCTCGTCCGTTCCCTAACGAGCGAGGGCGACATCGAGACAGAGCAACCGAATGAAGTTGTGCTCGACGTCGAGTCGGTACTCAAAGAGTACCTGCGGTACGAGCGCACCATCTCGGAAGAGGCCAAGGATCGTCTGGAAGCGCGTGGTCTTCCTTACGCCCAACTGGGCAAGGTTCGTAACCAAGTTGCCAAAGAGAAGGGCGCGCCACAAAGCGACGACGTCCTTCCCTACTTGCTGGATCAGATTCTCAACATCCTCTTCCACAGCAAGAACGTAGA
>CAZEWA010000051.1:0-28217 GCA_964515685.1 uncultured Polyangiales bacterium | reverse complement strand
TCGGAATTCCGATTTCGGTAAATGGTAGTTCGGGGCGAACAACAGGCGCGGAAGGGAAGGTCTTGGTCGACCTGCAGCTCGACTCGCCCAGGGTTCGACTGGAGGCTGCGTGCCCTGCGGGGTTTCACTCGCCCGAACCGCGCAGTTTGCCAGTAGGGAAAACCGAGGCTTTGCAACGCCTACAAGTGCAGTTTGCCTGCCGGCCGACCAAGCGTTCCTTGTTACTGGTGGTGCGGGCGCCACAGGTTGCGGGGACGCAGGTGCTGGTCGATGGCGAGCCTATCGGTGCGGTAGGCGACGACGGAACGCTGCATGCGGTCATCAGGCGGGTGCAGGGAAGCGACGTGCGGTTCTCCCTCGACACATCGAGCTTTCCTAACCTTCTTCCGCAGTATCCAACGCGTGCCATTCATGTGGCAGACCAAGACGAGCTTGTCGTGTTCGACCAAGAGTTCGGCAAAGTTGCGGCCCGACCGCGGGTAAGACCTCGCAGCGACGCTGTACGCAGGGCGCAGGCGGCTCCTGTATCAACATCCCATCGGCCGTACGCCATTGGTTCGCGCTACTGAATGTTGTGAGACGGAGGCGGCGTCAAGCGCCTTTGGCTTTGCGCCGCCGCTTGGGCGCAGCTTCCTTGGGCTCGGCTTTCTTCGGGCCGCGAATCGCCGGCCTTTCTTTCTTGGTGTCGGGCTCGAGGCTCTTCTTTAGGGCCTCGAAAAGGTCGATGATCTGGGCCGCAGGCTGCTCGGGTGCGGACTCGATCTGCATACCTTGTGCCTTCTGTTCCGCGACCTGCTTGATGCGGTCGCTGGTTTCGTCCCGAAAGACACTTGCGTCGAAGGCATCGATTCGAAGTTGTTCGACGAGCTTGAGCGCCAGATCACGCTCGTTGTCATGGATGCGCACGTCCGCACCCAGGTCGACTTCACTGAAGGCGTGGACTTCGTCCGCGTAATACAGCTGGTGAAGTACGAGGCCTTTTTCGTAGGGACGAATCATGACGACGTAGCTCTTGCCGCGCGCGTTGTAGCGGCCGATGGCGACGACTTCGGCTTCACGCATGGTGTGCCCCAGCAGGGTGTACGCCTTGTGCCCGCCTTTGTCCGGTCCAAGATAGTGCGTTTTTTCAATTTGGATGAAATCGACAGTCTCTTCAGGAACGAACTGAACGATGTCGATGGTGTTGGTTCGCTCGGCTTCGAGCGAGCGCAGCTCTTCGTTGCCAAAAATTACGTACTGCCCTTTGGCGATTTCATACCCTTTGACGGTATCGTCACGCTCGATGACCTGGTCGTGTACTGGGCAGAAAAGCTGCTGCTTTACGCGGCTATGGCACTCCTTGTGGAGCATGTTGAAGCTCACACTTTGTGAGTGGGTCGCCGTATACAGCTTGACCGGGATGGACACGAGACCAAAGGAAATGGTGGTCGAACCTGTGGAGCGCGCGGGCATGTTGACAGCATAGATCGCTGAGGCAACCTCGTGTAAATGAATGGCGTGCGCAACGGGGATAAGCCGGAAGGGCTTGCGGCATACCGCAAAAAGCGCGATCCCGGGCGCACAAACGAACCTTTTTCGCCTGAACCTCTGGACAGCGGAAAGGGGACAGCTGACACACTCGAAACGTGGGTGGGCGGATTTGTCGTTCATGAGCACGATGCGAGTCGGCGGCATTTTGACCTACGACTCGAGGTAAGTGGCGTTCTCAAAAGTTTTGCTGTCCCCAGAGGCCCAAGCTTGAATCCGGGCGAGAAGCGTCTTTCGGTACAAACCGAGGACCATCCCCTGGAGTACTTGGATTACGAAGGGATCATTCCGGAAAAGAATTACGGCGCGGGCGCGATGATCGCATGGGACATCGGCCGTGTTCGCTACCTCGAGCAGTCGGCGGAATCTGGGATCGCGAAAGGCAAACTAGATTTTGAGTTGCAGGGGCACAAGTTGCTCGGGCGTTTTGCCCTCGTTTTGACGAGCGGTCGCTCGAACGAACGGGTGCGTCAGAAGCAGTGGTTGTTGCTTAAGAAGCGGGATGCCTTTGCGCGCGCGGAAGGCGAAGTGGTCGATGAACTGCCGCTAAGCGTGTTTTCAGGCCTACGCGTATCAGAGCTCGCGACGGCGAAGTCGAAAGTCGCGACGCTTGAAGAAGAGGCGCGTTCGGCGGGCGGGACGCAGCGGCCGGTGGCCGCGTCCTTACTGGTCCCCATGGCCTGTTCGTCTGATGCGGCGCCGCTCGAGAGTGACGCCTTTCTGTACGAGCTCAAGCTCGACGGTGTGCGCATGTTGGTGGAGAAGCGCGACCAGGAAATCGCGCTGTATTACCGAAAGGGGCGCGTGGCGACGCTGAGCTATCCCGACATCGTGCGCGCGATGCGTGCGCTGCCGTTCCAGAACGTGCTGTTCGATGGAGAGATCGTCGCGTTTTCGGAGAATGGTCGGTCGGACTTTCAGCGCCTGGCCCAGCGCTTTCAGGCCACGCATCCGCGGGAAGTTGAGCGCGTCGTACGCACCGTGCCAGTGAGCTTCGTGGCGTTCGATATGCTGTCGATTGAAGAGATCGACCTCATGCAGTTGCCCTTGTATCGCCGCAAGGCGCTGCTCAAACAGGCACTTCCGCAACGGGGGGTCCTCGCAGCACTCGACCATCTCGAGCGCGATGGCCGCGTGTTGTTTGAGTTCTGCCGCACGCATCATCTGGAAGGCGTTGTAGCCAAGCGCCGAGATTCGCTCTATCGCGTAGGGCCCAAGGCCACGCGAGACTGGACGAAGCTCAAGGTCGAGCGCGAAGATGATTTCGTCGTGGTGGGTTACACGCGTGGCAACGTGGGGCGCGAGCTTGGAGCGCTTGACCTAGGGAGCTTCAGCGACGGCAAACTCATCTCGCGCGGTAAGGTGGGGAGCGGTTTAAGCCGTGCGACAGAAGCGCTGTTGTTGGCGGAGCTTGCAAAGCGTAAGGTCGAGCGACCGGAGGTGACGGGTGATCTGATGCCAGCACCGCGTGGCCGCACATTCGTGCGTCCTGAGCTTGTCGTCAACGTGCGGCATGCGGGGTTTACAAACGACGGGAACCTTCGGCATCCCGTGTTTGCAGGCCTGCGCTCCGACGTTTCGCCGCAGGAGTGCACGGCGGGGCCGCGGCGTACGCTAGAAGAACTTCGGGTTGAGTCAGGTGCAGGTGCAGCGCCGGAAGGGCTCGCGACGCGTAGCGCGGATCAGCCGCCGAAAAGGCCGCGGTTCGTACTCTCGAATCCCAAGAAGATTTTTTGGCCTGGTGAGGGATACACAAAGGCGGACCTTTTTCAGTACTACGAGGCCATGGCGCCATATCTATTGCCCATGTTGCGAGAGCGGCCGGTCATCTTGTTGCGGTATCCGGACGGTATCGAAGGTAAGAGTTTCTATCAATGGAATGCCCCGCACGGAACGCCCTCGTGGGTACGAACAGTCAAGGTGCACTGGGAAGGTCGGGGGGGCAAGGAAGTCGAACTGTTCCTTATCGATGCACTCGATACGCTGCGCTACATCGTCAACCTCGGCTGCATTCCGCTCCACATCTTGGCGTCGCGCATGGCGGCTTTGTCCACGTGCGATTTTCTAACTATCGATTTCGACCTGGGCGGACAGCCTCTTTCGCATGCGGTGACGCTTGCGCGTGAGTTGCACACGTTGCTCGAGCACACGGGGCTGAGGGGCTATCCAAAGACGAGCGGCCAGACCGGGCTGCATGTACTCGTGCCGCTGGGATCCAACGTAAACTTCAACACTGCGCGCGCTCTTTGCGAGCTTCTCGGCTCGCTCGTGGCGGCCCGATATCCGGAGCTCGCGACGCTTGAACGCACGAAGACGAGGCGTGGCCCTCGCGTCTACATAGACACGGGACAAACCGGTACGCTGCGAGCCATCGTAGCTCCGTACTCGGTGCGCGCGTTTCCTGGGGGGCGGGTTTCCACGCCGCTCAGTTGGGATGAGATCTCATTTGCACTCGAGCCTGCTCGCTACACCTTGGCGACAGTTCCTGAGCGCGTCGAGCGCATTGGGAATCTGATGCAAGACTTCCTCGATCAAGAGCCCGACATCGGGCGTGTGGTCAGCGCCCTGAAGACGCGGCTGCCTGCGCGGTGACGCACATGCGCTAGGAAGCCTGTGCGGCTCGCTCGAACGCCGGCGCAGAGATTCTAAAGTGCTTTGCATGTGCAAGCGCGCGCAGAACACGGTCCTTCGCAGTCCGGCCACGCGCGCGCATGGCGCCCATGTGCTCGAGCCCCGAGCGCACTTCGCTCAGCGTCTGCTCGACGCGAACTTCCATGCCCACCTGTGCTGCACCAAGGGCTGCGGCCTCGCGTGCTAGGGCATCGATATAGGTCGTGTCGTGCGCGAGCCACTCGGCAAGCGTGAGGTCTCGCACGAGTCCGAGTGCATTCACGCTGAGAATGAAGGCGTATTTGTCGACAATCGCTTGCTTCAGGGCGAGGGGGTCGGGAAGCGCTTCTGCTTGAAATCCCAAGGCAATGTGCAGTGCTTCGACCAAGGGAGCGAATTGTCCGAAAACAGGGGTGCTGCGGGCCACGAGCAACGGTTCGCCCTTTTTCTTGAGTAGCCATGGGATCATGAGAGTGACGTGCTTCGAAAAGCGCTCCCACTGCGCTGGAAAGAGCTCGTTCTGCAGCAGGATGAGCGAATCGAGTCGGCTCTTTGGCAGGCTCTGCAGCGCGGATTCAAGGTCTTTTTCGCCCACGGCCACCAAGAGAGGAGTCTGCGTCGGAAGTCCTTCGAGAGCTTGCTCGACGGGCGTAGTGCGTGTCAGCGGCGTGACGCGTATGCCAGTTTTGAGCGCTGCCGAGGCGTAGAGTTGTCCGAGTTCGCCGAGTCCCATCACGATCATGTCGCGCATGTCCAGAGTGTATCGCCGCCGCAAACGAGGCGCCGCTCGCGTTGTGCTTTGATGATGAAGTTGCGGCGGCGCCAAGATCCGCTGCTACATTCGGCCGAGAGCCGTGTTGAATTTAGACGACAACAGCGCGCGCCATGCTTCGCTAGCAGTCGACGCGGCGCTGGGTGAAAGCCCGGAGCGCCTCGCCGACCTTGCGTTGATTCGGCGTGTGGCCGAATTGGAGTCGGACGCGCAAGAACAGCTAGCGGACCGACTCGTGGCTCGCGTGCGCCGCGCGGCCCATGCGCTGATGGGGGGCTCGCTCGATGCCGAGGATGCGGCGCAACACGCGCTGACAGAACTTCTGCGCTCTCACAGGCGCTTTCGGTCGTCGGACTCCGTCGAGAGCTGGGCGGACCGAGTCATGAGTGGAAGCATCGTTCGCTACGCCAGAGCTGTGCAGCGTCGAAGCGGCTCTGCGGATAGCGATCTCGCAGACACACCGAAGGTTCGGACGCGCAACCAAACCGCGCTTCAGGAAGCTCTCGCAGCGCTGGCCCCGGGCGTGCGCGAGACACTCTTGCTGAGACATCTGTTCGGCCATTCCACGGATGGCATCGCCGCGTTGACGCAGGTTTCAGCAGAGACTGTGCGCGACCGTCTGATCTTGGCCCGGCGAGAATTGCGTCGGCGTGTTTTCCCTTTTTCACCGGCGATAAATGATCCTGGACTTGTGGCGCGCGTCGAGCGCTGGGAAGCGTTGTCCGATCGTGAGGCGGCAGGTGACTTGCTCGGGAGCGAGGAAATCGACGAACTGAGGGCGCTCGGCCAAGAACACGAACAGGTAGTTTTGCCTTGGATCAAGTTGATTCAAGACCTCGCTGGCTTATTGCAGGAGCCGTCTGGAAAACACTCACGTCGCCTCGATGACCAAGTCGTGTCGCGCGCACTCTCTTCCGTACAGGTGACGGCTCCAGGGCGGCGTGTGCGTGCCATCGATCACGACCGAGAACTCGCTCGTGCGGCGGATCCCGAAGGGCCTTCTTGGCTGCCGATTTTGGCCACCGCCATGAGCGCGCTCATGATGGTGGGTACAGGTCTTTCGCTGCTCTACTACGAGCCGCGTTCGGTGGGTCGGGCTGCATCCGAGAGCCCGCTTCTCGAGGACACTGGGGCGACGTTCCTCGTGCCACAGGTTGAGCCCTTGCTTCATGCGCGCGCGGCCGAGCGAGGGCCACGTTTGCGCCGTGAGGGTAAGCCCGTCGCGCAAGCGGGCTTGATCAGCCAGGGCGACGAAATCAGCGCTGGGGATAAAGCAGGCTGTTTTGTGGTCGATGGGCGTCTAGAGCTGTGTCTCGCGGCCAACTCCACCATCAAACTCGAAAACCTTTCCACGTTCGGCCTCAAGCTCAGTCTGTGGCGTGGCCGGGTGACTTCGCATCTCGTGCGTGGCGCGACCCCTGTGGCGTATCGCGTGACTGCGGGCGACCTGCATGTGGTGGGTGAGGAAGCTGCGACGCTGGGCATCGAGCGCAACGACGACGCAAGTGTGGTGCGTGTTCGGCTGTTGCGAGGCGCCGTGGCTGTAGAGGTGGGTGCAGACCGCATCGAACTTACGGAGCCCACGGTGGCTTCTTACCGAAGCCAAGAAGGAACGCTCGACACAACGGACCTCTTGGGCGGCGTCGCCCAACGCGAGTGGGAAGTGGTGGCGGCGGGCCGCTTTGGAGCAGCCATCGTGCCAAACCTGGTGACGAGCGACAGCGCGCGCGAGGCCGTTTCTGCGGAAGTGAAAAGTCCCGAGGAAGGCGTAGCGGAAGACACCGAGGAAGAACCGGCGTCGCATGAAGCGAACGCGATGCGACCAAAGCCACCGCGCGAGCTCATGCAAGATGCGTGGGAACTCTTGAAGGCGGAACGCTGGGCCGACGCTGCGAAGATCTACGAGTACATCGGACGCGAGATGCCTGAAAGCGAAGAGGCGCACATCGTCAAAGTGCGTCTCGGGGGGCTCCTGCTCGAGCGCCTTGGGGATCCGGCGCGCGCGCTCTTTGCATTCGAAGGCTACCTGCGCCAGGGCGGCGGGCCGCTTTCTGCGGAGGCGCGCTACGGACGCATCGCGGTCTTTCGCAGAGTAGGGCAGCCGGAGTACGAGCGGCGAGCCATCGAGGAGTTTCTGCGCGCGCACGCGGACAGCCCGCACGTGGCGATGCTGGAAGCCCGCTTGCGCGTGCTAGGACCCTGAGGCTTTCTGGTTCTTGCCCATTTGCGTCCGTGTGCTCTGCTCGTTGCGTGTCCCGTAAAGCTCTATTCGATCGCTTACCCAAGGGGGCGCTGCCGATCCTCAAGGAACTCGCCCGGCATGTGTTTCGGCGCCCGATCGTAGGGATAGCCGCAGTAGCCAGGCGCAGCGATGGCCAGATACTACTGATTCGACGAGGCGACACAGGGACCTGGGCTCTGCCAGGCGGCACCCTCGAATGGGGCGAGTCTGCCCGTACCAGCTTGATTCGCGAACTCATCGAGGAAGCGGGCGCCACGGTCCTGGGGACGGGACGGCTCACCGGGGTCTATACGGCGCCACATCGCGATGCACGGATGCACGGGGTGACGCTGGTGGTAGAGGCCACGGTTGCCGACGAGATCCACGGCCCCGAGAACCCCATAGAGATTCTTGATGCGGCTTTCTTTGAACCCGCGCAGGTTCCGCGGCCCTTGGCCTTCACGACCGACGAGATGCTCGATCATGCCCTCGCCGGAGGCAGCGCCTACTGGGAGTGAGCATGTCGAGGTAGGGCGCGGCGCGTGCGGGGCGGCGTAACAGCGGCGTGCAGTCGTGTTTATGCAGGCATCACTCGCTCAGCTCGTGTGAGGGCCGAGCGAGTGATGCCTGGGCTCAAAATCGCGTGAACGCTTCGAGCCGGGTTTGGGGGGAGGGCTCTATGCGCGGAGCCGTCTCGTTGTCCTGTCCTGCGGGAGTCGAACCCAACGTCGGGCTGAAAATCGCGCGAAAGAGCCGGGGAGCGGCCCAGAACAACAGAAATGCGAACAGGCCGAGCGTGTAAGCGTAGAACAGGGCGAAGTCCAAGCTGTACGTCATGGGGACTCTCCTTCTGTCGACGACGCAGCGCGTCAATTCAGTGTGCAAGTAGCGGCTCACGACATCCACGGGACAAAGTGGTGCGCAGTGAAGAGTCGGTGCGGTTCCGAGGAGGCCGTCAGCTAACTGATGACGATGTAATACGAGCGTGCATCGAACGCAAGCGTCCAATGCTGCACAGCGTCGTGGCGGCGCGTCATACGGGCGCTGTTTGCGCGAGGTATTCCCGGAATATGTAAAGAATCTGCGATCTTAGGGCGCAGCCGGAGCAGGCGGCACAGGTGGTGTGGGAGCGTCCGGTGCGGGTAGGGGAGTGTCGGTTGCAGGCGGCACAGGTGCTTGCTCCGCTGGCTCGGCCTGAGGCGCGCTTGGGTCGGTGCTCTCTGCTACAGGGGTTGCTGACGTCTCCGTCGCGGCATCCCCATCGACGATCGGGACGGCGCTTTCTGCGGGTGGGAGCTCCGCTGGCTCGGCGCTTGTGGCAGGCGGCGGTTCAGCTGGATTAGGAATGACGTCGGCTTGTTGGGCGTCATGGGGTGGGCCGGGTTCGCTGCTAGGTGAGGGAGCGGGCTCGGGGGGCACACGCACGGCGGGCGTAGAGGCCGCTTCTGACATCCGTGCGTCGAGCTTCCAGCGGATGCCGATGCCCACGTAGTCGGCTTCCATCACGTACTTGCCGTTGCCGATGGCAGGGCGATCCCCGACTTCGTATTGACTCGGATCGTCGTCTTGCGGCAGCGGTTTGATGGCGGCGGGCAGCAGCACTTGGCTGTTTCGCACGTGCCGGTTCTGCATGAACAAGTGGGCGTACGTGACATCGAGGAACACGCTGCGCGCGATTTCCAAGCTCGCGCCCACGCTGGCCATGACCTTTTGCGTGTCGATAAGCGAGGGATTGAGGTCCTGGTCTGAGACAGCGCTCGTCTCGTACATCAGGCCCGCGTGGACGACGGCTTGCCTGCGGCTGTGAAACACTTTTTGGAGATCGTAGCTGCCGCCGAGGTGTGCGGCCCAGGTATCGCGCATGTTGCGCGCGAGCGACATCGACTGCGCGTGCACTTCGCCTACGCTGGGCACGTTGATGGCTTTGACGTCTTTGGGCGTGACGCGAATCGACTTCTGCGAGGCCCAGTGCTCCCAGGTGCCAGCCAGTTCGACACGCAGCTCGTCGAGGAGCTTAAACTCTGCGCCGAAGCGAACGATAGCGGGCAGCACCACGGACATGTCGGCGCGCAGATCGCGGCTACCGTTTGGACCGCGCAATTCGACACCATCGAAGATCGCTTGGTCGGGCAGGGCGAGGTCGAATTGTGCTTCACCCGCAATTCTAGTACGTAGCTGTACGGATGCGCCGAGGCGCACGAAGTCGAAGTCGTAGGTCGCGCCGAACACGGCGGATGCGGTGTAGACGGGGCCGAGGAGAAACTTGGTTCGCCCCTCCCATTCGCGCGCTTCGGGCTGCGTGCAGATTACGTATTCGCAGGCACTTATCGCGACCGTGCCGCCGACTTGTGCCGCTGTGAGATAAAGGGCGGCGCCGATGGACAGGCGTGAAGTCGCTTGATACGCGGCGCCTATCGCCAGCGAGGCGATAATCGAGTCATTCGCGTTGAGCAGCGAGTAGCGTTGGGGGGCGCGCTCACCATTGGCGAGTTGCTCGGGCCAGCTCGATGCGTACGCCGACGGAATGATGAGCCCGATACCAAAGCCCAAGCGCTCGAAACCGAAGTTGTCGCTGTAGGCGAGCGTCGGGATGGGAACCGGAACGGAGTTACCGTTGACTTTGGGTGCGACGGTGCCGTTGTCGAGCGTGCGCGTGAAGTCGGTTTGCACGAAGGGCAGCGAGAAATCGACCAGCAGCTGGCGCTTGCTCGCGACAAGCCCAGCCGGATTGTACCAGAGGGCGTGGGGATTGCGGATGCCTGCGACCGAGGCGCCTGCGCGCGCTGCAGGCTCCACACCGCGGGGCATCAGATAGAGACCGCCCGCGTGCGCCTTGAGTGGCCACGCGCTCGCCAGCAAAGCGATGCTCGCGGCCCAAAACCAATGCGCGTGTCTGTCGCGCCGTCGCCATGCCAAGAAAGCCTTCACAAAACCTCGAGTGGCGGCACTTTATGTGCAAACCCAAAGCTGTGACAAGGGCCCTTGACCTTCAGACCTCGTGGGAAGCGCCGCGAACAGCTAACGGTCAGTCGGGCCAACGCGCGCCTTACGTGTCGAAGCGCCAGAAATAATAGCCCGCGCCAGGGCCCAAATCGTAAGCGGTCATGCGATTGCGCCGCGGTTGTGGATTGCTGGGGGATGGGCTCTCGTTACAATGTAGAGATGCAGGGCGGCCGTTGTGTGGTGCTTGTCAACACGGACTTTGAGTCGCGTAAAGGCGAGCCAGCGGCAGACGGTCCGCGCAGTTACGAGGCGGATGCCGCCGTACTCGACACCGCGCGCGAGGTTGGCAAGGCCTTGGGGCAGCTGGGTATCGAGACCGAGGAACTCCACGTAGCGTCGTCGCTGCACGGTGTGGCGCGTGCCCTGCGTGCGCGTGCACCTACGGTGGTGTTCAATCTCGTCGAGTCCATCGACAACGACTACGGGCGCGAGTGGCAGGCGCCAAACATGCTTGCCCGGCATGGCTTTGCGTACACAGGCAATGGGCCCACGCCGCTCAAGCTGTGCCGCGCGAAGGATCTAGCGCGCGACGTTCTTACGAGGACGGGTGTGCGGGTCGCTCGCGGGCTCGTATTGCAAACCGCGGATGCTGCGGATATCGATTCGCGCGCTAGCGCAGCGATCTCATACCCTGCGTTCATCAAGCCCGCGCGCGTCGACGGCTCCATCGGCGTCGATGCGGAGTCGTTGGTGCAGAGCCCCGTGCAGCTCGCGATGCGTCTCAAGCAGCTGCGCGAAGCTGCGATCGAGGGACCCTTTCTCGTGGAGGAATACCTGCCCGGTAAAGAGATCAATGTGGCCATTTTTCCGAGCCCTGAGTCGGGCTTCGTGGTCGCCACCGAGATCGATTTTTCCACGGTTCCCGAGGGGCATCCGCGCTTTGTTACCTACGACTGCAAGTGGAATGCAGAGAGTCCGGAATACGCTGCGCGCTCGATTCCGGCAAAGCTTGAGCCTTCGCTGCGGAGCGAGGTCGAAGCGCTCGCACGCGGTGCGTTCAAGGCGCTCGGCGGCAGCGGCTATGGGCGCGTGGATATGCGGCTCGATGTCGATGGCCGCCCCTGCGTGATCGACGTGAACCCGAACAACGACATCCATCCTGATGCGGGGCTTGCCACCGCAGCGCGCAGCGTAGACGTTACGTACACCCGGCTCATCGAGCTCGTTTATCATCGTGCCCTGGAGGTTCAGCGTGCTGCTGCGTCCCATTCGCGAGGCTGATCAGGCGTCGTTGTCGGCGCTGCTACGTCGCATTGAGCAGTTCAAGCCCGATGAAGTGGTGGTGGCTGAAGAGCTCATCGAGGCTTCGATTCGCAATCCCGAGGGCTCGGGGTACGAGAGCATCGTGGCCCAGAAAGAGGATGAGATTGTCGGCTATGTCTGTTTTGGACCCACGCCGATGACCCAGGCCACCTGGGACCTGTACTGGATTGCGGTGGCACCCGATCGCCAGGGCCAAGGGATAGGTAAGCAGGTGTTTCAATCTTTTGCGGATGCAGTGCGCGCCCGCGGCGGACGTCATGTGCGTATCGAAACCTCGTCCCAGGAAATCTACGCGGCCACAGGGGGCTTCTACGAACGCCTTGGTTTCGAACTGGCCGGAAAATTGCGTGATTTCTATGCTCCGGCCGATGACTTGCTGATTTTCTATCGTGAGCTCTGATCTGGGCGAGGGCGGGGCACCGTCCCATATCCTGGCCAGGAATGTTCTGCGTTCTGGCTCACAAATCGTATGCGATTTTGCGGTATGCGGAAGCAGATGGCATCGCGTGGATGTTGTGGCGGGAGCGTCCTTGACGGACTAGTTTCCTCCCCCAAACGCGGTGCGCCTCGTGTCGCCGCCCTAGCGTGAAGAATTCCTATGACGGATGCGGTCGCAAATCGTTCCGGGTCGGAGGCGCCTCGACCCTCATCGCGGGTCGAAATGCCCGAAGGCCCCCGACCTCGTCGCGGCGCGCCTGAGCAGACCCGCGCGAGGTTGATTCATACGGCGGCACAGATCTTCAACCAGGTTCCCTACTGGGAAACGGACTCCAACCAGATTGCCAAGGCTGCCGGCTACTCCACGGGCACCTTCTATCGGCACTTCAAAGACAAGAGCGAGATCTTCATCGCTGCTTATCGGGAGTGGGTGTCTGAGGAGTGGGCGAGCATCGAGTCGCAGGTCGAGCCAGGCCAATCCCCCGGGGAGAGCATCGACCGTGCTGCGGACGCGCTGATCGAGCATCATCGACGTTGGCGCGTGTTCCGCGGCAATCTTCGAGCGCTTGTCACCTACGACGAAGAGCTGCGGGAGCTCAGCCACACCTTGCGTCGAGAGACGCTCGACAAGATGAGCCTGTTGCGCGCCCGTCAGGGGCCCTCGGAGCGCCGCAGCCTCGAGAGCGACGCCATTCACGCCATGATGTTCGAGCGGGTTTGCGACGCGATTGCGGACGGCGATTTCAAGTCACTCGGCTGCTCGGTCGAGTTCGCCCAGGCCGAGTTTCGGCGAATGATGCGTCAATATCTGCTCGAAGGGTTGTTCGGCTGAGTCCGAGCGTTCATCTTCCCGGCCAGAACTGCCCGGCCCGAGGAAACGCCTGTGAGTCTCGCTGTCTTCGAACGTATCTCTCTCTTCTTTGGCGAACGCCGCATTGTCGATGAGCTCGACCTGCGCGTCGCTGAAGGCGACCGTATCGGTCTCGTCGGTCCGAACGGATCAGGTAAGAGCACGCTGCTCAAATTGCTGGCCGGCGAGCAGCAGCCCGACGGTGGCAAGATAACGCTGCGCCGTGGATCACGCCTTGGGTACTTGCCGCAGGACCTAAGTATCAGCGGAGGCCGAACCCTCATCGACTTCGTTTTATCGAGCGTTCCTGGACGCAGCGTACTCGACAGCCAAATTGTCGAAACCGAGCGCGAGTTCGAGCAAGCACAAGCGGGCGGTGCGAGCGAAGAGGTGCTGTCGGATCTGGCTGAGCGCCTCGGTGACCTGCACGAACGTGTGGGCCACTTCGAAGAGCATTTCAGCGAGCACGAAGCGCTGCGCATTCTCGCCGGTCTCGGCTTCAAGACCGAAGACCGCACACGGGATATTGGCGAGTTTTCTGGCGGGTGGAAGATGCGCGCGGTGCTCTCGGCGTTGCTCTTTCAGCAGCCTGAGCTCTTGCTGCTCGATGAGCCTACCAACCACTTGGATTTGCCTTCCGTTACGTGGTTTTCAAACTTTTTGGCGCGCTATCGCCGCGCGTTCATCCTGATTTCGCACGACCGCGAGTTTCTCAACGAGCAGATAGCGCGCGTCGTCAGCTTCGAAGTGGAAGGCGTCCGCCAGTACACCGGAAACTATGAGCGCTACGTAAAGCAGCGAGCGGAAGAAGCCGAACTGCTGCAAAACCGTGCGAAAAACCTGGAACGCGAGCGTGAGCAAGCCCAGCGGCTCATCGACCGCTTCCGCGCCCAGGCCAACAAGGCCAAGATGGTGCAGAGCCGCGTGAAGCAGCTCGACAAGATGGAGGTGGTGGAAACGCTGGACAAAGCCGATGTCATGCGGTTCCGCTTTCCGCCGACCGACCGCTGCTCGAACGACGTGCTCACTGCGGACAAGCTCAGTAAGTCCTTCGGCTCGCGTAAGGTGCTCGACAATGTCGACGTGCGGGTGACGCGGGGCGAGCGCATCGCCATCATCGGTCCGAACGGTGCCGGTAAAACGACGTTGCTCAAGATGCTAGCGGGCGAACTCGCCGCAGACCACGGCTCGGTCACGCTAGGGCATCACGTAAAGGTCGGATACTTTGCGCAGCATCACGCTGACACGCTCGCTGCGGAGAGTACGCCGTTTCAAGAGGTTCAAGAGATGGACCCTCAAGCGGGGGTCACGCGCGTGCGCACAGTTCTGGGCGCCTTCTTGTTCCGTGGTGATGACGTCGACAAGAAGGTCAAGGTGCTGTCCGGCGGCGAGCGCGCGCGTGTGGCGTTGGCTCGCTTGCTGATTCGTCCCGGAAACTTCTTGATGATGGATGAGCCCACCAACCACTTGGACTTGGGGTCGGCGGAGAGTCTCGCGGAATCGCTGACGTCCTACGACGGCACCGTTTTGTTCGTGAGCCACAATCGAAGTTTCGTGAAGCGGCTCGCGACGCAGATCTGGAACCTCGAAGAGGGCAGAGTTGAGGTGTATCCGGGCACGCTCGACGAGTTCATGTTCGCGCTGCGCACACGGCAGGAGTTGTCTGAGCGCACGGCCACGGCATCGTCCGCGGTGACGGGCGTGACCGCGAAATCGGCGACGCAAAGTACGAGCACAAGCGAGAAGGGCAATCGCGCCGACGACAAAGAACGTAAGCGGCGCGAGGCAGAGATTCGGCAGAAGAAGAGCAAGCTACTCAAGCCCCTGCGGGATCGCATTGGCGTGCTCGAGCCGCAGATTGAGACCCTTGAAAATCAGCAGAAAGAGACCACCGAGCAGCTGTCAGACCCTGCCGTGTACGCGGATGCTGCGCGCAGAAATCAGCTCTTGTCAGGGTTCGAGACGCGTCGCCAAAAGCTCGCGGCACTGACCGAGGAGTGGGAGAAAACCACGCTCGAGCTCGAGTCGCAGGAAGCCTCGCTTTCGGCCGACTGAGTCGTGGTGGAGTTGCTCTCCTCGTCGTTGCGCTGTCGGCGCGGCGATGAAGTAAGCAAGCGGTAGGCCGAGCATGCGGTGTGTGAGCACTGGGTAGGCGAAGCTGCGCGCTATGGTGCGTAGCGCGCGGCAGCTCAGCGTGCTTTTTCCACGCCGCCGAGTCGGTAGACGAATGCAGCGGTCACGCGCAGGTAATGGTCTGCGCCCGCGCCAGCGAGCATGAGAGAGCCGTTCGAATTGTCGCCGAGGTCGAACGCGTAACGTCGAAAATCTGCGGCAATCCGAAGCCCGAAAGCGTCTTTGATGTAACCTACGAGTCCGCCGCTGAACTCGAATGCGCGTGCCGAAAGGTTCGGCGCAAATGCGGAGGTCGAGAGGTCACCGGCGTCGAGTACATGCAGATAGCTCGCAGCGACGTCGAGACTCAGCCAATCGGCCAGAAAGAGCGCAGCACCGAGCCCAAAACGCAACGCGCTGTAGCTTACGCCAGGCATTGGAGTGCCGGCTGGAAGGTCGGCGTCGAATACGTGTCGTACGTAGCCTATGCGTAAAACGGGCTCGAAGGATTCGAGCGGGAGGCGAAACAATGCGCCCGCCGAGAGCTCGTACGCACTGGTGCTAAATTTCTTGCCTGCCTGTTCGGACTTGAGGCCCATCGCGTAGTCGATTTCGCCTTCGAGGCCGAAGTCAGACAGAACGTCTCCACGCACGTGCGCTCCGGGAAACCAGCGCAATCCCAGCGCGGCGTTGACCGCTGGGCTGCCCGCTGGATTGCGGTAGCTGCTGAGATCGGTGCTTGGATTGTCGTAGCTCAAGTTGCGCCACATCAACCTTGGTCCTGCCCATACGACAAGTGCCGGGTGCGCCGTTGTTCTCCCTGAAGAGCGCGGCTCGGTTTCCTCGTCTGGCTGTACGTTTGCGGCCGAGGCGGCTAGCGGCTGTTCAGGCTCTTGATGCGCATTCAGGGCTGTCTCTGCTGGTGCGCTCTTGACGCTGGGCTGTGTGGCTGCACGGATGACTTGCCCAAAAACCAGCCAGAAATTGCCAGAAATTGCCTTGAGTTGCGGAAGGGCCTTACGCGTCCAGTCTTCTTCTTTTGAGACTACGCCGCTGCTTCCATCGCGCACCCGCAACGTCGCACGAAAGCGGCTGCCTGCCTTTTGCACGCTGCCTTCGACGAAAGCCGCGACGCCGAGTTCTGCGGCTACATCGCGGTACGTTTGCGCGTTGACCCAACTCCCGCCGAGCCTTTGACGAGCCGCCTCGGCTTGCTTTACGGAGACAAGTTCCACGTCGGAGCGTTCTTCGAGTGCGGACACGGCTGCGCTGCGCGCGATTGCTGCGCCCTTACCACTAAAGTCTAGAACGACGACCCGCTTGACCTCTTGCGCGACGCCAGGAGATGGGGTGAGGAGCGTGGAGAGACACAACAGCCCCAAAAGCCACGCGGTAACCATTTGCTTCACACCCGTCCTCCTCGAGCTCTTCTTTGGCGCCGCAGCGCCCGCTATCGCGGAGCCCACTATAGAGGAGCTCTGCGCAGAGCGTCGTCCTCAAATTTTCCTAATGTGGGAGTCCGCGCGCACCCCAGGTAGTCAGTAGCGCAGTGAGGGCAAAAGAGGTCAGGGCGCAGGGCATGAGTGCGGGAAACACGGTTTTTCCGCGCAAGATTCTGAGGCTTGGCACGCACCAAATCGCGATGTGAGCGATATGCATGGCAGGGCCTTGGAAATGGCCGGGATCGCGAGCGAGCAGAAATATCCACACGCTTCCCATCAGGATGGCGATGCCCAGCGAAAGCCGAGCCGCGCCCAGGTTCACACGCGCGTACTGCCTGGGCAGGCTCTCGGGCGAGACCAAGCACAGGCCGCTCAAGGCGTACACGAACGGTAAGACCGGGGCCATGTACAGAGGGTCTTGGGCTAGCGGGATGGAGAGCGGGACGAGCGAGAGAACGGCGGCGAGCGTAGCGGCACTCAGGCCGCGCTTACCCACATGCATGCGCCGGGTGAGTGCGGGCAGACCCAGGGCGAGCGGAACGAGGAGGGCTCCGTGGTCGCGCAGCAGCCAAATAAGGTAGCTCCAGGTAGAGGCAGACGTGGCACCTGGGTGAGCGGGAGGACTCGTGCCTGCCATGCGTGGGCCACTCAATGGACTCAGATATACGCGCTCCACAAGCTCAAGCAGCCCTTCGTCGGAGAGCATGGCGCCGAGTGCCAAGTGGCTGATCGCACCGACTGCCAAACCCACGAAGAAGCCCGCGGAAGCTCGCGCCCAGCGCTTACGCTCGAGTGAGCCGCCTTCGTAGGTTCGTGCCACCAGATACACGAGGCAGGCGCTCAAGCCAGGCAGAATGATCCAAAGCTGCGTGGCGAAGCCGAGGCCGATAAAGAGGCCTGACAACAGGGCAAACAAGCGGCGTCGCTTGCCCTCGGAGCGCACCAGGAAAGCGAAGCCGACGGCGGAGAAGGCGGCCACCAAGGGCTCATATTCGAGCAATGCGAACTGAGCTACGACCCAAGGCGAGCTTGCGGTGAGTAGCGCAGAAGCACTCGCTGCGCGCAGACCTAGCGGGCGCAGGAAAGCTAGGCACGCGCCGAGGAAAGTCAGGAAAATAAGGCTTGGAAAGAGGTCTACAGCGACGGGGCCGAGCCGAGAGGCGCCCGATAGGAGAAGCGGAAAGAGGGAAGGCGGCTCGGTCAGCGCGGTCTGCGGCGCGTGGACTTGGCTCTCGGTGGCTCGACTGAGATGAACGAAGGACGCCAAATCCTCGGCGATATTTGACGCCATCTGAATGTGGGCGCGCTCGTCTACGCTGCGTTCCGGGTGAGGCACCAGATTGGTGAACGCTACGAGGAGCGTGCCTAGACCCACGGCCGTCCACGAGAGTGTTTGCGTTGCGCGCTCGCTTTGGCTCAGTGCGGGCGGGAAAATGCTCTCGGTGGGCTTGGCCCTGCGCGGCGCACGGGGAGCGAAGGCGAAGAATTTGGCGCCCAAAAAATTCGTGAATGTCGCGACGGCGATGCCTATGGCGCTCAACAGGACGTAGCCGCGCTCGCCATCGAGGAAGGTCAACGCCATCAGCGTGTGGATGGTCAGCATGCGCAACGTGAGCCCGACGAGATTGGCGCCGAGATACATGGCGAAGCTGGCGACAAGCGGCACACGTCGCGCGCGCCTGAAGCTGAAGCGACGATTGAGCGCGTAGTTCGAGACGACAGCTGTGCTGAACCCGAAGACCTGACAAAGCTGAATGTCGAGGCCCCACACTTCCTTTACCGTGGTGACCGTCGCGAGGTCGACGAACACACCCAAGAATCCCACCAAGCAAAACTTGAGCAGCTCGATGACCGCGGGGAATCGGAAGTTGTAGAGGCGGTAGAGGTGCGACAGGTATTGCCGCAGTACATTGAAGTTTTGTTTGTTCTCGCCGGCCGTTCTGTCCGTAAAAACGATGGGGTATTCGGCAAGTCGCGAGGGATGGGCTTTGACGACCGTCTCGAGCACGATCTTCCAACCCACGGGGTTCAATGGAAGTGCCTCGAGCAAGCTGCGGCGCACCGCCATGAGCCCAGTCGTCGGGTCCGTCATGGACGTTACACCGAGTGCCAGCGATGCCGCTGCCCGCGACTTGAGCTGGGAGAACAGGGGCCAGTCCCGGCTGCCACCCCCGGGCACGCGGCGACTGCCCACGACGATCTCTGCTTTGTCGGCGAGCACCATCTGCGTCATCTCGACCATCGCTGGCACCGGATGACTGCCGTCCGCGTCCATCACGACGCAGGCGGTGGCGCGCGAAGCCCTGAGGCCCGCTAACGCAGCGGTGGCAAGTCCTCGCTCACCACGGCGTCGGATGACCCGTACCGGGAGCGTTTCGCCCAGTCGTTCGGCGACCTCGGCGGTGCCGTCTGGGGAATCGTCGTCGACGACGATAATCTCGGCTTCGAGCTCAGCGGCTCGAAGGGCAGTCAGGATTTCCGGGATAAGCCACGGGATGGACGTCGCTTCGTTGTACGTAGGGAGAATTACCGAAACGTCCAGTGACTGCACTTCGACCATCCGATCAAATTCGTAACACGACCCTCATCGGTTGGGGGAGGCACGTTCTATCCCCTTTATTGGGAGAGCGTTAGAGGGCCACTGCCGACGAAGAAAGGTCAGTAGGCCATGCGCCTACCAGTAGTCGGCGGAAGCTCTGCGGGCGAAAACTTCGAATCGAGAGGAAAACGTTCGCGGCAGATCGCAAAGCCTGCAAAAAGGTGTATTTTTGAAGAGAAGCATGCGCTCAGAGTCTCGAAGTAGCTCCGACTGGCTCGTGCGTGCCGCGGCACTGATGGTGGTGTTGGGGGCGCTTAAGCTGGCTACCCCCGTCGTGGTGCCACTTTTGCTCGCCGCATTCTTGGCCATCGTGTCGGGTCCTTTGATGTTCTGGCTCGTGCGCAAGGGCGTGCAGCGATATGTGGCCGTAGGCATCGCGCTGTTGGCGGACATCGCGTTTTTCGGCTTGATGGTGGCGCTCGCGGTAAGCGGGCTCAACGCGCTCGTGTCGGCGATGCCGCGCTTTCAGGCTCGTGCCTCGCTGCTGCGTGCCGAGGCATCGGAGTGGCTCGCCATGCACGGCTTGCCCGACTTGGCCGACCTGCTGCCGCGCACATTGCGAGAACAAGACGCGGGCCCCTGGGTGGCGTCGGCGTTTACGGAGGTGGCGCATGCCCTCTCGTCGCTTGTACTTGTGCTCTTTCTCGTCGCGTTCTTGCTGGTCGAGATGCTCGGCATCGAAGACAAGCTGCGCGTCATCTTTCGGCACCCGGAGCTAGGCATCGAGCAGTTCCGGCGCGCTGCGGCTCATGTACAGCGCTACATCGTCGTGAAGACAGGTGCGAATCTGTTTACGGGCCTGTTGGTTTGGCTCTGGCTTTCGGCCTTCCGCGTGGACTTTGCACTGTTGTGGGGGGTGTGTGCCTGCATGCTCGGGTACATCCCGACCATCGGCAGCGTGCTGGTCGGCGTGCCTGTAATCGCGGTCACACTGCTCCAGTACGGCTTTGGCACCATGCTGGTGGTGAGTGCCGGCTACGTGCTCATCAATGCGGCCATCGCGGCGCTACTCGAGCCGCGGGTTTTCGGTCACGCACTCGGTCTCTCGCCGCTTGTGGTGTTCGTTTCGATGGTGTGCTGGGGCTGGCTTTGGGGGCCCGTCGGCGCTGTGCTTTCGGTACCGCTCACTGTGGTCGTGAAGATCGTGCTGGCGTACGTAGAAGGCTACGAGTGGCTCTCACGTTTATTGGGACCAGTTTCGAGTAGCGTGGGCGTGGGGCGACCGAGCACTCCGCCTCCTGGTTTTGCCGGCACGTCGAGTGCAGGCCTCGCTCCCACGCTGGAGCGGGCGAGCGCTTCGAACCTCGCGCCGGTGATGTCGCAAACAACCGCGATGGCAGGCATGGGCGGGATGGTTTCTGGCGCCATCTTGCAAGGGCCTTCCGCCCGCAAACGTGACGAACCATCGGAATAGTCATGCGCACGTAACCTGCGCCGCTAAGAAGGTGTTCCACAAGAAGTCGCCCGGATCGGCGTCGAGGCGCCCGACTTCTTGTGGAACACCTGCTAAAGGGCCGGTTCTTCGCTGCTGCGCTTGAACGGTGTGCTTGCTGCCAGCATCTGCATTTCATCACGCACGAACACGGCTTCGCTTTGAACGAACTCGGCTATCGCCTGTTGCAGGCCGCTGTGCACGGCCCAGTGGGCGGAGTAGCAAGCGTTGGGGAGAAAGCCGCGTTTGATCTTGTGCTCCCCTTGGGCGCCTGCTTCGAAGTGCGTGAGGCCACGCGCCAGGCCCCAGCTTATAGGGAGGTAGTAGCAGAGTTCGAAGTGCAGCATTGGCAAGTCGCGCCGCGTGCCCCAGTAGCGGCCGTACAGCGCCTTACCTTTTTGGAAGAATAGGGCGCCTGCCACGGCTTCATTTCCGTCGTGGGCCATAGCCGCAAAAGCGCATGGATTTTCGGGCAGCAGCTGAAAGAAGGCTTCGGTGAGATACGCAGCCGAGCCGTGGTCGCTGATGGTCTGGTTGTAGAACTCCCACAGCGCGTCGAGGTCGTGCGCGTTCAGCTCGGACACAGGACGCATGGACAGGCTGAGACCGTATTCCTGAGCCCGCATACGTTCTTTGCGAACCTGCTTGCGCGAGCTGTTGCGCAGGCTCGCCGTGAAGTCATCGAACGACTTGAGCTCGCCTTGGTGGCGCAGATGAAACTGCTGACTGAGCCGGGCCGCGAAACCGAGTTCTGCGGCGAAGGTCCGCTCTTCTTCGGTGCAAAACAAGATGTGCAACGAGGAGGCGTGAAGGGCGCGCGTGAGCGCTTTGGCGTGAGTGAGCAGCTGCCTGGCCACGGACGCCCGCGGCCAGGCGGGATGGGTCAGAATGCGCCGTCCCGAGGCGGGCGTGAGCGGCACCGCGTTCACGAGCTTGGGGTAGTAGCGAAGACCAGCGCGCATCGCGGCCTGCGCCCACCCGAAATCGAAGATGAACTCCCCGTAGGAGTGGGTCTTCAGGTAGAGCGGCATGGCGCAAACGAGTAGCCCGTCGTGCCTCAGCAGCAGGTGCCGTGGCAGCCAACCCGTGTCACGCGGACCCACGCTTTGGCTGCGCTCCAACGCGTGTAGGAACGCGTGATCGACGAAGGGGTTGTCTGCCTCGGAGAGCGCATCCCATTCCGCAGGGTCGACCTCCGTGAGCGATTCCGCGATCTGTATCTCAAATCCCACGCGCTCGAAGTGTAGCGGGCGTTCAGGTGCTTGCGGGCTGCTTAAACGCCTGCGCTCTGTAGAAGCGCAGCTCTTCGATGCTCTCGCGAATGTCATCGAGTGCGCGATGCGAGTTCTTCTTGCTGGGGAGCGTGATGTCTCCGTACCAGCGCTTCACGAGCTCTTTGACTGTGCTGACATCGACCGTGCGGTAGTGCAGCCAAGCGCTGAGCTCCGGCATGTATTTGTCGATGAAGCGGCGGTCGTGGCTTACCGAGCTTCCGCACAGAGGCGATTGCCCTTTGTGCGTGACGCGTCGCAAGTATTCGATGGTACGAAATTCGGCCTCGCGCAGGTTTATCGGCGACGCCTTCACGGCTGCCGTCAGGCCGCTTTGTCCGTGATGCCTCGTGCACCAGTCATCCATCGCGTCGAGGACTGCATCGGGCTGCGAGACGACCAGGTCAAGGCCCTCTCCTTGTTCTACTAAGTCCCCATCGGTCACGATGCAGGCGATTTCTAGAATCGCGCATTTATCGGGATCGAGGCCGCTCATTTCGAGGTCGATCCAGATCAGGGGGGCCTGCTTCGCTTTCGGTTGGTCGGTCATCTCGGCTCCGGCGCGGAACTATGCGTGTCTAGGCTTTAGGTTCAAGGGATGTGTGACGTCGGATTGCCGCTCCGACGGAAAATGAAAGTAACACAGCGCCTTTTCCAGCGGTTTTGCCGCGATTTGTGGAAGCACGTGCTGCGAGTCTGAAAGCGCGTTGCACCCAGACTTTGTAGGACAGGTTTCCAACGCTCCCCAATTTAGGGGTATCCGAGTGGGGTGAGCAAGCCTGCTTTCGGGCTTCGTTGGGCCAGATGCTCTGAGCCAATCAGGTGAAAACGCGGAAAAGCGACGCGTGATGGTCGATTTGCGCGAAAAAAAGAGGCAGCTTTGGGGGAGGTTCCGAGACCGCAAACGTACGCTGCCCATTCGCGGTTCATGCCGCGGGCAGCACGGTCTCGTCGTCTTTTTTTGCAAGGGGGCATGGATTTGCCTTGGCTCTGTTTGGCCTTCGCCTTTCTCGAGGGAGAACCCCAAGTAGAAGGATTACGCGAGCAGGGAAGCACCGTCGCAGGGGCGGCGTGGTGGCTAGGCTTTGCGTGTCTGGGGGCCCTCTTGCTTTGGGCGATCGGTCGACGTCGCAAGTTGGCCGCTCGGTCCGAGCGGGAGAGTGCAGCCAATGCGGAGTTATTGCGCATGTTGCAACGAACCGAGGCGCGCTACCGAGCTGCCATCGAAGCGTCGTCGTGCGTCTTTTGGGTGACGGACCCCAAGGGCCATGTGCAGGCGCCTGCGAGCACGTTGTGTGAGTTTACGGGGGAAGACGCAGCATCGGTCGTCGAGTTTGGCTGGGTCAATGCAGTGCACGAGCACGATCGACCTGGCGTGCTTTCCGAGTGGCAGCTCGGGCTCGAGAGCGCGCGTGCATTCGAAGTAGAAGCCCGCATCTTCAGTGCGCGCCACGCTGGCCATCGCGCGTACTTCATGCGCGCGGCGCCTGTGCGCAACGAGGCGGGCACGCTGCTTGAGTGGGTGGTTACGCTGCAGGATGTCGACGACCGACGTCAAAGCGAACGGGAGCGACGGGAGATTGAGCGGCGCGCACAGGAGTCGCAGCGCATGGAGAGCCTGGGCGTCCTCGCCGGAGGCATCGCGCACGACTTCAACAATCTGCTCGTGGGCGTGATGGGGCACGCAGAGTGGCTCTCGCGGCGCCTGGACGAACACTCTCCGCTCCAAGACAATCTGCAACGCATCGTCGGCGCTGCCGAGCGTGCCGCGCTCTTGTGCAAACAGATGCTCGCTTTCGCGGGACGCGGCCGCTTCCTGGTCGAGCCTTGCAACGTGTCTTCGCTAGCACGTGAGGTGCAAGGGACCTTGCTCGGCCTCATACCTGCGGGCACCAAATTCAGCGTGCGCGCGCAAGCAGGACTCTCACCGGTGGAGGCGGATCCTGCAGAGCTGCGCCAGGTTCTAATAAGTCTCGTCACCAACTCCGCCGAAGCATTCGAGGAAGGGCTGCCCGGCTCGATTGCGGTGAGCATCGGCTCACGTCACTTCGCGGCTTCTGACTTGATGCGCACGAGACTCGGGGCACGCTGCGTGGAGGGGGAGTACGTCTATATCGAGGTGAGCGATGACGGGCCCGGGATTCCGAGCGACGTGCTGCCGCGCATCTTCGACCCATTCTTCTCGACGAAGTTCATGGGCCGCGGTTTGAGTCTTGCGGCGGTGCTCGGCATCGCGCGTAGTCACCGCGGCACCGTGGATGTGATCTCTGAGCCTGGAAAAATGACGCAGGTTCGAGTCCTGCTGCCTGCGTTGCGCGCCGATGCGCCGAGCCTGCGTGCTCCCAGTGAGCCGTGTCAGGCACGGGGGGCTGTGCTTGTCGTGGACGACGATGCAGAGGTGCGCGAGCTTGCGCGGCTCACGCTCGAAGATGTCGGTGTCGAGGTCGTGCTTGCGAGCAACGGACAAGATGCGCTCGATATGTTCTCACACATGCGCGATCAGATTGACCTCGTGTTGCTCGATCTGACCATGCCGGGTGTCGACAGCGCGACCACGCTGCGTGAGCTCAGGGCCATCAAGCCAGACATTCGCGTCGTGTTGTCGAGTGGCTATCTGGCCGGTGACGCCATCGAGCGCATGGGCGAGACGGGGGTGGACGGCTTTCTGCAGAAACCTTGGCGTCCTAGCAGTCTGGTCGAGAAGCTCTCGAGCCTCATGACGACACGCCGCCCCGAGCGAGTCCGGGTCGCCTGAGCGCCAACTCAGCGGAGGTCGTTCTTCTCGTCTACGAAGCGTGTGACGCGCGCAGGCACGCCGACCGCCACACAACCGTCGGGCACATCTGTGATGACCACGGCGTTGGCGCCTATCACGGCGTGATCGCCGATACGCACACCGCCCAGGATTTTGGCTCCCGGTCCGACGTCGACGTGACCGCCGAGTTCGGGGAGGCCTGGCTTCGGCCCCGTGCCGATGGTGACTTGCTGGAAGAAGATGCAGTTAGGACCGATGCGAGCATCTGGGTGAACGACGATGCCGTGCGGATGCGGCATGAGAAGGCCGCCCGCAATGGAGCAGTTGAGTGGAAGATCGGCGCCTGCCACCACAGACCAGAAGCGGTGGCGCAGGACCGCAAGCTTCTCGCGGGCGCGTGAGACAACCGCTGGGTTTTGTTTCGCTCGTTGGTAGTCGCGCATCGCGCGCAACAACTGCCGAGATGGCTGCCATGTCAGAGCATCGACGTCTTCGCGCTCCCAGTCCGCATCCACGGCTGAGATTGCAAGTTCACGCCGCAGTTCAATCTCTGATGGACCGCCATCCTGAGTGCCGCTTTTAACGTGCACGTAGCCCATGGTGACAATGTGAACTTACCGTAATGGACCTGCAAGTCTTGCTCTTGCGTTTCTCTGCGTGCAGCACGCATGCGCACACCGCGGCACGTACCGTGCGCGCCGAACGCGTGTGTTTAGCGCTGCTTTTGACTGCGCGCGCTCACATTCTTTGCGCGTGTATTTCGTCCTAGATACACGGCATGACGCGGCCCACCGCCGCGGTTGCGCAGTACCTTTGTTTCGAAACCTGTCTGAATCATCCGCCGCTCAAACGAAGCATCCAAGACTTCTCCCCACACGGTGTAAGTCCCGTTGAGCGTGAGCGCGCGTTGCGTCATGTGCAGACTGGTACGGCCGTAGAGCGGATGGCGGTCTGCATCGCGGCTTTCGCTGGGTCCGAGGTACAAGTCGACGATGATGGCATCAAAGCGTGGGCGTCCTCCACGCGCTGCCGCTTTCACCACGGCGGTGACATCTCCCACCACCACTTCGACTCGTCTATCCCCGAGGGCATTGGATGTGAGCGCAGAAAGTGCGCCACGTCCCCACGTGACCACTGCGGGATTCAGTTCAGCGACGGTCACGCGCGCTGCGGCAGGCAGCAGGTCGAGGGCAGCACGCAACGTGCAACCAAGTCCAAGACCGCCGATGAGTACGCGAGGTGCTGGCAAAGTTTTGGCGTGTTCGCAACCGACCTCGGCTATCAAGGTTTCCGAACGCTGAATCAGGCTACTCATCAACACGCGGCCATCTATCGTGATCATGAAATCACGCGTATCGCGCTGACGTAACTCAAGCGGTCCTTCGTCGGTGTCGACGCGGTCCAACAATTTCCAAGGACGAGGCATGCTGGGCTCTGTCACATCCTGCGCGTCTGGCAATAAAGGAGCGCGTGAGGACGCCTTGACAACCCCCCAAGCCGCCTCCCATGCTGCGCCCGATTTTGGTTCAGTGGGCCCGTGTGTGGACTCACTGGCTGGGCGCTAGCCCAGCAAGGGAAGCCGGTACCAAGCCGGCGCGGACCCGCCACGGTAGAGAGCCGAATCCTCCGCGATAGACCACTGGCGTGAGCTGGGAAGGTGCGGAGCGCTAGGGTTCTGAGCCCGGAAACCTGGCCACAATCGATGATTCCTGTGCCTCGGGGATGGCTAGGGAAAGGTCGCACCAAGTTCTGGTCGAGGCCTATCCTTCTCACTCCCGAGGTCGCGACGGCAGCAGCCATGCTGGGTGGCCTCTTGACACGTGAGCGAGCGAAGTACCGGGACAGACGAGCGATGCGCGGAGCACTCTTCGTGGTCGCGTCGCTTCTGTGTTGGCCGTGTCGCGCGTCGGCCGATGAAGATCCTTACGCCGCAAGTGCGCGTGTGCAACGGCCGCTCGCGGCGCGCAATCCGGAAGATGCCACGGCTGCGGCGACGACGATTGAGCTTACGAATCGCCCGCTCGCCCTCGAGACCTTGCGCGAGGTCATACCAGAGGTACCGGGCGCCATCGCGCTCTCCTCGGGAGGATACGGCGCGTTTTCCAGTGTCTCCCTGCGCGGAACCGACCTGGCTCAGACGGTCTGGGTTTTAGGTGACGTTCCACTCAATGGTCCCGATGGTGGCGCCTTCGACATGTCGCTTCTGCCCATGTCGCAGCTTGCTCGCCTCGAAGTGTATCGCAGTGGTGCGCCGGTTTGGCTCGGCCAAGGCAGTATTGGCGGTGTCATTCGCGTGGTACCTCGGGAGGCCGAAGGCACGGGCGCGCGTGCGCAGTTTGGAGCCGGGTCTTTCGGTCTCTACGAAGCGCGTGCGAGCAGTTATGTGACGCACGATCAGCGCCGTCCGGTCTCGCTTTTCACCAGTGTTCAGGTGACGAGCGCCCGAAATGACTATCCCTATCTGGACGACAACGCGACGGCGATAGGTGCGGACCGCAAGGCAGACGATGTGGAGCGGCGTCTACGAAACGCGGAGTTGCTCGATGCTTCGGGGCTCCTGCATGCGCGGGTAGGCGTGCTTTCGGGGAATGTCGATGTGGTGGCGCTGGCGCTCGGTCGAACCGGCGGCGTCCCCGGTACCGGCGGTCTGCAAAGCAATGCGGTGTTCTCGCAACGAGAGCAACGGCGCGGTCTTTTGTCGCTCGCGTACACGCGTGAGGGGCGCAGCGTAGACGGGCGTCGCTACCGTTTTCAGGTCCTCGCAAGCGGCCAAGGGGAACAGCGCGAGCTCGACGATCCATATGGGGAACTCAACCTGGGTGGGCCGCGCGCACTCGATCAAAACATGGGGCGTTTGTTCGGACGCGTCGCAGCCACGGTGGACGTGCTGCGTATGCTTGAGGCTACGATAAGCGCAAACTATACATTGGATAGTTTCCGAGACAGGGAGGCGCACAGGACACTCGCGGCGGGGCCAGCGTCGCGCCACACGCAGGCCGTAGCGGGCGAGCTGCGCTTATTCGGGCGTCTCTCGGGAATGCGCGGCGAGCTGCGTGGATCGGTGCGCAGTGAGTACACGCAGACCGAGCTGAGTGTACGCCGTGTAGCGACGACGAGCCTGGAGCATCACAATCTACGAAATCAGGTCTATCGCCTGGCCGGATTGCTCGAGCCTGTGCGCGGCCTGAGCCTAAGAGGATCGGTCGGAACAGGAAGTCGTGTGCCATCGACGCTCGAGCTATTCGGAGACGGCTCGGGGACGTTTATACCGAATCCCACGCTGCGACCCGAGCATGGACGCTACGCAGATGCAGGCGTGGTTTGGAGCCACGCGTTGTTCGGGTCGCTGTGCTTGCTCATGGAGGCCCAAGGATTTTGGTCCGAAGTCGACGACAAAATCGTTCAAGTCTCACGCGACGCAAGTCACACCCAGGCGATGAACTTGGGGCGTGCGAGCGTCTTCGGAACGGAGCTCGGTGCGGAGATCTCGCATCGCGAGTACGTGCGCTTTGTCAGTGCGGCCACGCTGATGGACTCGGACACAGACACAGGACAACAACTTCCGAGGCAGCCAAAGCTGCGCGTTTACGGGCGTCTTGAGGGGAGTCTGCGCCTTCGCAGCGCACTCGAGCGCGTCACGGTTTTTGCTACCGCTTCCCACTTGTCGACTGCCTATTACGACATCGCCAATCTGGCCTTGCGTCAGCCCCTCACGCACATCGGATTCGGTGCGGCGCTCGGGTTTTTAGAGGAACGTTTCGAGCTACAAGCGCGTGTGGCAGATGTACTGGACGCACGCGGTCAAGACTATCAGCGCCTCCCGCTCTCAGGACGCTTCGTGGGAGTGTTGTTGACCATAAAGGAACGGGCCCATCTGGCTTTCAGGTGGTTAGAACCTGAGCCTCTCGGTCCGGGTAGAGCT
>CAZEWA010000050.1:1175-28530 GCA_964515685.1 uncultured Polyangiales bacterium | reverse complement strand
GTTCTTGCCCTCGCTCTCTAGCTCGCAAGACCTGTCGCCCGAAGACAGCGGTCACACACCGAGCGATCCCATGGGCCCAGGCGAATCGCTCGACGATCTCGACCTAGACAACCTCAAGCTCGACGATCTCTGAGCCTCAGGAGTCACGCATAAACAAAAGGCCCGGAGCAATTTGCTCTGGGCCTTTTGCGTAGTGCAGGTGATGCGCGGCTCAGGCGCTCTTCAAGCAGGCTCGAGCGCGATGACCAAGCGTTCGCCTTCGATCGAGTCGCTCTTCTGGTGCTCCCAGCTGGGCGCTGCGCTCTCGCGCACGCGCTCGATTTGTACGGCGAGCGTTTCGCGCGCGATGAGCTCGCTCAGCGTCTCACTGTCCGCCACCTCGCCAAGCACACCATCGCAGGCGAGCACCAAGCGGATGCGCTGGCTTACATCGAGATTGGCCTGCTTGCGCAGATTCTGGATGCGATTGATCAACTCGCGCGCCAGGCCTTCTGCATGCAATTCGGGAGTGATCTTGGTGTCGAGCATGACGGTGATACCGTTCTGACTCTCTACGGCGCCACCGCCTGTGTTCTCGCGCGTGAGCAGAATGTCTTCCTGTGTGAGTACTTCGCCCTCGAGTTCGAGCTTGCCCTCGGCTTCAAGCCGCTTGAAGTCTTCCGCGCTGAGCGCGGCGAGGCCCTGCTGAACGGCCTTGAGCTTCGGTCCGAGACGCTTACCTAGCGTGCGGAAGTTCGGCTTCGCCGAGATCTTGCACAGGCTGGAGTCGTCCTCGAGCACGATCACGTTCTTGACGTTGAGCTCACCTACGATGGCCTCGCGGAACTGCGCCACCGCTTCGCGCGCGCTCGGTAGCGTGCTGGCGATGGTTACGGTGCCGAGCGGCCTGCGCACGCCGATTTTCTCGCGCTCGCGGATCACGAGTCCCAAGCCCACCACGTCGCGCGCGGCCTGCATGCGAGCTTCGAGCTCGAGATCGAGCAGGGCCTCGTCGACTTCGGGGAAGCGCGTGAGGTGCACGCTGTCGCCCTGCGCCGCAATGCCTGTGTCGACCAACAGACGCTGGTACAAGAACTCGCAGAAGAATGGCATCACAGGCGCCATGGCGCGCGACACCGTGACGATGACGCGGAACAGCGTGGCATAGGCTTCACGCTTGTCGCGGTCGCCCTCGCTGCTCTCGCCGGCCTTGCTCCAGTAGCGGCGTCGGCCGCGGCGGATGTACCAGTTGTTGAGCTCGTCCGAGAGCCGGATGAAAGCGGGCACGAGATTCGAGAGCTCGTAGTTCTCGTACTCCTCCTTCATCTCCTTCAGGAAGTGCTGCACTCGCGACAGAATCCAGCGATCGAGGTCGCCGCTCGGCTTCACTTCGAGGTCTGCCTGGGTGGGCGAAAAGCCGTCGGCAATCGCGTAGGTCGCGAGGAAGTTGTAGGCGTTGAACAGCGGCAGCACCACGAGGCGCACCGTGTCTTTCACTGCTTCGCCGCTGGTGTCGTTGGCATCTTTGCCAAAGCGCATCGGCTCGGCGCGCACGACCGCGCTGTTGATCAAATACGCGCGCAGCGCATCGGCGCCGAAGTTGTGGATGACGTCGTTCGGATCCGGGTAGTTCTTGAGCCGCTTGCTCATCTTCTTGCCGTCAGCCGCCAAGATGAGCCCGTTCACGATCACGTTCTTGAAGGCAGGGCGCTCGAACAGCGCGGTCGCAAGCACGTGCAGTGTGTAGAACCAACCGCGCGTCTGATCGAGCCCTTCCGCGATGAAGTCCGCAGGCAGGTTCTGCTCGACGTAGGCCTTCTTCTCCAGATCGAACGGGTAGTGGTTTTGTGCGTACGGCATGCTGCCCGACTCAAACCAGCAGTCGAACACTTCTTCGAGCCTGCGCATGCGGCCCTGGGGCGATTTACGCGAGGGGAAGGTGATGCTGTCGATGCTCTCGCGGTGCAGGTCTTTCACAGAGCCCTGCGGCAAGCCCGCGAGCTCTTCGAGCTCACGCACCGAACCCACACACACCATGTCGCTCGGATCTTCTTCGTTGCGCCAGACCGGGATGGGCGTGCCCCAAAAGCGATTGCGGCTCAGGTTCCAATCGCGCGCGTTCTCGAGCCAGTTGCCGAAGCGTCCCTCGCCCACGTGGTCGGGCACCCAGTGCACCTGCTTGTTGTTCTCGACCAAGGCGCCCTTGAGCTGCTCCACCTTCATGAACCAGGTGGACAGCGCCATGTAGATAAGCGGCTGATCGGTGCGGTAGCAATGGGGGTAGGCGTGTACCAGGGTGTCCTGATCCACGAGCTTCCCTTCCTCTTTCAACTTTTGAATGATGTGCTTGTCCGCGTCCTTTGCGAATAGGCCCTTGAAGTCCCACACACGCTCGTCGAAGATGCCGGTGAGGTCCATCGGGCGAATCACGGGCAGGCCCTCTTTGAGGCCGACCTGATAGTCGTCTTCACCGAAAGCGGGAGCCTGGTGAACGATGCCGGTACCGCTGTCGGTGGTGACGTATTCGGCGCCTACCACGCGGAAGCACCAGCGTGAGCCGTCGGTTTGTTTTTGCTCACTCGTGGAGCCACTCGCTTCGCGCGTCTTGTACTGCTCGAAGTACGGAAGTACCGGAGTGTAAGGTCTGCCGACCAGCTCCTTACCCTTGAGGCGCGCAAGCTCGGTGGTCTCGCCTACGCGCTTGCGCTCCTGGTAGTCCTTGAGGCGCGAGGGCTCGAGATAGGCGATTTCGCCCGTTTCCTCGACGCGCACTTTCACGTATTCGACCTCGGGATGCACGGCGAGCGCCAGGTTGCTCGGCAGCGTCCAGGGGGTCGTCGTCCACGCCCACAGGAAAGCGCCTGCCTCGTCTTCGAGCGCAAAACGCACGGTGACGCTCGGGTCTTGCCTGCGCTTGTGGCCGTCTTTCTTGGTGACCGGGTCGCGCTCTTGGGGGCCCTGCGCCACCTCGAAGTTCGAGAGCGGCGTGCCGAGCGCAGGGCTCACGGGCTGGATGCGGAAGCCCTCGTAGATGAGGCCTTTGTCCCAGAGCTGCTTGAAGACCCACCACACGGTCTCCATGAAGCTTGCGTCCATGGTTTTGTAGTCGTTCTTGAAGTCGACCCAGCGCCCCATGCGCTTGACGGTGCGCTCCCACTCCGAGGTAAAGCGCAGCACGCCCGCGCGGCAAGCGGCGTTGAACTTGGGCACGCCAAAGGCCTCGATCTCCGACTTGCTGTGCAGCCCGAGCTCGTTTTCGGTGAGGCTCTCGATGGGCAGGCCGTGGCAGTCCCAGCCGAAGCGGCGCTCTACGTGATTGCCCTGCATCGCCCAGTAGCGCGGCACGATGTCCTTGATGGTGCCTGCGAGCAGGTGACCATAGTGGGGCAAGCCGGTGGCGAAGGGGGGGCCGTCGTAGAACACGAACGAGCGCTCGCCCTTTTGCTCGAGACTCTTTCGTTCGGTGCCGTGACGTTCCCAGAGCCCGAGAATTTCCTCTTCGATCTTCGGTAGTTGGAAGTCGGTTAGCGGGGCTACGAGGGACGACTTGGGGCGGCTATCGGATGAGGCGGACACGGGGCGAAACATACCCTCAAGCCGTGCGATACGCACCCATTCGGCAGGCGCCCTCGGCCCGGAACGTGGGCCTTTAGAGCCCGAGCAGCCTGGAGAGGTCCCCCAAACTGGGCAAAGCGAGGGGCTTGCCGTTGAGCGTAAGCTCGCCCTTCTCGAATGCGGCGCTGGCCTTGAGCAGGTTGCGCTCGCGCAGAATGTAGCCACCTTCCATCGCGGCGGGGAGCATCAGCTGCAGCATGGCCATCACGCTTGCACTGTCGATGTCCGCGAGCGCTGACAGGCGTCCATCGGCTGCTTTGGCAGCTGTTTTGTCAGCGGCAGCTGTGCGCGCTGCGGCGAGCACGCTGTCTAGGGCACGTTCGACGAAGCCTAGGCTCAGCTGCACCGACAGCTTGGCCACGCCCTTTTGCATGAGCAGTCCGGTCAGGTTGGTCGCCGCGTCGTCGAGGTCGGCCTGGGTGATGCCTTGGGTGCCTACCTGATACGAGAACTGCGCATGTTCTCCGGCCAGAGTCAGGCCGAATTTGTCGAATGCGTACTTTGGATCGCGCAGCAATAGCGTGGGCAGCGCTTCGACAAGGTTCGGCAGAAAATCGGCCTTGCGGCCCGCGGCGCCTGGCTCACAGGAAAGTACGGCCGCCCAGAAGTTCGGTCCTTGCTCCTCGTAGAACTTGGCGTCGATGCGCTGGAGGGAGCTTTGGGTCTCAAGCTTGTCGATTTCGAATGTGTTGAATTTCACGCGGGTCTCGAAATGGGTTTCGAGAGCAAGCAGACCATCTGACAGCTTACTGTCTGACCAGGTCTTGAGATCGACGAAACTCAGATCGAGTGGTGGGAAAGCCGAGCCGTCGTCCGCTATGAACTGCCCCTGGGCCGTTATGGACGCCACTTGCAGATGGTTCGTTCCAGGCCTGAAATACCGCATGCCTTCAGGCACAGATTCGGTTGCGACGTCGGAAGAGAGGCCTTTGAGCCTTAGCTCGAGCTTCTGTCCTTTCGACTCTGCGCTCAGGTCTATGGAGTCTATTTCGGCATGTACGCGGCTTTGAATGCCACCGAAATTACCGCGAAGGTTCACGACGATGGGCTTGAGCTCCACATGGGCCGCGGGAAAGGTTTTCTTTAGGCCCACAAGCCGCACATCGCTCTCGAAGGTGCCGTCGAACTTGAAGACGCTGTGGGCCGTAAGGGGGGCCTTAGCCCCGATGACTTCTTGGAGGTGTGCCGCGCCTTCGGGCAAGATCACGCTCGATTCAATGGCTGCCAGGCCAAGGCCCGCGTCGCCCAGAAAGAGACCGTGCGAGATCTCGTCGCGAATCGTGAACTCGAGGGGCACAGTTGCTTGCGTGTCCGCGTCGTGGGCAGTGAGCGCGAGGCAGCCGAGTTTAAGCTTGGTTTCGCGGGCGGAGCGGAAGATGCCGTGCTCCACTTTCTCGTCCACCACTTCGAAGCTGGGCAGCACCTCACCGATGCGCTTGGTCTCCTGGCTCAGGCGCGTGGTCACAGCCCGCCCGATGAACGCGGCACCGAAGACGCCGCCTGTGATGCATGCGCTCAGGCCTAGGCTGACTGCTAAAACCGTTTTGTTCACGCTGGGCTCCCCTTGGACGCGAGGACCATAGCGGGCGTCTGAGGCTCGACAAGGCGCGCAGACGGGGTTTAGAGCCGATCTCAAAAGCGCCTGGGCCGGGGGGGAGGGGAGAGCCCCGGCCCTTCCTGTCAGAGGGAGGACTCGCCCTCTTGCACCGCCGTTGGGCGGCGGGAGTCAGGCGGAGAGGGCCTCCTTACACAGTCTGAAGGCTTCGCTCCACTCTTTGACGAAGGTGCGGCCGCTGGTGTCGGAGGCCGAGGCCTTCCAGCCGACGGCGGTGACGAAGCCTCGCTGCAGGTCGGAGTCGATGAGGTAGACCGTGAGCCGATGGCGCCGCGCTTCATAGACAGACCGCAGCTTCTCGCGAATCTCTGCGTATTGCTCGCGTTGCGTCGCCGGGTAGGAGGTTAGGCTACGCATGTCCATAATGACGGCAAACGGAAGCAGCTGTGAGGAGAGCGTGCGATAGGCCTCGTTGGCGAAGGTCTGCTGCTCCGTGTCGCTCGAGTCGATCATGGAAATACAAACAATGGTCCTACCGCCGGGAAGCACCATTTCGTGAAGCGCTCGCTTCCCACGCGGCGGTTCTTCGAAGCTCGTGCCTCTGCGCTTGGTGAACAAGGCGTTCGGGCTCTGCACATCTCCCTCCTGACTTGCATGTCAGTCTATCATGTGGAGTGATTTCTGAAGTATCCTCATTCGAGCATGGCTAGCACGCTGCGTCTCCATCTCATCAGACACGGAAAAGCGACGACGCAACATCTCTCCAAGCCCACCGAAGAGGGGAGCCTAGCCCCGAGCGGCGACTACGATGCGCTTCACTCGCTCGGCGTCGAGCAGGCCGCGCTCTTGGGAGCAGTGCTAGCGGAGCGCGGCCAGACTTTTGAGCGTGTGTTCTGTGGTCCCCTCCAAAGGCAGTTGTCTACGCTCTCGCACATGAGGCGCGGTGCGTTGCCTCACGGTGTGCAGTGGCCGGCGGAGAGCGTGCGCGCGGATCTGCGGGAAATTGGGCTCGATACGCTCTTCACGCAGGAGCTCCCCCGCTTCATCGAGCAGAACGCGAGCGTTGCTGCCCTGTGGGCGGAGTATCTGGCTCACGGCCCGCAGCACGTCGCGGCGCCCGACTCGCCGCTCGCTCGGATTCTCGAGATCATCGCCAATGAATGGCGTGCCGACCGCGTCTCACGGGCCGAGGTCGAGACCTGGTCTGTGTTTCGTGCGCGCGCCGTAGCGGAGCTTCTGGCTATCGTCGCGGAATGCGCCGGGGCGACGGATGTCGCTGTGATCTCCTCCATGGGGGTTATCAGTTGCATGCTCGATGCCGCCGTGCGGCCGCCCGCTTCTGAGCGAGGTCTCATGCCGTTTCACTGGCTGTACACGGCATCCGTGTCCGTTCTTTCCTGGGACGGCCGCGCGCTGACCGTGGAGGCTTTCAATCGTGTGGATCATCTGCGCGATCGTTCTGCAGTTCTGACTGTTCTTTAGAAGGGGGATTTACATGCACGCCTACGGGATTCCGGAGAGCCCTGACGCTTTGACACCGGCATGGATAACCGATCGCCTCCGCGCTGCGGGGGCGATCTCTGAGGGGGAGGTGGCGTCGTTCAGCGTGACGCGGTTCGGCGAAGGGATCGGCCTGCTCGGGCAGCTCGTCAAGGTCAACCTCAAATACTCAGGCGTGGCCAACGACGCTCCGGAAAACCTGGTGGTGAAGTTCCCGGCTCTTTCGCCCGAAAATGTCGCGCTATGTGAGGCGATTCGGCTGTACTGGCGCGAGCACCACTTTTACACGCACTCCTCGCGAGAAACGCCGCTCTGCGTGCCGCGGGTCTTTCACTCGGCGCTCGAGGGGCTAACCAAATTCGTGCTTGTCTTGGAGGAGGTCCGCGGCGCGCGCGCTGGCGACCAGATTCAAGGTGCAGAGCCGGAGCAGGTGCGCGTCGCGGCGCGCGAAATAGCCCGTCACCACGCGAAGTTCTGGGGCAAGGCCAAGCAAGGTACGCAGTCCTGGCTGCCTGCGCTCGCGGATTCAGACATCTCCCAGGTGACTCAGGCGCTGACGGGTGCCGGTCTCCCGAAGGTGCTCGCGGAGCTCTCCGAGTGCTTTACAGAGGAGACCAAGGCGGTCGCGCTCAAGCTCGTCGAGCGCATGCCAGAGCTGACGCAGCTCATCTGCTCGGGCACTACGACCTTTGTGCATGGAGATTTCCGTGTCGACAACTTACTGTTCGGCGTGGAAGAGGGCGCGCCGCCGCTGACGGTGTTGGACTGGCAGATCTGTTACGAGGCGTGTGGACCGTACGATGTGGCGTACCTGATGACGCAAAGCGTAGCGAAGGAAGTAAGACGCGAGATCGAGGCCGAGGTGATCGAGCTGTACCATGCGTCGCTCGTCGAAGCGGGCGTGCGGAACTATACGCTCGCAGACTGCCGCGAGGACTATCGTCGGGCCGCGACCTTCTGCGTCTGTTATCCCCTCATCGTCGCTGGGTCGCTCGACCTCGCCAATGAGCGCGGGCGGGCGCTCGGCAAGATGATGCTCGACCGCGCGCTCAGCGCGGCCCATGACGTCGACTCGCTCGCGTTGCTTGAGTCTCTTACGCCAAGCGGCTGATTTCCAGAGGTGTGAGCCTTCAGGGCCACAGCAGCTCTGCCTGCCGGAACGCCTCTGGCGCTTCCTCTCCGAAGCAGCGCGCCTGCTCCAGACGTGCGCCCGAGCGTGCAGGGAAGCTTGGCGCGCGCGGGTAGGGCATGATCCCTCGCAGTGCGAGCTGTCCGCTAGTGAGGCCGGAGGAATCGAGCTCGAGCGCAAGCGACGCGAAGGCGAGCGCACGTTTGGGGAGTGCGAAGCCAGGCCTTTGTCCGCGATGTAGCAGCGCGCTGAGCTCTTCCGAGCTCGCTTCGAGCGTCACTCGGCGATCCCAGCGGTCGACGCCCGGCTGGATTTGAGTCCGCACACCGCCCGATAGCGTAAGGTCTAAGCGTCCGTCCTGGGTCTTGAGTGTGATCTCGACGGGAATCCAGACGCGTAAGGGTACTTCGGACGCAATGCTGCGCGAGGTGTGCGTGGGGCCTAAATCTTCGGCTCTTTCGCTCGCCTGACAGGCGAAGCCGAGGGGCCGTACCCGCATCTCGAGACCGGTGTGGTCGGCTGCCGCGAGCAGGGGAAAACCATCGTCGCCCCAGTGAAGTGCTGTGGGCGTGTTCTGTCTGAGGGCTTCGAGTGCTGCATGTGGCGTAAACCAAGGCGTGATCCTGGCGTGTAGTGCGCTGCGCGCTTGGCTCAGGCCCGCAAAATCAGGTTCGAGCGTGCAAGGGGGCGTCTTCGGGCCGGACTCGAGGCGCAGCACTTCGCACAAGACTCCAGACCTCAGCGAGCTGAGCTGTCCGCGTATCCCGTGTGCATCCTGGGTGAGCGAGAGTGCGAGAGGTTCAGCTCTCGAGAAGCCGTCGCTGGCCCAGGGTAAATCGAGCGCTGTGTGCAGGTGCGAATCTCGGAAGGCTAAGCTGAGACTCAGGCTGCCGTCGGCGTGGGCATGTACAACGACGTGCCAGAGCGTGCTCTCGCTCGGCGCGTCGCTGGTGGCAGTTCGGGGCAAGCGCAGGCTGAGCCAGGCGTGATAAGCGTGGCGTAGCTCTGGACCGCTGTTCTCGGAGCCGGCATAGCGCTGGATATCGAGGCCGACTTGCAGTGGACGCGCGACTCTGACTGAGCCCTCGGCAAGCCACCAGGGCATCTCACTGAACACGAGTGTGTGGCAGCCCTCGAGCTCGAGCACATCGGTATAGGCGCCCCCATGGGTCAAAGGCGCAGGCTGCGCGCTGCCTTCCAAGTAGCCAGGCGTGATCTGTATGCCGCAGCCCTCAGGCGTGCGTTCAGGGGCGAGGTCTATCACGGCTTGCACAGTAGAAAGGGCGCCGCGCGTCGGCTGGGCTGAGGTATTGGACGCATCCACAGGCGCGCCTGCGTGCGCTTGCGAGGGAGTGTTTACCGTCCACGTGGCCTGCGATGCAGGACTCTTGCAGCCAGCGAGGAGCAGGAGCCATGCGAGCGTGCAGGCGCACTGGGCGACGTGTCGGAGAGCCATGGGGCTAGGCATCGCACGCCTAGGCGCAGGGTTCCAGAAGCATGGGCCGCAATCGCGCAACCGCTGAGGCTAGGACTCGGCTGCGGCTTCGAGCCTCGGGCCAGGCGGCAGTGAGGCCAGCCTCGTTTCAGCACCGAGCACCACGAAGTCGTTCTTGGCGGCGTCCCACTCGTACAGCTCGACCTTACCTAGGTCGTAGAACCACGCGTGCAAATGCAGCTCTCCCTGCGCATGTTTTTCGCGCACGATGGGATAGGTCATCAGGTTTTCGATCTGACGCACGGTGACGGCGCGAATCGCCATATCGACATCGTCGAACTTCTGCACGTCGCCCGCCACGCTCGCGGCGTGCTCGGACCATTTTTTGAGTGTGGTCAGCTCATCGGGAACCTTGCCCTTTTTGAGCGCAGAAATAGCGCCGCATTTGCTGTGTCCGCAGACCACGATCGTGCGCACTCCGAGCACTGCCACCCCGTACTCCACGGCGGCTCCCTCTTGCGGCATGAACTCGCAGCCCGAGTGTGCGACAAGCGAGCCGATGGCGCGCACGACGAATAGGTCTCCGGGGTGTGAGCCCATTAACAACGCAGGATCGACGCGGCTATCGGCGCAGGTGATGAACATGGTGTGCGGATGCTGTCCGTCCGCGAGCTGAGCGAACAGCGTGTCGTAGTGGTCGCGCTTTTCTTCGCGGAAGCGTGCGAGTCCAGCCAAGAGCTGCGGGCGCGCTAGACGCATGCCGGGTTTGTCGAGGATGGTGTCGAGCATGCGATCGTTTGGTGCGAAGGCCTCCTTGAGGCCGCCCGGTGCGAGCGCGGGAGGCAAGGCGCGGGGCGTGTCGTCTGCTCGCGCGATCTTCTCGCGCACGTACATCGATGGGCCGAGTAGGGCCACCTTGCCGCCGCGAGCGCGCCAGCTGTCGAGCGCAGCAACCAGAGCAAGCGCACCGTTACCGTCCATCGCAACCACGCTGCGTAAATCAACGACCAGTCCATAGCTCGGTTCGAGGCGGCCGAGGTCGCTACGCAGTGCTTCAAACTCAAGCGCGGCCAGGAAGGTGACAGGACCGCTGAAGCTTATCTGGTGCGGCGCTTGCGGATCGCGGCTGCGATGCACGAGCGCCCGTGTGCGTGCCATGCCCAACGCAGCCCTGCCGAATGCGAGCGCAAGCCCTGCGACCAGGCCGGTGGCAATGCCGAAGAAAACCATCGACGCGATGGTCGCGACGCATAGGACGAGCTCCACGCGTGACACGCGCCCGAGCTCCAACAAAGGGCGCGGATCGAGCAGAGGAAGCGCCGCGAAGATGGCGATGCCAGTGAGCGCGGGGAGCGGCACGCGATGCAGAAACGGAAACGCGGCAAGGCCGAGCACCAGCACGAAAAATGCCTGAATCAGGGCGGGCCTGCGCGAGCTTATGCCCAGGCGTTTGGCGATGGCGGAGCGCGCGATGAGCTGGCTTGCGGGCAGACCGTGCAAGAATGCGAGTGCCACGGTGGCAAGTCCGTTGCCGATCAGCTCTTGATCGGGATCGGTGCGCTCGGACTCGTCTTTACCGCGATATTTTTCGAGAGCGAGCGTGTTGACGGCTGTGGCTACGGTCATCGCACCCCAGAGCTCGAACACGCTGCCGAAGAGGTGTACGAAGCCGCCGCTCGACGGTATGGGCCTACGCGGCAGGGGGAAGCTCTGGCTCTCATGGAGCATGGGCAGCTCCAGGCCGAGCCCATGGGCGGAAAGCGCGCCAGCGACGACGGCCAAAAGGGCGCCCGGGATCTTTGCGTGCAGGAATCCCAGGGCGCCGAGCAGTCCTGCGCAAGTGGCCATGGCCACGCTCTGAAACGTGAGAGATGCAGACAGCCCGTCGAAGTGCGCGAGCACGTTTCCGAGCGGCTCGATGGGTGCGCCGAGCACATGGGAAAGCGGGCGCAGCAGCAGCACGAGGCCCATGCCGAAGACGCAGCCACGCAGCACCGAGAGCGGCACCAAACGCACAAAGCGCCCAAAACCCAGGGCGCCCGTGGCGACCTGGAGCATCCCTGCGAGGTACAGCACCATGCCGAGGCCCTCGAGTCCATGCCTCGCGATGATGGTGGATGCGACGAGGGCAGTGGTGAGGCCCGGGCCCGAGAGGGCGCTGCGCGTGCCTCCAAACAGAACACACACCAGGCTGCCGATGCCCGCCGTGAGGATGCCGGATGATGCCGGCGCGCCCGCGAGGCTTGCGAGCAAGAGAGCGAGCGGGAGTGTGCTTGCAGCCAGGACAAGGCCCGCTCCCGCATCGCGCCAAAGGTCGTTCGGGGCAAGCAGCTTGGGTAGGCCCCGCATGCTCGCGAACAAACCCAGGTCAAGACGTGGGGCGAGCAGGCGGTTTGGGCTGCGTTCGTTTGCGGGCATCGTTGAGGTTGTACCCGAATTCGAGTCCGTCCTTTGCGACGGAACGCATGCGCCGCTCACTTGCACTGAAACACACATGAGGGAGTTTTGGACCAAACCTGAGCCGTTTCACGATCTAGGTCCACGCGATAGGCGCGCAGTGGAGGCTCTCCTCGCGCGCGAAATCTAGCCTCAGGAAAGGTCAGGCTGCGCGCTGCTGAGCTCACGCTGCAAGGCATCGAGCCTCGCGCGGATCGCATCGCGGGCCAGGCGGAAGCGCTCGAGCATCTGGTCGCGCGAGATGCTCGGGTCGTTCGTTGCGGGATCTGGGATAGGCACGTGGAGGTGCCGCATGCTGCCGAGAAACACAGGGCAGACCTCTTCGGCGCACAGCGTGATCACGAGGTCGACCGAACTCGGATCGATGCTGTCCACAGATTTCGAGCGATGCGTCGTCAGGTCGATGCCCACCTCGTGCATGACTTCGATGGCGTGGGGATTTACGTGAGACGGCGTGCTGCCTGCGCTTTGGACCAGCAAGTGCGAACCCAACATCGAGCGTGCCAGGCCTTCGGCCATTTGACTGCGCGCCGAGTTCGCCACGCACAAAAATAGGATGCCGCGGATGTTCTGCGTCATGCCTCTCCCTTGCTTGTGTAGGCGTGCGCTGGGAAGAAGCGCTGCGCCCTTCGCGCCACGTGCACGAGCGCTATCAGCACAGGCACTTCCACCAATGGGCCAATCACGGCAGCGAAGGCCGCTCCGCTGTCGAGGCCGAAGCTGCTGATGGCGACTGCGATGGCGAGCTCGAAGTTGTTGGATGCCGCTGTGAAGGAAAGCGTGACGCTTTGCGGGTAGTCTGCGCCGACGCGCTTGCTCAGCATAAAGGAGATGGCGAACATCACCACGAAGTAGATGAGGAGCGGGATCGCGATGCGCAGCACATCGAATGGGAGCTGCAACAGCGTCTCGCCCTTGAGCGAGAACATGATGACGATTGTGAAGAGCAGCGCCGCCAACGTGAGCGGGCTGATGCGCGGCAAGAAGGTCTGCTCGTACCACTCTGGGCCGCGCCGCGTTACAAGAACCTGACGCGTGGCAAAGCCCAACGCGAATGGGACGCCGAGGTACAGCGCCACGCTTTGAGCAATGTTGGCCATGCTGATGTCGACTACGGAGCTCTCGAGTCCGAGCCATGCGGGAAGCACTCCGGCAAAGAAGTAGGCGTAGGCCGGGAAAAACAGCACCTGAAACAGCGAGTTGAACGCAACCAACCCGGCGCAGTACTCAGGGTCACCTTGGGCGAGCTCGTTCCACACTAAAACCATGGCGATGCAGCGGGCCAGGCCTATCAAGATGAGCCCGAGCATGTATTCGGGCTTGTCGGCCAAAAATACGGCAGCCAACCCGAACATGAGAAACGGGCCGATGATCCAGTTCTGCACGAGCGAGAGCAAGAGTACGCGTCGGTCTCGGAACACTCTGCCCAACTCGGCGTAGCGGACCTTGGCAAGGGGCGGGTACATCATCAGCACCAGGCCGACTGCGATGGGAATCGAGGTCGCCCCCAAACTCAGGCGCGCGAGGGATGCGGTAAACCCAGGCACGAATTCGCCGAGCAGTACGCCCACGGCCATGGCCAGAAAGATCCACAGCGTAAGGTTGCGGTTGAGGAAGGACAGCTTGCCGCGCAGACTGCCTTCGCGCGGGATCACGGACATGAGGCCCTTTTCCCCGGGCTCTGCGGCACGCAGCAAGCGCTCGCTTGGGCCTGTAGAATCGGAGCTTCGCCTATCACGTCCGCGTCTGCTTTGACCACGAACACCTCCCAGGCGTTGCCATCGGGATCTTCGATCCAAACTTTGTCTTGGACAGAGTAGCAACAGGCGGTGTCGTCTTCGGTCATGGTCTTGAGGCCCGCTGTTTCGAAGCGGCGTTTAGCTTCTTCTACATCTGCGGTGCTCGCGACCTGAATGCCGAAGTGGCTTGCGTTCACGCCGCTGCGCGGAGCTTCTTGCATGGTGAGGTTGAGCGCAGGTGCCGTGAGGTCGAACTTGGCGTAGCCCGGACGGCGCTTTGTGGCGCTGACGCCAAACGCGCGCTCGTAGAAGGCGACCGATTGCTCGATGTTCGAGATGTTCAGCGAAATATGGGGCTTGAGGATGTTCATTGCGGGTTTCCTTCTTCCAAAAAATTCGAAGTAGAAGAGCAAAAAAACTAGCAGCAGCTCTTGCCGCGCTTACAGCAGTCTTCCCAAAGGTAATCGGTGAGGCCGCGCAGCGCGTTGAAGTTGGGCGCGTAGTAATGAAAGGTGCCCTCTTCCCGTGTGCTCAGCATGCCCGCCTCGACCAGGCGCTTGAGATGGTGACTCAGTGTGGACGCCGGCATGTCGACGTGGGCTTGGATGTCGCCTGCCGTGCTGCCCTCGGGGCCGCCTTGCACCACGAAGCGTAAAATGGCCAAACGTACGGGGTGCCCAAGCGCACTGAGTTGCTGGGCATGGCGTTCAAGTTTTGCGCTCACTCTTTACTTCTAACATTTTCGAAGTAGCAGCGCAACGAGAGCCGTCTTGACCCGATTTTAGCTCCCGACTCCCCCGTTTTGATTACGCTGGGGCCGACTGCGTGAAGCGCCGAAGCTCGCGCACGAATTGCACGGGCGCTTCGAGCGGGATGTTGTGCCCTGCGCCGGGAATTTCGCGCAGGGTGGCGTGGGGGGCGAGCGCTGCGATGGCCCGTTGTCCGGCCGGTGGGTACATGCGCGATGCGCCGCCAATCAGCACCGTGAGCGGCACGCTGATCAGGCGAAATGCCTCGCGCAGGTCGTAGTTCTGATCGAGATAGGCGCGGATCACACGCAGGTGGTTCCGGAACGCTGACACCGGCAGAAGTCGGCGCGCCAAAGGTTCGCGGCTCGCCATGGCGTAGGCCAGCTTGCTCAGGGCTTTGTGCGCAAAGCCAGCGGATGCGAACTGTGCAAACAGCGTCCAAAACTCCATGCGCAGTCCGAGCGGTAGCGCGTCGTAGGGCAGCTCCGTTGGGTGGTCCTCGAGCGCGTCGATGTTCGTGCGTAAGCGCGTAAAGAAGGCTTCTTGCTCATGACCCAAAAGACCGTGCTCGTAGCCCGCGTCGTTTTGCACCTTGGGGCCTTGGTCGATGTGCAAAAAGCGGCTGAAGCGCTTGCCCCCGTAGAGCTCGTAGGATTTCAGTGCGGTGAGCGCACCCATGGAGATGGCCGCAATGGGCACGCTCTGTAGGTTCAGCGCATCGAGGATGTCTTCGAGGTCGTGTGCGTAGTCCGTGACCGCGCAGGCCTCGCGCAGGCCCACTTCGCCGCTTGGGCCCCAGCCCCGCAGGTCAGGCATGATGAAGCGCGTTTCGCCGAGCAGCGGGGCGACGTAGGGCAGCCAACCACGGCTCTCGCTCGCGAAGCCATGGAGCAACACACACGGCTTACCGCGGCCCACGATACGAACATGAACGCGCTGACCATCACGCGTACGAATCCAAGTCATGGCTGCATTCTGGCCCGAGACGACGGGTTTTCAACTCCCAGGCCAGAACATGCGCTCTTCAGTTTGCTGCGATGGGGATGGAGCTGGTTCGGGTGGGGCCGCCGTTGAACTTGCCAGAACCCCAGCAGGCGATTTCTCCGCTCTTTCGAGCTGCACACGTATGCGTCGAGCTTGCGCGCAGGGAAGCTGCATCCATGAGGTCTGTGACGGACACAGGCACGCTGCTATTGCGCGTCGCGCCATTGCCGAGGCGACCGCTGCCCCCCGCGCCCCAGCAGGCGACTTCTCCATTCGACCGCACCGCGCACGTATGCGCTGAGCCCACGCCGACACTTGTCGCGTCCGCGAGGTCCGTCACCGGTACGGGTACGCTGCTGTTGCGCATCGCGCCATTGCCGAGGCGACCGCTGCCCCCCGCGCCCCAGCAGAAAACCGCTCCATTGGGACGAACCGCACACGTATGAGCCGTGCCGATACTCACCGAAACTGCGTCGGCGAGGTCCGAGATCGGTAGGGAATCGTTGCTGTTGCGCGTGGTTCCGTTGCCGAGCCGTCCGCTGCCACCGGTGCCCCAACAGGCGACTTTCCCGTCGTTCTGCAGCGCGCACGTGTGGCCTAGGCCAGCGCTCACCGACATCGCGTCGCTCAAGCCCGATACGGATACCGCGACATTGCTGTTGCGGGTGGAGCTGTTGCCGAGTCGACCGCCGGCACCCGCACCCCAGCAGACGATGTCCTTGTTCTGCCGCACGGCGCATGCATGGGACGCGCCGGCGCTCACGGATACGGCATCGACTAGGTTCGACACGAGCACAGGCACGCTGCTGTTGCGGGTTGCGCCGTTACCGAGTCGCCCGCTTCCGCCAGCACCAAAGCACACGACCTCTCCGCCCGCTCGCACAGCGCATGTGTGGGCCTGGCTCGCGCTCACGGATATGGCATCGACTAGATTCGACACGCGCACAGGCACGCTGCTGCTGCGCGTTGCGCCATGGCCAAGCTGCCCGCTTGCGCCAGCACCCCAACAGACCATCTCTCCGCTCTTCCGCACGGCACAAGCGTGGGAGGTGCCGACGCTCACCGATACGGCGTCGACCAAGCCCGACACCGGCAAGGGAACGTTGCTGTTGCGTGTGGTTCCGTTGCCGAGGCGTCCGCTCGCGCCAGCGCCCCAGCACACGACTTCTCCGCTCTTCTTCACCGCGCACGTGTGGGATGCACCCGCGCTCACAGATATGGCATCGACTAGGTTCGACACGGACACGGGCACGTTGCTGTTGCGGGTCGCGCCGTTGCCGAGGCGTCCGCTTGCGCCAGCGCCAAAGCACACGACCTCTCCGCTCTTCTTCACCGCACACGTGTGGGAATCGCCCGCGCTCACGGACACGGCATCAACCAGGTCCGACACGGGCAAGGGATAGTTGCTACTGCGTGTCGAACCGTTGCCAAGCCTACCGCTTACGCCTGCGCCCCAGCAGATAACCTCTCCGTTTTTGCGCACGGCGCAAGAGTGAGATGAGCCGGCGCTCACTGGAGACCCGGACGGGAGCAGAGCATTCGCCACAGCCACGCTGAAGGTCTTTGAGACAGTCAGTCCCGAGCTGTCGGTTGCCGATAGTTCGATAGTGTACGTGCCCACCTTGCCTGCGTAGGTCGTGTCGGCGCTGTCGAAGGAGTACGCGGCCAGAGACTTACTTGCCGCCGTGACTTTCGTGTCGTTGAACAAGGGCAGATTTTTGCCCCTGGGTCCGCTCACCGTCGCAGTGATCGCCTTGAGCGCTACGTCATCTGTCGCCGAGCCGAAAAAGGCGATTTTGTCCGGGTTTGGTACCCAGGTAGGCAGCGTCACGTCTGCCAACGAGGGGGGGAGGTTTACGGTTACCTTGAAGGTCTTCGAACCAACCAAGCCCGCGTTGTCTGTCGCGGACAGAACGACCGTGTATGTGCCTGCGATCCCCGCATACCTCGCGTCGGCGCTGTCGAAGGAGTACGCGGCCAAAGACTTGCTCGCGCCGCTGACATTCGTGTCGCCAAACAGCGGAAGGTCTTTGCCCTTGGGTCCGCTCACGGTTGCCGCGATGGTCTTGAGCCCCACGTCATCGATCACCGAACCGCCGAATTGGAGCGCGCCCAGATGGTTCATCGACGGCGCAAGCGTCGCGCTTGCGAGTGACGGTGGGAGCTCGACCTCCACTTGGAAGCTCTTCGAGCCGGTCAGCCCGGCGCCGTTGGTCGCCTGCAGCACGATGGTGTATGTGCCGGCCACGCCCGCGTATTTCGAGGCTGAGCTGTCGAAAAAGTACGCGGACAGGGACTTGCTTGTGCCGCTCACTTTCGTGTCGCTGAACAGGGGCAGATTTTTTCCCTTAGGTCCGCTCACGGTTGCCGCAAGCGCACTGAGCCCTGCTGCGTCTGTCGCCGAGCCGCCGAAGTAGAGCTTGCCCAGTTGGCGTGTCGATGAAGGCAGTGTCGCGCCCACGACCGACGGCCGTAGACTCGCGCACGTGCCGGAGAGCTCCATCTCTCCGTACTTACCCACGGTCTTCCAAGTGCCTGAGGGAAAGGTTTTCGGCACAGTAGCCGAGATGGAGTCGATCACCTCATCGGCGTTGAGATCTTTGTCGTACGCCGTCAGCGTGATCTTGGCGCCTGCTGTGAGCACGAGCGGATCCGCAGCAATGAAATCCCAAGCGTGATCGAAGTTGTCGAGTCCGACCGGTGAACGGAGGGTTGTCTTGTCGTTCTTCAGCTCGAGGAAAATGTCCGGTGCATCGCCGACGTCCCACTCGTATTCCACGGCGGCGGAGAACGCTATCCGGCTCACGTGAAAGCTCGTGCACGAGGTGCTCGTTGGCTCGGACGAAACGGCGGCGGCAGGTTGGCTGACTTGTACGATGGCGTCGGAGTCGATCTTGATGTCGAAAGGCTCAGCCGCTTCGGCCCAGTAGCCGCCCTCTGGTACGAGGTCGATAGGGGTGGTTTGATGGTGGGTCCACTGCTTCGTCCCATCCGTGCTCTCTGCGTACAACAGGACCTTCGATGCTCGCAGGCTGCCGATGAATGGCGATCCAAGTTCGCCCCGAAACCCCGCGGGAATCGCGTACGAATACCAAGAGTCTGCCTGGGGCAGCCAACGCATGCCGTCTATCCCCGTCCACGCCGCGTATTGCACGCGCAGCGTGAGCGGCTGGCCCGTGGCGTTCTCGAACCGAGGCACGCGTGTGTACCAGGCCCCGAGCGATGAGCCTTGCCCCTTGGAGCCGCCATCTCCGGGTGCCGCTACGACCCAATATTCATTTCCGCGGTATCGCGCATCCGCTGCGGCATAGGTCTCATAATCGACCCACATGTATCCCGCTTCGCCCCAGCCCACGCCCCACGAGTTCCGCAGGAGCCAGGCCCTTTTCTCGTCGTCCCAGCCGACGAGCACGACCGCGTGCGCATTGTTGTCCCAGTACGTCACGTTGGGCTCTTTGAACACTCCGCCGATGTAGCTGTTAAACGCGTTGGTGGCGGGCACGATGGTCGAGATGGAGCCGTACTGACACAGCGCGTTCTTGAGCTTGCTCGGATCGGCCCGCACCGTCTGCGGATCGATCGGCGCGTACGTGACGCCCGTGTACGCCGTCAGCGTGTTCGAAGCGCAATCACGCTTCTGGCTCACGTAGGGGACCTGTGCCTCCGTGGCAGGGCCCGAGCGCCCGACGAAGTCGTAGACATTGTGCGGCCAGCCGCCGCTGCAGTTCCCAGCTTCTTTGCCGAGCGAGGTCACCGCGCAATTCAGCATCGATTGCTCGGAGAAATCGTGGAAGACACCGTTGAGGTACGCCTGACTTACCTCGAATGCGGACACGGCCGAGAACGCCCAGCAGCTACCGCAGTTGCCTTGATGGCGGACTGGCGGCAGCGCGTCGCGCGCGACCCAGCGCGTGCCCTTGGGATCGCAGGTGCGGGGCAATGGATAGGACTTGGAATCCATCCAGGAGGCTGCGGCGGCTCCGCCCGAAGACATCGCGTAATAGGATGCGTTCGGGCTCGGAGCTCCGCTCGCGTCGACTGTGCTCCCCAGGGCGGCGCGCGAGCTCTTCTGTCGGGTCGATGCCTCGCGCCAGCGCTTGGCGATGGTCCCTGCGATCGCCGCTTGCTCGGGCTGTCGGGCCAGCTCCTCTGCGGATGGCGGCAAGGTGCCGGCGAGGTGCTTGAGCGGGACGCCCGAGGCAGAGGTCACGCCGACCTCGAAGCCGAGCTTGCGCTGACGAACGTACTCGCGTGCCTCTTCGACCTCGCGCTTGGCCGCTGATGAAGCACCCTTCTCGAGCTCGCTGCGTAGCTTCTTCAGATCACTTGTGCTGACGTACGAGGCCAGCCGCACCTTGGACGTTTGCTTCTTGGAGGCTTCCTTGGGGGGCTCAAGCTTCGCCGAAATCTTCAGCGTGAGCTTCTTTGGCCACTTGGAAGGGTCGAGCTTTTTGGGCTCTTTCAGGAGTTGCTGCGCTGCCTTCTTGAGCTTGGTGAGATCGAGCGATTGCGCCTCGAGCGACGAAGCTGCTCCGACTGCCACTAGTAAGCATAGGCACGCGGTTAGGTACGTCCTCACTCGCATTCACCGTTCTCCGCGTGGCATTGACCTGGGGCACATTGCTTGCGGAATAGCCGCCACGAGTCGCAGCGTGATCCATCGGGGAACACGCAGACGCCGCTCTGTCCAGCCGTGGTTTCGACGATCTCCTCCTTGCCGGACGCCTCCGCACAAGCCGCCGATGCAGGATTGGCAATCTGGACGGTCTCCGTCGCAGGCGGTGGGGTTGGCGAATCTTGTGGCTGGCTGGTCGCAGGCGCCCGCGCGTCCGTTGTCGTGACGACCGGGACCGGCCTCTCTCCACCCGCCCCACACGCTTGGCTCAACCCTAAGCATACCCAAACCGACAAGGCCCATCGAAGCTTCCGCATGGGGCAAAGCCTAGCGCGAACGATCTGCGCGGAGAGCCGAAAACAGGCCCGCGACCTTTGCGAAAGAGCGCGTCGCTCTCCGCAACAAACACGCTGCTGCTGTGACGCGACATTCCAGAGAGCCGCGTACTGGTTTGCTGTCCACACGCGACCGTCGTGCGGCCACTCGAGTAAACCCTGACGGGCTCGCAAACTCCCGACGTTGCTGCGGCTGGCACGGAGACTCAGACTCTGCTTTGTAGTTCTACCGAGGCGCGGAGTCTGTTACCGCTCACAACGACGTCCGCACGGGTGTCGCCAAACACAGACACATCGCGTTCTTACCGACACCTGCGTTAGGATGCCCCATGGGGTGAACGACACTGCTATCTTTCCTAAAGGTGCAGGTCTCTATCCTCAACGTCCGCGGCTTGATCGCGGAGGTGCGACGCCTCGGTCTACCGAACGAAGCGTTGCTGCGCTGCGTACAGCTTGAGGAGGCCCAGCTTGCAGACACGCGGCTGACGGTGCCCGCCTCGCGCGTGGAGCTGCTCATCGCGGAAGCCATGAAGCTCACAGAGCGCCCGGAGCTAGGCCTCTCCATCGGCGGGGCGGCGCCTGAGTTTCAGTTGATGAGCCACTTTGCCCAGGCGCTGCCTACGCTGCGTGATGCCGTCGCCATGCTCGTGCGTTACGCACCGATCTTCTTTGCGGAGCTACGCGTGTGGCTCAGCGAGGACCTGCACTCAGCGCGCTTTCATTTCGATTTTGGTCCCGAGATGTCGCCTCTATGTGAGCGCTTCTTTGCGGAGGTCTTCTCTGGACATTGCGTCCGGGTTGCTCGCTGCTTCTTCACCGATGGCATAGCTCCGATCGAGGTGCGGTTTCGCCACAAGGCGCCTGCCTATGCGGAGAAGTACCGCGAGATTTTCGACTGCCCGGTGCACTTCGAGCGCGAAGAGTGCACGATAGTTTTTGGCGCCTATGTGCTCGACGCTCCGCAGCCCTACGCGGATGAGTTCATGGCCAACCTCCTGCGCGATGCCTGTGAGCGACTGCTCAGCGAGACAGGCCATGGCGAGAGCTGCGTAAAGCGGGTGCGTAGTGCGCTCGCGCGGCGCCCGGACCTCTGCGACCTCGATACCGAACGCGTCGCGCAGGAACTTGGTGTCACGGCGCGCAGTCTACGAACGCAGCTCTCCGAGGAAGGGGTCACGTTCAGCGTGCTGGTGGAAGAGGCGCGCATCCAGGCGGCCGCCGTCGAGCTGCTCCGCCCCGGCGTGACCATCAAAGAAGCAGGCGCGAAGCTCGGCTACTCCGAAGTCAGTGCGTTCCATCGCGCGTTCAAGCGCTGGATGGACATCACGCCCGGCGAGTACGTGCGACAGAATCGGAACCACACGCACTGAAGGCGCAAGAGCGTTGCCCTAGAAAAACGTATCTTCGAGCGCGAGTAAGCGCTCTGCGCGCACGCGGGCAACCTTGTTGGAGAGACGCACGGAGGGACCCAGGTCGGCCGCCTCGAGTACCTCGCTCAACAACCTCCGGAACATCTCTCGGTCCTGGTTATTCACAGCCCAGATGCGCGCGTAGTTCACATGCATCATGTGGTTCTTGCGACCCGTGCGCACGAGTCCCTTCTCGAACCATTCTTGGGCGAGCCCAGGATTGCCGCCCATCGCCAGCGGTAGCGTCGCCTCCGCGGTGCCGAGGAACAAGTACGCCCCGCCGTTGAAGAACAGGTCGTCGAGCTCCATGGCGCGCTGCGCGAGCGCCTTGGTCACCGGCAAATCCACGATGAGGCTCGGGTCGTCGAGGGACATGTTGATGGCTGCACCCCACGCAAGACCCGCCCACAACAGCGGTGGCGCATCGTCCTTCGATTCGTAGTGCTCGCGCAGATACTTGGTGAGCGCCACCTCGCCGGCTGCAAGCGCCGCGTCGATGCCCTTGTCCCGTACACGCATGGCATGCAGAGCAAGGCTACGCGCACGAAGATAGTGATTGCGCGCGCGTCCGCGAGCTCGGTCGGCCCCTGCGAGGTCGCCCTTGGACTCGGCCAGCTCGAGATCAGCCTCTATCCAACCCTGAGCGTAGCCGACGTACGCCTTGGCTAGATCGAGGGAGAGCATCTCGTTGTTCTGGGTCACCGAGTAGAAGGCCTCCAGCTGCATGATGATGCCAGGTAAGCCTGCACCTGCCGTCTCGTAGTCGAAGAAGGCGTCGATGGAAGGTGCGGCCTGATGCAGCAGCTTACCCGTGCTGTCGGCTACGAACGCGTTCACATCACAGGCCGCGGTGCCGCTGCCCACTGCGATCGCAAAGGTACCCCAAGAGAAGAACGGACTCAGTCGACGAGGAAGACGGATCATGGTGACGCCGCGAAAGCTAGCGGTGAAAGCGGTTGCCGAGGCGGCCACACTCCTGACCGCGTTCTCCGAGGCAGCCTGCCAGCAGACACGTGGCTGAGCCCTCCGAGGTCCACTCCATTCGACCTGGCGCGTCACATTTTCACAGCGCTGACGTAAAAGTACAGCCTAGGGGGCAGGAGTGTCAATCTGATGGCCGTGCAAGGAGGTCATGGGCACGGTTAATCCCTCTAAGCTGTATCAGGTCCGCATCTGGCCGGACTCCTCGCCCGCAAAGACCCGGTGTTCGTTCATGTATGTATCCGCCTTTCTATTACGTGGCATCGCAGACGGTATCCGTTCTGTCGGCGTGAGCACGGAGGCGGCTCTGCAGGGCACTGGAATCCCCTCCTCGCTCTTGCAGGACGCCGGCGCCCGTGTGCCGCTCGACGCGGTCGACCGATTCATCAGCCGTGCCATGGAGCTTACGGGGGATCCGGGGCTTGGCGTGACGCTCGCCCTGGCCCCTCCGGCCGCTGCCCACACGCTGATTTATCACCTGGTGCTCGCGTGCAGCAGCGTACGGGAGGCCATCACCAGCGTGCAGCGCATCGCCAGTCAGGTCGTGGAGCACGTCGAGTTTCGCCTGGTCGAAGAGGGCGACGTCGGGCGCTTCGTGTATCGCAGCGCACTCTCGCTCGGAGACACCTCACGGTTTGCGGCTGACTTCACGCTCACGTTCGCGCATCGCCTGGCCCAATCCTTTCATCTCTCGCCGCGCGACCGCCCCATCCACATCGCGTTCCGACATGCGCGCCCGAGCTACGCGGCCCGTTACGCGGAGTTCTTCGACTGCCCGGTGTACTTCAACGCGCTCCACAGCGAGATCGTATTTCGCCGAGATTTCCTGGATTGGGGCCACTACCTGGGCAACGAGACGCTGAAGCAGTCCTTCGCGGAGACCGCCGCGAAGATGCTGTCGTCGCGGACCCAAGACGAGCGGACCTCCGAGCGCATTCGACTTTTCCTGCGCTTTCAGGGGGATCTCGACACGGTCAGCGCAGAGAGCATCGCGCGAAAGTTGGCCGTCTCCGAGCGCTCGCTACGCCGCAAGCTTCAGAGTGAAGGCGTCTCCTTGACCCAGCTCGTCGACGGCGTGCGCCGCGAGATCGCCTGCGAAGAGCTGGCACGTCCGGAAGCTTGCATCGAGAGTACGGCCCAGCGCGTCGGCTTCACTGACCGTGCAGCTTTCTATCGAGCCTTCAAACGTTGGACCGGGGAGACCCCACTGGCCTATCGGACGCGCTGCGCCTCGTAACGGCGCGGTCATGACCTCCGAGACGTCAGGCGTGTCAAACAGGTGGCCGACTCGACAACCAGCCTTCGCGTAGAAGAAGAGTCGCTTCGAACCTGAAGCATCTCGTCGCTTTGAATCTCACGGAGGTTGCGGCGAGGTTCGGACGATGGTTGGCGGAGCTCCCGTGCGCCTAATTGCAAACGCACGCGGGCCATCGCAGCTCAATCTATTGTCGTTGCTGGAGCTCACGCGTGCTTGCCTTTCACGAACTCCACTTACGCGCCCGCTTCTTCTTCTCCCAAATGGCGCCCGCTGTGCTCGTCGCCACATTCGCGTTCGTAGCGCTCCCGTGCTTGGGACAGGCGCAAGAGAACGATCAGTTTGGATGGGAGCAGGTTGAAGAAACACAGGCTGAAGAATCGGATGCGCCCAGAGCTCCGAGGCGCCTGCCCCATGTCGCGACCGCGCTTTCCCCCGCAGATGCGCAGCTCATGGGAGCCGACCTGGATCTCCAGCGTTTGGACGACGAGCTCAAGCAGGTGCAACGCCACACGCGCGCCTATTTAGGCTCATGGTTCGTCGGCATGACGGCGCTAATCTCCTTCAACGTCTACACCGCCATGACCGCAGATTCCGAAGCAAGGCGGGCAGGGTTCACGGTGGCGAGCGCGTTGTCGGGCGCAAACTTCCTCTATCTGCTCGTGCAGGGCTGGCCCGCACTGGGAAGCCACAAGCGCTTTCGCAAAATGGCGTCCGGCACGATCACCGAGAAGGTCGCCAAGGCAACCTACGCACACGATGTGATCACTGCGCAGCGCCACAAAGACTACCTCGTCGGCACCATCGAACGACACATCGGCGCGTTTGTGGTGGGCATCGGCGCAGGCCTCGGCATTGGACTCGGCTACAAGGATCTCTACGAGGGTCTCAGCCTCGGCGTCGGAGTCATCGGCGTCGCGGAACTACTCATCCTGACGCGCCCCAGCAACTATCACCCGCCCGAGAGGCGCCCCACGTTCTCCTGGCAGAACGTCAGGGTAAGTCCCTGGGCAGACAGACATGCCCGCGGCCTCGGCCTCGTGGGCCAGTTCTGAGGCGAGGAGACCGCTAGCATCATGCTTAATCTCTCTGATCTTCGCACGGACGCACGCACGCGTGCTTCGACTAAGGCGCTCGCTCGTGTCGCCCTCGCTGTTGGGTTCGCCTGCTCGGTCAACCTGACATTCACGCAGAAGGCCGCCGCCGCGGGCGTCGAGGATCTGGCCGCGGGCGCAGAGAGCACCGGTCGCGCCGCTGCGATCGGCCGAACCGCCGACTTCCTGGCCACCGCGCACAATCCCGCCAACCTTGCCGTCCTTCACGGCGCGGAGGCGGGGCTCGAGCTGCGCTTGCCGTTCCTGCAGGGCTGCTACGACCGCGCGCGCGATCCACGCGTCCCATACCGTGAGCCAAACGCCGACCGCAATTTCAACGGCGTCGAGCACTTCAGCGAGGTGTGTAACGACGCCGCGCCGATGCTCGCAGCCAACATCGGCTGGGCGCACACGGTTCGTAAGGGCTTCGGGTACGGTCTCGGTCTGTTCACGCCCGCTGCCGTCGGCCAGACGCGCTACGGTAACGATACGATCGTGAGCGTGCTCCCCGCGGAGAACGAGCCTTTTTCGCCTACCGTCTCCGGGGTTCAGTCTCCCACGCGTCAGATGGCCATCGAGCGCCGCGGCGTGAACGCATTCTTGATGGCTGGCGTCGGCCTGAGCCTCGCCGACTGGCTGCGAGTCGGCGGCAGCGTCGGCTACGGCGTGGCGAGCATCTACAGCAAGAGCGTGGTGTCCGCGCTGGGTGGCAGCTTCCAGGATCAGGAGGTCATCACCGAGATCAACGCCCACGCCTGGTTCATTCCCAAGGCGGTCGCGAGCGTGGTCATTTCGCCCTGGCAGCAGGTCGAGCTCTTCGGGGTGGTCACGTACCACGGTGATATGAACGCCAAGGGCACCGCCGATCTCACCGCCAATGGTGTCAACGGCGCGCCGCGCAAGAGCTGTCGCGACGAGAACCCGGGGACGCACTGCCGCATCGATGGCGTCGAGGTCAACGTACCCTTTCCTACCTTCGAGGTCGTGGGAGGCATACGTTTCGCCAAGCTGCGGCGCAACCGCGAGGGCGTGTTGAACCCGATGCGCGACGAGGTATTCGACCTCGAGCTGCAAGCCATCTGGAGTCAGACCAGCAACGTCGACCGCTTTGACGTCAAGCTGCACGATCAAGTGGCGGGAGAAGACGCGTCCACACCGCGCATTCAGTGGAACAATCTCGAGGACGGCGCCATCGGCTCCTACGTACGTCAGAGTAGCGGCATCCCCAAGTTCTGGAAGAACACGCTGAGCCTACGGGCTGGCAGCGATATTCAGTTGGTGCCTGAGCGTCTGGCGATCCGAGGGGGTGTGTCGTACGCGAGTCGCGCGGCCGATCCGCGCTACATGAACATCGATTACTGGCCGGTCGAGAAGATTGGCCTGCACGCGGGCGCGACCGTGGCTGTGGGCCGCCTCAAGGTCACGGTAGGCTACGCGCACTTCTTCTACGAGACGCTGTTCGTCCCTGTGGGTGCAGGCCTCGTGAAAGACATCGCGACGGTGGCGGAAGATGCCGCCACCGGAGTCAATGAAGGCCGCTTCCGCGCAGCGCAGGACGTCTTCTCGTTGCAGATCGACGCTGCCTTTTGATTTTGCATCGGCTCGCCGGGCTAGCTTTCGCGAGCGAAGCCGGTCTTTCGTTGAGGAGGGTACTCATGAAACGCTTTAGTTTGCTCGTGGTCGTTGGTCTTTCTGTGCTCCTCGGATGCCTCACCGACGACCCCGCCAACAACGATGGCGATTGGACGCTCCCGCCACCCTTGCCGATTACGGGCGGCGATGGTGACAACACGGCAGGCGACGGCGACAACACGGCAGGCGACGGCGACAGTACCAGCGGCGATGGTGACAACACGGCAGGCGATGGCGACAGTACGAGCGGCGATGGCGACGGCACCGCAGGCGACGGCGACAGTACCAGCGGCGATGGCGACACTGGCTCAAGCACCAATGCAAGAGCTCAGATCGAGGGCACGGGCACCCAGAACAACTGCAGCACCTACGGTCTTCCGACCGGTGGCATGTGCGGCGGCATCTATTGCGCCATCAAAGAGGAGCTGCTCTCGCAGGCCTTGGAGGAGACTCCGAACTTCCCCAACGGCTGCGGCGCCGTACCCTCGGGACTTATCTGCAGCGGCATCACCGCGCGCACCGTAGCCGCGTGTGCCCGCAAAGAAAAGTCTGCCGCGCCGTTCGCGAACAACGCCGAGCTTCGCCCCAAGATTCGCGCCTGCGCGTACCTGGAAGCAGAGCTCAAGGCGAAGATGCCCGAGAGTTGCCTTAACTGCTATCTCGACTCGGCCGAATGTAGCGGAGACAACTGCCTCATCGACTGTCTCGGCGGAGACAGCGCTACGTGTGACAAATGTCGCCTGGACAAGGGCTGCTCGCGGCCGGTGGCGGATTGCACTGGTTTCCCGAACCCCCTCTGACAGCACGTTACGGCCGACTTACCGCCTAGCGGCGGGCCTGCCCGCAGCAGCTAGCGTTCGGTGCACTTCAGCCGCAGGTGAGTCCGTAGACC